>NZ_JBQEMS010000005.1:0-320867 GCF_052044265.1 Sinorhizobium sp. 22678 | reverse complement strand
GTCGTCGCCTCTCGGGATGCTGGTCAAACGTCAACGTTTGGAAGGAAGACTGGCGACGTGAAGCGTGGTTGAGACCATGAGCGTTCGGAGTCGTCATGTCTTGTTTGATCACCATGTCGCAGAAGGAATTGCATCGTCTTGAACTCATACAGCGGATTCGCGGTGGCAGCCTGACCGTCGTCGAGGCGGCCGCGTTGCTTCGTCTCAGCCGCAGTCAGGTCCACCGGCTGTTGCAGGCCTATGACCTGGACGGCGCCGACGGTCTCGTGTCGAAGAAGCGCGGCCGTCCGAGCAACCGGCGTCATAGCGAGGATTTCCGCAACCTGGTGCTCGATCTGGTGCGTGAGCATTACGGGGATTTTGGACCAACGTTGGCGGCCGAGAAGCTGCTGGAGCGCCACCGGATTGCCGTCAGCAAGGAGACGCTGCGTCAGTGGATGATGGAAGTCGGCATCTGGGTGTCGCGACGCGAGCGCAAGAAGCGGGTCTTCCAGCCGCGCGGCCGGCGCGATTGTTTCGGCGAACTCGTTCAGATCGACGGCTCGCTTCATTGGTGGTTCGAAGGCCGCGGCCCCAAATGCGCCCTGCTCGTCTATATCGACGATGCCACCGGCAAGCTGTTGCACTTACGCTTCGCCGGATCGGAGAACACCTTCGACTATCTGCACGCGACGAAGGCCTACCTGCAGCAATGGGGCAAGCCGATCGCCTTCTATAGCGACAAGCATGGCGTCTTCCGCACCACCCATGCTTCCAAGAAGGACAGAACCAGTGGCCTGACGCAGTTCGGGCGAGCCCTTTATGAACTCAACATCGACATCATCTGCGCCAACACCCCGCAGGCCAAGGGACGCGTCGAGCGCGCCAACCAGACGCTGCAGGATCGCCTCGTCAAGGAACTGCGGCTGCGCGGCATCGACACGATCGCGGCGGCGAATGCCTATGCGCCGGAGTTCATGGCCGACTTCAATCGCCGCTTTGGCAAGGCGCCGCGCAATCCGAAGGACATGCATCGGCCGTTTGCCGCGCATGAGAACCTCGATGGCGCGATGTGCCGCAAGGAGATCCGCAAGCTGTCGCAGTCGCTGACGCTGCGCTATGACAAGGTGATGTTCATCCTCGATCCGACCGACCTCGCCACGGCGCTCGCCGGCAAGAAGGTCATTGTCTGCGACTATCCCGACGGTCGCCTCGAGGTCACCCATGAGGGGACGTCCCTGCCCTACAGAACCTTCGACACGCTGCGCTCGGTGCACCGCTGCGAGGTGGTTGAGAACAAGCGCCTTGATGACATGCTGGCGGTGGTGGCCGAGATGCAGGCCGGACGAGAGCAACAGCGCAGCAAGGGCGGGCCGCGCCGCACCGGCCAGACGGACCATATGTTCGGCATTCGCGACGGCAGCCAGAGCAATGGCTATCAAAAGCGCGGCACGAAGCCTGGCCGGAAGACGGATTTTACCAAGGATCCGGTGGTCATCGCCAAGCGCCAGCAAGCCCTTGCGCAGCTGAAAGCGGCGGAGTGATCGGGATGTCAAAGCTAAAGTTTATCTTGCAGCTGGAGCCATCCGCCGCCGACCGGGCTGCGCAACCCTGACCAGCTCCACCCGGCCGGCGGCTTGCGTCTCCGTACTTTTTAAATATAGCAACTTGCAAATGCAGTAGTAATGGATAGGATGTTGTCGCGTTTCTAAGTCGACTACTTTGTCTCATCTTTAAATAGCTGTGACATACAATTGTAGCCGCAAAGTTAAAGTGTCCTGTTTCTGCAAAGTAAGAATGTCACTCTCCCGGCGGTTTGACGGCGTGGGAGATTGCGGATGGGATTGATTGCGATGAGCGAGCGTGACCTGCAGCGCATTGAGGTTTTGTCGAAAGTGATCGCCGGACGCATGACGCTGGTTTCGGCAGCGCATGTCCTGGGCTTAAGCACGCGCCAGGTCCGCCGCTTGCTGGAGCGTATCCGGAGGGATGGTGCAGCATCGATCCGGCACAAGGCGATTGGTCGGCCATCGAACAATCGGATTTGCGACGGTGTGCGGGATTATGCCCTTGCGATCGTGCGCGAACGCTATGCGGACTTTGGTCCGAGCTTGGCAGCCGAGAAGCTTGCTGAGCGCGATGGTTTGCGGGTGTCGCGCGAGACGCTGCGCAGCTGGATGGCGGATGCCGGACTTTGGCTGTCGCGCAAGCAGCGACGGACGTTTCATCAGCCACGATTGCGACGTGAGGCCTATGGCGAACTGGTGCAGATCGACGGGTCGGAGCATCGCTGGTTCGAGGATCGCGGGCCGCCGTGCTCGCTTTTGGTGTTCGTCGATGATGCGACCGGCAAGTTGATGCAGTTGCGGTTCGTGCGCTCGGAAAGCGCGTTCACCTACTTTGAGGCGCTGGCGCTTTACCTTAGGCAACATGGGGCACCTGTGGCCTTTTACTCCGACAAACATTCGGTGTTTCGGGTGGCGAAGAAGGATGCCAAGGGTGCGGGCGTGCACTTTGCGAGCTAAACATCGAGATTCTTTGCGCAAATTCCAGTCAGGCCAAAGGTCGCGTCGAGCGGATGAACCGGACGCTGCAGGATCGGCTGGTCAAGGAATTAAGGCTGGCGGGTATCGACGGCATGGAGGCTGGCAATGCGTTTCTGCCTGGCTTCATGGAGCACTACAATGCGCGGTTTGCGGTTGTCCCTGCCCGACCCGATGATCTGCATCGGCCAATGAATCTGGCGCCCGATCGGCTCAAAGAGATCCTGTGCAAACGCGAGCAGCGCTATGTCGGATCGCAGCTGACGTTTTCGTTCGAGCGCCAGCGGATCATGCTTGAGGAGACCGATGTGACGCGCGGTTTGGCTGGTCGCTATGTCGAGACCTATGCCTATGCCGATGGTCGATTGGATGTGCGGTGGAAAGGCCATTGCCTGCCCTACCGGGTGTTCGATAAGGACCAGCGGGTGACGCATGCGGCGATCACCGAGAACAAGCGGCTTTCCGATGTGCTGGCCTACATCAAGGAGCGCCAGGACGAGCGGCCGCCGAAGGTGAAGACCAATAGCGAGAGGATCGGTTACAAACCGAGTGGCAGCAAGCCGGGACGTCGGACCGATTTCACGAACGATCCAGCGGTCATTGCCCGACGGCGACAAGCGCTCTCCGAGCTCGATGCGGCGGAATGATCCGCCGTCGCAAGGTCTCAAAGCTAAAGCGTTTGGTGCGTCTCACCCGCCCCCTCCCTTCCCTTGCAATCCGATCCAGCCGGTCCGGTCGGGGGCTTGCCTCAGTGCCAGTGGGGATGTCGCATGTCGCATTTCTAAATGGTTGGTGACGCACTCACAGTGACATTTTAACTTTGCGCAACAGCGGACATTTCAACCTGGCCGCCACATACAATTTATAGTTGTATGTTCTATTTTCAGGCGATGAAAACAATGGCTTGCCTCTTGGAGATTTTTGGATGTCGCTCTGCTATTCGCAGCTCACCCTTTTCGATCGCCGACGTTTGCATCAGCTCATGGAACGCAAGGTACCTGTCGGTGAGAACGCCCGCCAACTCGGTCGGCATCGATCAACGATCTATCGTGAGCTGAAGCGCACTACCTTTCATGATGCCGAGTTTCCGGAATACAGCGGCTATTACGGCGGCATCGCCAACGACATCTCGAAGGAGCGTCGGCAACGGCTTGGCAAGCTCAGGCGCCACCCGCAATTACGCGAACTTGTCATCGAGCAGCTGAAGGCGCTTTGGTCGCCGGAGCAGATCGCCGGTCGCCTGCTTGCCGATGGCGTAAGCGCCGTCCGTGTCTGCACCGAGACGATCTATCGCTTTATTTATGGCAAGGAAGATTATGCGCTGGAGCTCTTTCGGCATTTGCCGGAAGGCCGCCGCAAGCGCCGCCCACGCCGCGCCCGCAAGCCCCGTGACGGCTTGATCCCGTTTGACTGCAGGATCGCTCAACGTCCTGATTTTATTGCCGATCGCTCGCAGTTCGGCCATTGGGAGGGCGATCTCCTGATCTTCGAGCGCGCGCTCGGGAACGCCAATGTCACCTCGCTGGTCGAGCGCAAGAGCCGCTACACGGTGATGATCAAGAATGGCAGCCGCCACTCGCAACCGCTCATCGGCAAGATCGTCGATGCCCTTGCACCGCTGCCCGCCTTTGCCCGGCAGAGCTTCACTTTCGACCGCGGTACCGAGTTTCGCGGCTTCAGGGCTTTGGAAGATGGACTCGGCGCCAGGAGCTGGTTTTGCGATCCGAATTCACCTTGGCAGAAAGGCGCCGTCGAGAACGCCAACAAGCGTATCCGCCGCTTTGTGCCAAGCGATACGGATCTATCCGCCGTCAACCAGCAGCAGCTGGTCGCCCTTGCCCATCACATGAACTCGCTGCCGTGCAAGTGCCTGGGCTACCGCACACCGGCCGAAGTCTTCATGGCACATTTGCGCGAAAGTAGCTGATGCCCTACCCTTCACACGTCATTGTTGCACTTGGGTTCTCCACCGCAAAGTTAAAGTGTCCTGTTTCTGCAAAGTAAGAATGTCACTCTCCCGGCGTTTTGACGGCGGCCGCGTGGCCAAGGTAGCCAAGCGTCAGGTTCCTGAATTCCAGACAAGTGTTGTTCATCGCGTCCTCGATGATTGACAGCGACTGCATAGGTAATGTTATTACGTTCGCCAACCGGAAGCGTAACGTAAAAACATACTCACCAACCGAACCGCCGGCAGCGATGCCTCACGCGGAGACCCGTGTTTCGCGCAGAGAGGTGAGACTGTGATTTTTTCCGCCGTGAGCGGATCGGACCAATGACTGCGTCCCGTCGCATCCACCTTGAGAAGGCCGACCTCGTCCTTTATATGATGCGTGATGACTGATGCGCAACGAGGCCGGTATGAGAACGACCCTGGCAATCGACGACGATGTACTGATCGCCGCAAAGGCGATGGCAGCCCAGCAGCACCGGAGCGTCGGCGAAGTCATTTCCGAACTGGCTAGACGTTCTTTGCGCAGACCGCGCAGCAGCGGCGAGCGCAATGGAATTCCTCTCCTAACACCTCAGCCGGATGCTCCGCCAGTGACGCTCGAGATCGTCAACGCCTTGCGTGACGAACTGCCGTGACTTTCCTTCTCGACGTCAATGTGCTGATTGCCTTAATCGATCCGGGCCATGTTGCCCATGACGATGCGCACGAATGATTCGCAGCGACGGGTCAGGCCGCGTGGGCTACCTGCCCCACTACCGAAAACGGCGCCATCCGGATTGTCGGCAACCCCAAATATCCGAATTCTCCCGGTTCACCGTCACTCGTGATGGAGATCGTTGGCAAAATGCCGTCGCTCCCCGGGCACAGCTTTTGGCCGGACGATGTGAGCCTGTCGGGTCAGGTGATATCGCTCCCACGAAAATCCTAACTTCGGGGCAGGTAACTGACACCTATCTCCTTGCGCTCGCCAAGGCGCGTGGGGGGCAGCTGGCGACATTCGATCGCAAGCTCTCAGCAGCGGCGGTCACGAGGGGTAATTCTGCCTTGCACCTGATCACTGCAACTCGGGTTCGTTAATCACTATCTCGCCGCGCAAGCTCACGAGCGAGTTCCAGAAAAGCTCTAACCCCTGCCGAAAGATTCCGCCTTCCGGGGTAGTACAAGCAGAGACCCGGGTACGGCGGTGTCCAGTCTTCCAGCACTCGGATGACCCGCCCCGTCTTGATCTCCGGAAGAATGTCCTGTTCGAACAGGTAGCCGATGCCCGCACCGGCGAGCACAGCAGCCCGCGTGAGGCTGGCTTCATCGAGCGAGATCTGTCCCTCGACGTCGATCTGAACCTGCTCGCCGTCCTTCTCGAACCGCCAACGGTACGTCGAGCCGTCAGGTAGCCGGACGCGGATGCACTTGTGGGTAAGGAGATCCGGCGGCACCACAGGGACACAGTGCCTCTCGAAATATGCAGGAGACCCTACGACAGCGTGCCGTTGAGGCCGACCGAGCGAAACGGCGATCATGTCGGTGGGAACAAGTCCTGCGACTCTGACCCCCAGGTCGAACCCGTCCCGGACGATGTCGATCATCCTACCCTCCGTGACGATGTCAACGTTCATGTCGGGATATCGGCGCAGGAACTCGAGCACGAGCGGCGAGATGATCGCGCGCGCGGCGAACGGTGCCGCGTTGATCCTGATCGTTCCGGAAGGTGTTTCGCGCTGCTCGCGCACGGTTTCCAGTGCGGCGTGGAGATCCTGCAACGACGGAGCGACATGTTGAATGAACAGGCGCCCCGCATCCGTCAGCGAAACGCTCCGCGTGGTGCGGTTGAACAACCTGACTCCCAGTGCCGACTCCAGCCTGCCGATCGTATGGCTCAGCGCGGTGGTCGAGATACCGAGATCGATCGAAGCGGCGCGGAACGTCCCGCGCCGGGCGATGGCGACCGCAGCTTCCAGTTCCTTCAGGCTGGCCTGCTCCATTGTCCCGATCCCTTCATCAGCGCATGCAAGTTAATCCCACTTATTTGACCAATATCTGAGTGCTAGATTTTCTGCAAGCAAAGGAGAGACACTCATGATCCCGCCATTACCCAGACCCATCGCGGACTATGTCAAAGCCAACGCACTTCTCGACGTTGACGGCATGCTGAAGCCATTCAGCGCGGATACGGTCGTGCTGGACAACGGACGTCGTTACGAAGGCCATGCCGAACTGCGGAACCTGCTCGTCGAGGCTGCAGGTGTGAAGGCGATCTTCACTCCGGACAGTGTGCGTCATGAAAACCTTCAGGTCGTGGTTGAAGGATCCGTCTACGGTGACTTCAAACGCAGCCCGATCCGTTTCACCTATCGGTTTTCCCTCGAGAACGACGGGATAAAGGCTTTGGAGATCACGGCATGAACAGCAAAGTGGATCCAACCGAGTTTGCGGGGAAGCGTGTGCTGGTCAGCGGAGGCACCAAGGGCGCGGGCCGCGCCACTGTTGACCGCTTCCTGGCAGGAGGCGCCCGCGTGATTACCTCAGCCCGCGGAACACCAGAGTCCGTCGACAGCGTCGAGTTCGTCCGGGCAGACCTGAAGACGTCCGAGGGGGCAGCAACCTTGGCCAAGGCCGCCCTTGAGCGCTTTGGCGGCATCGACGTCCTGGCTCATGTTCTTGGCGGATCGTCGACACCAGGCGGAGGCTTCACTGCCCTTACAGACGACCACTGGCTGTCCGAACTGAACCTCAACCTCTTGGCGGCCGTCCGCCTTGATCGTTTTCTGATCCCGCAGATGATCGAACGCGGCAGCGGCGCGGTGGTTCACGTTACCTCCATCCAATCGGTGCTTCCCCTGCCCGATGCCACCACCGCCTACGCTTCCGCCAAGGCGGCGCTCAGGACCTACAGCAAGTCCATCTCCAAGGAGCTTGGTCCCAAGGGGGTTCGGGTCAATGTCGTCTCCCCCGGCTGGATCATGACGGAGTCCTCCGTCGACCTGCTGAAACGTCTACAGGCGGCCAATGGTGGTACGATCGAAGAGGCACGGCAGCTAGTCCTCGACAGCCTTGGCGGGATCCCGATCGGTCGTCCGGCCGACCCCCACGAAGTCGCCGACCTCATTGCCTATCTGGCCTCGGACCGTGCGGCCGCCATCCACGGCGCCGAGTTCGTCATCGACGGAGGCACCGTTCCGACCGTCTGAGGTGATCGTGCCGACGTCCGAATTCAAGGCGGACGTCGGCTGACGGCGTGGGAGATTGAGCGAGCGTGACGTGCAGCGAATTGAGGTTTTGTCGAAAGTGTTCGCGCTTGATTCAAACCTGGTTGAGTGGAAGGATGTCCCGGCCTCAACGGTCGCTGGTGCCGCTCTACGAGGCGCCCGTCATCTGGAAATTCGGAGCGAAATATGGCTGCTGAGTCCCACGGCATAGACCTGCTGCCGGTTATCGCCCTGCTTGGAGCTGCCGTCGTCGCGGCTCCGCTGTTCAAGCGTATCGGGCTCGGCTCTGTTCTCGGTTATCTCGCCGCCGGGATTGCCATCGGCCCCTTCGGCCTTCGGCTGCTCCAGGAGCCGTCATCCATTCTTCACGTCGCCGAATTGGGCGTGGTGATGTTCCTCTTCATCATCGGACTGGAGATGCGGCCCTCTCGCCTCTGGGGGCTTCGCCGCGAGATTTTCGGGCTGGGCATCGTACAGGTCGCCCTTTGCGCGATACTTCTGACGGGCGTCGGCGTTCTGACCGGCTTTCCGGTGGCCCCCTCCTTCGTCGCCGGCGCCGGCTTCGTGCTCACCTCGACTGCGATCGTCATGCAGTTGCTGGAGGAACGCCGAGAGATGGCGGCTCCGAAGGGACAACGCATCGTGTCGATTCTCCTCGTGGAGGATATGGCCATCGTGCCCTTGCTTGCGCTGGTCGCGTTCCTCGCGCCGATCGTGCCCGGAAGCGTTGCCGCGTCCGGGGGGATCGATTGGCTTTCCATCGCGATCGGACTTGCATCGATTGCAGGCCTGGTCCTCGCCGGGCGTTATCTGCTCAATCCGCTTTTCGGCCTCATTGCGAGCGTCGAGGCCAGGGAGGTGATGACGGCGGCAGCGCTGATGGTTGTGCTCGGGTCGGCCTATGTCATGCAGCTCGGCGGTCTCTCCATGGCGATGGGTGCGTTCCTCGCCGGTGTCCTGCTGTCGGAGTCGACGTTCAGGCATCAGCTCGAGGCTGATGTGGAACCGTTCCGGGGCATTCTGCTCGGCCTCTTCTTTCTTGCGGTCGGGATGTCGCTCGATCTTAGCGTCATCGCTCGCAACTGGGCGATGATCCTCTTCTACGTGGTCGCCTACATGGTCGTAAAAGCCATTGTCATCTACCTTGTGGCGCGGCTCTTCAGGGCGTCCAATTGGGAGGCGATCGAGCGTGCGGTTTTCATGGCGCAGGGCGGCGAGTTCGCCTTCGTGCTCTACGCCGCGGCCCTCGGCACCGGCATTATCAGCGGCGAAGAGAACGCCATACTGACGGCGATCATCATCGTCTCGATGATGGTGACGCCGTTGCTGATCGCGGCGCTGCGTCTCGTGGAGAGGAACATTCCGCTGTCGACGGATGGCGTCGAGCGGCCCGAGAACCTCAGCGGCAATGTCCTGATCATCGGTTTCGGCCGTGTCGGCCAGATCGTGAGCCAGGTCCTTCTGACACGAGGTCACGTCATCTCCATCATCGATACCGACGTGGAGATGATCAACACAGCCCGCGAATTCGATTTCAAAGTTTATTACGGTGATGGCAAGCGCCTCGACATCCTCCATGCGGCGGGCGCCGAGCGCGCTAATGCGATCGTGGTCTGCGTGGACAAGGCGGACGACGCCACGAGAATCGTAGAGCTCATCAAGGCCGAGTTCCCTCTCGTCCCGGTTCTCGCGCGTGCCTCGGACCGGCGGCACGCGCTGGATCTTATCGGCGCGGGCGCCGATTTCCACATTCGTGAGACATTCGAATCCTCGCTGGTTCTCGGGCAGAAAACACTGGAGGCCTTGGGAGCTGATCTGCCCGAGGTCGCCGAAATCATCGAGAAGGTTCGGCAGCGGGACGAGAAGCGGCTCGAGCTCGAATTGGTCGGCGGCCTCTATGCCGGGCGGCCGCTCTTCAGCGGCAAATTGGAGCCGGTGGAAGTGGTGCCGCCTGGCGGTTCTGCGTGAAGGAAGCAAGAGGCAGCGTCGAAGCGGCGATCCTCATTCCCGTGTCGCGCACAGGAATGAGGAGAAGAAAGCGGCTACATTCTACAGCAGGCTCTCGATCATGATCGGCAGTTCATGCACCCGCCTTCCGGTTGCGTGATGAATGGCGTTCGAAACCGCCGCCGACATTCCCACAAGCGCGATTTCACCGAGCCCCTTTACCCCCAGCGGATTGACGATCGTGTCTTCCTCATCGACGAAGTGGGCTTCGATATGCGGCGTATCGAGGTTCACCGGCACGAGATAATCGGCCATGTGCGCATTGATCGGACGCCCGTTGCGCCTGTCGAGCACCGTTCGTTCCATGATGGCCATGCCGATGCCGCCGATCATGCCTCCGATACACTGGCTCGTCGCAAGCTTCGGGTTGACGACCCGGCCCACTCCGTAGGCGCCAAGGGCTCGCCTGACCTTGATCGTCTTCACGTCGGGATCGATGGCAACTTCGGCAAAGACCGCGCCGAATGAATGCATGGAATATTTCTGTCCGGTTTCGCCGTCTCGCGCGGCAGTCCCCTCCCCGACGAGCGGGCTCTCCCCGCCAAAGGACACGAGCTCGGCATAGGTGACGCCTCGATCGGACCGGCCTTTCACGAACAGCATGCCATCGCGCCATTCCAGCGCTTCCGGCGATTGCCCGGCAAGCCCCGCATTGCCTCCGCCTTTTGCGGCAAGCACGGCCGCCTTCGCCTGAAGATCGAGGCATGCGGCTCTGATCGCGGAGCCGACAGACGCCATGGTCATCGACCCACCATGGGGCGGCGTCGCCGGAAAATCGGAGCGGCCAAGAGAAAACCTGATTCTCTCGACGGGAATTCCCAGATATTCCGCGGCGACCTGCGTCATCGAGGTGTAGGTGCCCGGCCCCATGTCGCTTGCCGCCGCCTCCACCTCCACCGCCCCGTCGGGGAGAAGTCTTACTCGGGCGTTTGCCGGGGCAAACAGGCATGGATAAGACGCGTTGGCCATCCCATAACCGATCAGAAGGCGCCCGTCCCGCATCGAGCCCGGCTCGGGCGTCCGGCGACTCCAGCCAAAGCGCTCGGCTCCGAGATCGTAGCATTTCAGCATCGATCGGCTGGAGAACGGAACCTGCCGCCCTTCGTCGATCTGCGGCTCGTTGATCCGCCGCAAGTCGATCGGATCCATCTGAAGCTTGTAGGCCAGTTCGTCGATCGCACATTCGAGCGCGTGGATACCGCTCGCCTCGCCGGGGCCCCGCATATAGGTCGGTGTGCTGGCGTCCAGGGGAATGAGACGATAGCTCGTGCGCACGTTCGGGCAGGAATACATGAAGCTCGTCACGGACGTGAGCGCCTCCATGAACTCCTCGTAACGACTCGTCTCCCCTGCCCCTTCGTGGACGATACCGATGAGCTTGCCGTCGGCCTGCGCCCCCAGGGCGATGCGCTGTAGCGTGTAAGGCCGATGCCCCGTTGCGAAGAACATCTGTTTACGGGTGAGCACGAGCTTTACCGGACGGTTGACGTGCCGCGCGGCCAGAGCCGCCAGGGTAACGTGCGGCCAGGTTCTCAGGCTGGTGCCGAACGCACCGCCGATGAACGGACAGTTCACCTGCACGTTTTCCGGCGGAAGCCCGAAAATGGCGGCGATCTCCGCCTGCTCGTTGACGACGAACTGGCTTTTGCTCCACAGCGTCAGGCGGTCGCCGTTCCAGGCGGCGATCGTCGCGTGCGGCTCCATCGGGTTGTGGTTCTCACGCGCAATGACATATTCCGCCTCGACCTTCACGGCCGCGGTTTCGAGCGCCTTGTCGGCATCTCCGCGGGCGAGATCGGCTTCGGCCCGGGCACCCGGCCGGCGCGCGACGGCCGGGATGACCCGCTCGCCGGCATGTGCATCGACCTGCGGCTGGCGAGCGGAGTAGGTAACCTTGAGGGCATTGGCCGCATGCTCCGCCTGATCGAGCGTCTCGGCGACGACGATGGCGACCGGTTCTCCGAAGAAGCGTACCTCGGAGCCCTGCAGCACGTGAAGCCGTTCTCCCGCCGGCGGGTCGATAGGCCCTCGGTGTTCGTTGTAGGCAAGCCGCTGCGCGTTGATGTGGCTTATCACAGCCACGACGCCCGGCATTTTCTCAACTGCTGCGCTGTCAATCGATTCTATTCGACCGAGCCCGACAGTACTGCCCACGATGACTGCGTGGGCTTGGCCTTCCTGGTTGAACTCGGCCGCGTATGTGGCCTGGCCAGTGACCTTCAGGCGGCCGTCGATGCGCGACAAGGATTTACCGATAGCCGTCGTCATGCCACATCTCCTGCCATTTCGAGTGCTCGTACGATCGTTGCGGGAAGGAGTTTCACCTTGAACCCGTTGTGGGAGAGAGGACGCGTCTCCTCGGTCGAAACCGCCGCCGCGATCTCGTAGCTGGCGCGAGCGGCGGGTTTTCCCACCAGCGCCTGCTCGACAGCGTTCATGCGCCACGGGCGGGTGCCCACGCCCCCCGCAGCGATGCGGACCTCTTTGATTGTTCCGTTCTCCACATGAAGAGCCGCCGCCGCCGATACGAGGGCAAACTCGTAGGAGGATCGGTCCCTGACCTTCAGGTAGCGCGCCTTTTTCGCATAGGGGCCGTTTGGGATCTGGACCTCCACGATGAGTTCGCCTGGTTCCAGCGTGTGCTCGAGATGAGGCGTCGACTCCGGAAGCCGGAAGAGCTCCTCTACCGGAATGGTTCGCTCGCCGGCCGGCCCCTTCAAGGAGAGCGTCGCGCCCAGCGCGACGAGAGAAACGGCCAGGTCGGATGGATGTGTGGCGACGCAGTGCTCGCTGGTGCCGAGAATTGCATGGCCGGCGTTCAGGCCGTCGATTGCCGAGCATCCCGAGCCCGGTACGCGCTTGTTGCAAGGCGCGTCCAGCATGCGGAAATAGGGACAGCGGACCCGCTGCAGCAGATTGCCGCCGATCGACGCCACGTTGCGGAGCTGCGGCGATGCACCCTCGGTCAACGTTTCCGAAATGAGCGGCTGCAATCTGCGCACGTCCTGATTGGCGGCGACCTCGGACATGCGCGCCAGCGCGCCGATGACGATCGCCTCATCCGTAGCCCGGATGTAATTCAGCGGCAGCCTGTTGATGTCCACGATCTTTTCCGGCGTCTCCACCTCCTCGCGCATCAGGTCGACGAGGGTCGTCCCGCCGGCAAGATATCTGGCTCCGGCAGCGGCTGCGGCGATCGCTTCGGACTCGCTGACCGCCCGTTGAAAGTCGAAGGGTCTCATGTACGATCCTCCTTGGCAGCCTGGGCGACGGCCGCTACGATCCCGGGATAGGCGCCGCAGCGACAGATGTTGCCGCTCATCCAGTAGCTGATCTCCTCGGCCGAGGACGCATGACCCTCGCTGATGCAGCCGAGCCCCGACATGATTTGTCCCGATGTGCAATAGCCGCATTGAAAGGCGTCATGCTCGATGAAGGCCTCCTGCAGCGGATGCAGCGCCTCTCCCTCCGCGACGCCCTCGATGGTCGTGATCTTCGCCCCGTCATGCATGACGGCGAGCGCCAGGCAGGCATTGACGCGCCGGCCGTCTATCAGCACGGTGCAGGCTCCGCACGCACCCTGGTTGCACCCTTTTTTGGTCCCGGTCAGAGAGAGCCTCTCCCTCAGCATATCCAGAACCGACAAGCGGGGATCGACGACCAGCTGATGGACTCGACCGTTCACGGTCACTTCCAACGGCAGCGTGTGGGTAGGAAGCGCGGGCGTTGCGGTTGAATCCGCTGCTGCCCCGGTTGGGAGCGGCAGCGCCGCAAAGGCCACGGCCCCGGCGGTTGCCTGAAGCGCTTCTCGGCGTGACATGGCAAGACCTAGCGGATGCGATTCTGCTGTTTCGTCAGTCATGAAAGGTCCCCTTCAGCTCAGTAATGGCGATAGAGGATAGGACGTGCGCCGCGGCTTCACTGTTCCGGTCTTTCGGAATTGTTCGGATCTTGCTGTGACGATCAAGGACTGCGGCGTGAGTCAGCCATCAGCCGTCAAGCTGCGCAAATACAGGCATCGCTGAGGCATTCCGCCAATGAGACCGGTGCAAGCCTGTCAGAGCCGACGGCGAAACTCGGTCGGTGTGATCCCCACCGCTTTTCGAAAGCTAGCGGCGAAAGCGGATTGTGTTTCATAGCCCACGGCCAGAGCGATATCGTTGACGCGCAGCTTCATATCTCCCAGCAGCGTCTTGGCGTAGGCGATGCGCTGGCGAGTCAACCATCCGTATGGCGTCTGTCCGGTGGCCATACGGAAGGCCGTACAGAAGTGGAATCGGCTCAAGTTTACCAGGTCCGCCAGTTCCTGAATTCGGATATCCTCCGCCATATTCTCGCGCATATAGCCGGTGACGCGCTTGACCTGCCAACCCGAAAGACCACGCTGTGGTCCAGGCGAGATAGGCATTGAAGTTGCGGAATGAGCCCTGAGGAGCTGAAGACAGACAAGGTCGAGGAGCTGATCGATGTACAAGTGGGAGATCGCGTCTCCCGAATTTATCTCGTCGTTGATCAAGGCCATGATGGTGAACAGTTTGGGATCGTTGAAGTTGACGCGGTCAAGCAGCTCGGGCTCTCGGCCATTTCCCACCTGATCCGCGCTGGCCAGAAGGCGCTTGTGACCCAGGAAAATGTTCGAGACCTCGACAGGGCCGTCGGCGCGCCAAAATCCACCGTGGCCTCTTGGTGCCAACGTGATCGTCCCCATAGCCGCGGGAGCGGAAATCGTCTGACCGCCGATCTTCACCGAGGCCATGCCCTGCCCGGAGTATTTCGCAGAGAGCACATGATCCTTCAGCGGCGGCAGATCATACTCGAACGGTTTGTTCCACCACCGGCCCACCAGTCGCGTATCATCCGAAAACACCTCCGGAACAAGGGGTGGCGATAAGCCCCGCTGCAAACGACGAATGTGGGCCGTCGTATCCGCAAGCGCTTTCCCGCCCATGGCCGTCCTCTCTTCTTCAATCTACAGCTAATCCAAGCTTCGCGGACGCTAGCATTGCTCGAATATTTGCAAAACATACAGTTTGGTGAAGTGTCGGCTTGTGTTGGCGGCAGCGTGTACTTGCACGAGGCGGTTAACGGCGCGTGACGCGACTTTGCACATAAACGTGCATCGCCACTTTGCCGCATTCCAACTGCCGCGTCGAGGTGCCCCGAGCTTTCGAAAAGAGTGTCCTGCCCCTCTCTCCGAAGTTTGCACGCGGTGGCGACCCCGGCGCCTTACCGCTCGCTCACAGTCTTGCTTTGCACCGGCAGCGTCACGACGAAGCAGGCGCCACCGTTCGGCGGAGCTTCGTAGCGGACGGCGCCGCCGTGACGTTCGGCTATCTGGCGCACCAGCGCCAGTCCCAAACCCCAGCCGCCCGCAGCCTCGCTGCGTCCCGACGGGCGGTAGAATGGCTCGAAAACGCGGTGCCTCTCGCTATCCGCTATGCCGGGCCCGTGATCGCGGACCCTGAGGATCGCAGCACCGTCCGCCGGCGCGACAGCGGCTGTGACAGGTGGACCGCCGTGGTGCAGCGCGTTGTGCAGGAGGTTGCGCACGAGCCTGCGAAGCAGGCGAGCATCGCCTGCGACGATCGCAGGCATTCCGGAAACCTCGACATCGTTGCGCGCGCCCTCTTCCGAGACGAGAGCCAGAAGGTCGACGGACTCCAGCGCATCGAGCTTCTCGACGTGGTCCAGCCTGCTTGCCAGGAGGATCTCCTCGATCAGCGTGTCCAGCTCGGAAAGATTACGGATGATTTCCTGCTTACGATCGTCGTTCGGCGCCTGCTCATAGAGGTCAATCGCCATGCGCAGGCGCGCAAGCGGCGAGCGCAATTCATGGCTGGCATTGGCGAGCAACGCCCGGTGCGACTTGATCAGCCGCTCGACATGGTCGGCGGCTCTGTTGAAGCTCTTGGCCACCGCCGCCACCTCGTCGCTGCCGTCTTCCGGCACGCGAGCCACTAGATCGCCCTTGCCCCAGGCATCCACGCCCACGCGCAGCCGCTCCAGCCGGCGAGTCAGGTGACGCACCATCGGATAGGCGGCCAGCCCGATGACACCGGCGATCAAAACGAGGTAGGCGAGCGGATTGCGGCCGGAGGGACGCAAGGGCCGTTCCAGGCGCGCAGCCACGGTACGGCCGTCGGGCAGTTCGGTCACCATGGTGTGAAAATTGCCCGGGCCGTGGCGCCAAGTCTGGTCGAGAATGTCGCGCGGAAGCGGGCTGCCGGCGCTTGCGATCAGCCCGCCGCGCGGGTCGAATACGGCAATGTCGGCATTGAAGGCGCGTGAAAACCGCTCAATGGTCGCCTCGACGGTCCGGTTGTCCATGTCCGGCGGAATGAGCGCGGCGACGAACCGGGCGCGCTGGCTTTCCCAACCGGATTCCTCCTCGCCCTGCCCGAGCCATACGAATGCGGCGCTGGCGACGGCAACCGCAGCAAGGCTCGCGAGCAGTGTCAGGTAGATTTTCAGGAACAGCCGGCTGCGCATCGCTCTATCTCATATCGTCCTGATAGCGGGCGAAGACATAGCCGGCGCCGCGCACTGTTATGATGCGCTTCGGATGCTTGGGGTCGCTCTCGATGGCCGCCCTGATGCGCGAGATGTGAACGTCGATCGAGCGGTCGAAAGCATCCAGCTCCTCGCCCTTGACCGCATCCATCAACTGTTCGCGCGAGAGCGTGCGGCCGGGATTTTCGGCGAGGGCCACAAGCAGGTCGAACTGGTAGCTCGTCAGCGTACACTCGCGGTCGTCGATCCTGACGGAGCGAGAACCGGGATCGATCTCCAGCCGTCCGAAGCGAAGGGACCGCGTAACCGCGGCGCTGCCGTTTCGGCGGCGCAGAATAGCCTTCAGCCGTGCCAGAAGCTCGCGCGGATTGAAGGGCTTGGGCAGATAATCGTCAGCCCCGAGCTCCAGCCCGACGATGCGATCCGTCTCCTCGCCTTTGGCCGTGAGCATCAGGATGGGGACGTCCGATACCGCGCGTATGCGTCGGCAGGTCTCGAAGCCGTCGAAATCCGGCAGCATGACGTCGAGGATGACGACGTCAGGGTTGCGGCGCCCGAGCTCGGCGATGCCCGCCGTGGCGGTCGCCGCGGTATCGACGGTGTAGCCGTTTCCGGAGAGATAGTCGGAGAGCATGGCGGACAGGCGCGTGTCGTCGTCAACAATCAAGACCCGTTCCGCCATCCCTGCGCTCCGCTCAATCTTCTGCCCGACTCATATTTACCACCGGCCGTGGCCCCTGCGCTCTTTCAAATGCTTGACGAGCTTGACGCGCTGCTCCGGCGTCAGCACTTCGGCCGCGTCGAGCAGCGCGATCGTCATCTTGCGTGAGGCCTCGTCAATGGCTGCAATGCGTTCGCTGCGAAGTTTCTCGGCGGCGGCCCGGTCGATGCCCGGCGCGCCCAAGAGTTCGATAACCTCCTCGCGCGTCTCGCGGAAGTCCCGGAAAGTCGGCCTGATCTCGGCGCGGGCATTGTCGATGATGTCCCAAAGCTTGTCTTCCTGTTCGGGTGTCGCGTCGAGCTCGTCGAGCATGGTGCCGATCCGGTGTTCCATAAAGCCGCCACCTCCCATATGCGCCTGCATTACATGGCCGCCCATGCCGAAACGGCCCATGCCGAAGCCGAAATCGTCGCTGCGCGCGGCTGCAAATCCCACCGCGCTGACGGCCGCGACGGCTGCGAGGCCGCCGATCGCCGCGTGCCGTCCCCATCCTTTCGAAACGGCTTTGCCGGCGCCCGGGCCCGACAGGTCCTTTTCTTCGTTGTCCATTGCCAGTCTCCTTTGCTCCGCAGCACCTACTGCGATGGAGAAAAGCTAACCGGACAACGTTTCGACCGTTCTGGGCGAATGTAAAGAAATGTAAAGCCGCCGCTGCGCCGTAAACTGGAGGACGCGAGCACGAGCTACACCGATCCCGCACGCTCCGCCGCCGCCTCGGCGACCAGCCTCAATCGATCCAGCTCGAGGCGCGCATCGGGAAGCGCTCTATGGACGGGCGACGGTCCGGTTGCGCCGATGACGCCGAGGACCAGGTCCGATATCTCCTTATCCGAAAACCTCTCGCCCATCTTGCGCCGTGCCGCATCGAAGAAGGCCTCGTCGGACCTTTTCAGCCGTAGAGCGTGTCTTGGCAGCCCGGCGGCTCTCAACAGCACGCTCAGCCATTTGCCGTCCCAGGAGGGTGCGCTGGCATAGAGCTGGTGTCCGGCAAGCTCACGGATCATTTCTTCGGCGATGAACGCGACAGGGAGCCCCTCCGCGCGAAGCAGATCCTTCGATATGCCATGGACTTCCTCGGCTTCGTCGGACCAGTCGATCCAATCCGGAGCCGGCTGTATCAGATAGGAACGCGAGCGGCCGTCCTGGAAGACCCAGGCGACCTCTATGGGGAAGCTTTTCTTGTTCAGAGACGATGCTTCGAAATCCAGGAATACGATCATTCGCGGCCACGTTCTTCCAATGCACCAACGTAATCTAGGTCAGTCCCGCTCGATCGACATGTCCAGGGGATCTCACGCGATATGTCGGAATGCGCGGCCGCCAGCAGCTCCGATGGAATGGCGCCACACTTGTTACTCCCACCATCGGCGTTCCGGTGCCAAACTACTTCAAGCCCGACAGTCAGGCGATGGCGCGGTCGGGATCGCGCCTCCAAGAGGCGCCAATGCGTACAGATTGCCAAAGCGCACAAACTGGAGGTGCCGAGCCATGACGAAACCGATGCACACGCCACCCGTCGTCCCGCCGCAGGCTTGGGAGGCTGCGCGCGAGCAGCTCCTCGTCAAGGAAAAGGCACTGACCCGGGCGCGCGACGCGCTGGCCGCCGAGCGCCGGCGGATGCCATGGATGGCTGTAGAGAAGGAATATGCGTTCGAAGGCCCCGCGGGGAAGGTCAGCCTCGTCGACCTGTTCGACGGTCGCCGTCAGCTGATCGTCTACCGCGCCTTCTTTGAACCGGGCGTTTTCGGCTGGCCCGACCACGCCTGCAGAGGCTGCTCTATGGTGGCCGATCAGGTGGCGCACCTCGCCCACCTGAACGCCCGTGACACAACTCTCGTTTTCGTCTCGCGGGCGCCCCAGGCGGACATCGCCCGGCTGAAGGCGAGCATGGGATGGCAGATCCCGTGGTTTACGGTGACAGACAGCTTCGACGCCGATTTCGGGGTGGACGAGTGGCACGGCACGAACGTGTTCTATCGCGACGGTGACCGCGTTTTCCGTACCTACTTCATCAACAATCGCGGCGACGAGCAGATGGGCAGCACGTGGAATTACCTCGACATCACGCCGCTCGGCCGGCAGGAAGTCTGGGAGGATTCGCCCGAGGGCTATCCGCAGACCCCGACCTACAAGTGGTGGAACTGGCACGACAGCTACGTCAAAGACGCCGAGCCGGACAAGAAGTGGGTCGAGGTGTCGGACGCCGGAGAGGCGGCGTTCCGGAACCAGGACTAGATCGGGGCGACCTTGGGCCGAAAGAACGCTTCCCGCGCCGCAGACGCGGCGCGGCCCTCATCTCCGTGACAAGCACAGAGATGATGAAGAGGAGAGATTGCAGTCCTCCGACGCGTTCGAGCGGTTTGAGGAAAAGTATGTTTCCGCCCGGAAGGGAGGCCCGCCCCCGAGGGCAAGGGCGGGCCTGATCGATCGCTTAGAAGTCCATGCCGCCGCCCGCCGGAAGCGCCGGTGCGGCTTCCTTCTTGGGCTTTTCTGCGATCATGGCTTCGGTCGTAACGAGAAGACCGGCGACCGACGCTGCGTCCTGAAGCGCGGTGCGGACGACCTTGGCCGGGTCGATGACGCCCATGGCATAGAGATCGCCATATTCGTTGGTCTGGGCATTCCAGCCATAGGAGAACTCCGCCTTCTCGCGCAGCTTGCCGACGATGATAGAGCCCTCGGCTCCGGCGTTTTCCGCAATCTGGCGGACGGGGGCTTCGATAGCGCGGCGCACGAGATCGATCCCGACGCGCTGATCGTTGTTGGCGGTCTTAAGGCCGTCGAGAGCCTTAACCGCCCGCAGCAATGCGACGCCACCGCCGGGCAGGATCCCTTCCTCGACTGCCGCCCGCGTCGCATGCAAGGCGTCGTCGACGCGGTCCTTCTTTTCCTTCACCTCGACTTCGGTAGAGCCGCCTACGCGGATCACCGCGACGCCGCCGGCGAGCTTGGCAAGGCGCTCCTGCAGCTTCTCGCGATCGTAGTCGGAGGTCGTTTCCTCAATCTGGGCGCGGATCTGCGTGGTACGGCCCTCGATCTCGGCCTTGGAACCCGCACCGTCGACGATGGTGGTGTTCTCCTTTTCGATCGAGACTTTCTTGGCCCGGCCCAGCATGTTTAGCGTGACGCTTTCAAGCTTGATGCCGAGGTCTTCCGAGACGACGGTGCCGCCGGTCAGGATGGCGATGTCTTCCAGCATGGCCTTGCGGCGGTCGCCGAAGCCGGGCGCCTTGACGGCCGCAACCTTGAGGCCGCCGCGCAGCTTGTTGACCACGAGGGTGGCGAGCGCCTCGCCTTCCACATCCTCGGCGATGATAAGGAGCGGTTTGCCGGACTGTACGACGGCTTCGAGCACCGGCAGCATGGCCTGCAGGTTCGAAAGCTTCTTTTCGTGGATGAGGATATAGGGGTCCTCCAGTTCCACGCGCATCTTGTCCTGATTGGTAATGAAATAGGGCGAGAGATAGCCGCGGTCGAACTGCATGCCCTCGACGACCTCGAGTTCAGTCTCGGCCGTCTTGGCCTCCTCGACCGTGATCACCCCTTCATTGCCGACCTTCTCCATGGCCTCGGCAAGATAGCGTCCGATCTCAGTGTCGCCGTTGGCGGAAATGGTGCCGACCTGGGCGATCTCGGAATTCTTGGAGATCTTCCTGGCGTTGTTCTTCAATTCCTTCACGACCGCATCGACTGCGAGATCGATGCCGCGCTTCAAGTCCATCGGGTTCATGCCGGAGGCGACGGCCTTGGCACCTTCCCGGACGATTGCCTGTGCGAGCACGGTTGCAGTCGTCGTTCCGTCCCCGGCAAGGTCGTTGGTCTTGGATGCGACTTCGCGCAGCATCTGCGCGCCCATATTCTCGAACTTGTCCTCGAGTTCGATTTCCTTGGCGACGGAGACGCCGTCCTTGGTGATCCGCGGCGCACCGAACGACTTGTCGATGACGACGTTACGGCCCTTCGGGCCGAGGGTTACCTTTACGGCATTGGCCAGCACATCGACACCACGCAGCATGCGCTCGCGTGCGTCGGTCTGAAATTTGACTTCCTTCGCAGCCATTTCTTCACTCCTCAATAGGCAGCTTGTTGACTGTATCTTCGCATTTTCAGGCGGCTATCTTCTCGGCGGCCTGGGCCTCGATGATTCCCATGACATCGCTTTCCTTCATGATCAGCAGATCTTCGCCGTCTATCTTGATCTCGGTGCCGGACCACTTGCCGAACAGGATGCGGTCGCCCACCTTGACGTCGAGCGGCTGGATCTGACCCTGTTCGCTGCGCGCGCCAGGACCTACAGCGATGACTTCGCCTTCCTGGGGCTTTTCCTTGGCAGTGTCGGGGATAATGATGCCGCCTTTGGTCTTCTCTTCGGACTCGACGCGGCGGACGAGAATACGATCATGAAGCGGTCGAAACGCCATGTTTTCCTCCATGGACAAACATTGATGATCTTGTTCCCCATCCCGGACCGGACGACCAATCCGGACGGGTGCGAAGCCTCGTTCGAGCACTTCGCGCGGGTTGATCTGGTTGGGCAAAAAATGGATTTCAAGAGGTCCCCGCAAAAAAATCAGCAGCGCTTCGACGCGGCTGCAACAGACTGGAAAGGAACCTGAATTTTCGTTGTGACGTTAAGGTCATGCCGGGGGCCCCGCAGGATCAGCGGGGAGCCGGCGAATGATATGTAACGGAGATGAAGTATGCAATTTTCATCGGATCTCGAGCGCCAGCTCAACGGTTACGGTCTCACGACCGCGCATATCCTCTACCGCATTCCCGATTTCGAATCCGTCCTGCAGACCTATGTCTGGCAGGATTACGACGTCGCACCGGAATTTCCCCAGATGCGAAAGTTCCTCGATTTCTGGCAGACCAAGCTGGACGGGCCGCTCCACTCCGTGCGGTTCACCCACAAACGGCTGATCGGCCCGAACGAGTGGCGGCAGGTGGATGGCGAATTCAACATACACTGATTTCCGGCGTTGAAAGGGCACTTGCGTCTCCCGCGCCAAGGCCTGTTGAGATTTGGAACAGCCGCCGCAGAACGCTTCCCGCGCCGCGGACGCGGCGCTGCTCTCATCTCTGTGACGAGCACAGAGACGAGGAAAAGGAGAGATTCCAGTCCCCGCCTGAAGGTGGGAACACGCCGGTGGATCTGCCTGGCGTCAGATATCCTTGAGAAGGCGGAGGGCGTCGTAGATCGCGGCGTGGGTGTTGCGCGCCGCGACCGCATCGCCGATCCGGAAGAGCTGGAACTTGCCCTCCGCGTTGCGGACGACCGATTGCGGTTCCCCGGCGATCAGCTGGTCGTGCGCGATCTCGCCCAGATTGCTGGAGAAGGGCTTCAGCTCGAAGTACAGGTCGTCGAGCGGGATGGTTCCGTGATTGACGACCACCTGGTCGAAAGTCCGCTGTTTGGAGATACCCCCGTAGTCGCTGCCGACATGAGCGACCAGTTGATTGCCGCTCTTTTCGACCGCTTCCAGACGGTAGGTGACGGTAAAGGTCACATCGAGCTTCTGCAGGGAACGCATGTAAGGCACGAGGTTCATCGCCATGACCTCCGGCGCAAAGGAGCGGTCGGGCGTCATGATCTCGACCCTTGCGCCGGCATTGGCGAGAAATTCGGCGGCCTGCAGAGCGGCGTGGTCGCCGGCGTCATCGAAGATCAGGACGTTGGTGCCCGGCTTCACATCGCCGGAAATAATGTCCCACGCCGACACGACCAGCTCGTTGCCCCTCGACAGCACCTCCGTATGCGGAAGCCCGCCGGTGGCGATGATGACGACGTCAGGATTTTCCGCCTGAATGGTCTCCGCTTCCGCCCAGGTATTGAAATGGAAGGTGACGCCGAGTTTTTCGCACTGGCTCATGCGCCAGTCGATGATGCTGATCATTTCCCGCCGGCGCGGGCTCTGCGCAGTCAGGCGGACCTGGCCGCCGGGGTCGCTTGCCGCCTCGAACACAACCACCTGGTGGCCACGCTCCCCCGCCACGCGTGCCGCCTCGAGACCGGCCGGTCCTGTCCCGACGACGACCACTTTCCTGCGACAGTGTGCCTTCGCGATGCTGTGCGGCATCGTCAGCTCGCGTCCGGTCGCAGCATTGTGGATGCAATAGGCGGCGCCCCCCTGGTAGATGCGGTCCAGACAGTAGTTCGCGCCTACGCAGGGGCGAATGTCGTCCTCCCGCTTCTCGATGATCTTGCGGACGATGTGCGGGTCGGTCATGTGGGCGCGGGTCATCCCGACCATGTCGACCTTGCCGGACGCAATCGCGTGGCGCGCGGTCGCGACGTCGGGGATCTTCGCCGCATGGAAGGTCGGGAAATTCGTCGCTGCGCGTATCTCGCCGGCGAAGTCCAGATGCGGCGAATTGGCCATGCCCTGAATAGGGATCACATCCGTCAGTCCGGGGTCGGTATCGATATGGCCGCGAATGATGTTCAGGTAGTCGATAAGTCCGCTTTCCTTGAGACGTTTCGAGATATCAAGACCTTCCGCCTTGTCCGTCCCCCCGGGAAGGCATTCATCGGCCGTGTATCGCACGCCCAGGATGAACTCGTCTCCGACACGTGCCCGGATCGCCTTCAGAACGTCGAAACAGAAGCGCATACGGTTGTCGAGCGAGCCGCCGTAAGGACCATCGAGTTCGTTCGTCAATGGCGAGGCGAACTGGTCGATGAGGTGACCGTAGGCCTCAAGTTCGACGCCGTCCATACCGCCGGCCTTCATGCGCTCGGCCGCATCGGCAAAATCCTTGATTATCCTGTCGATGTCCCAGTCTTCGATCTTCTTGGGAAAGGCGCGATGCGCCGCTTCGCGATGATGCGAGGGAGCGACGACCGGGAGCCAGTCTCCCTTGTCCCACCGCGTGCGCCGGCCGAGATGAGTGAGCTGGATCATGATCGCCGCCCCCTCCTCGTGCACGGCGTCGGTCATCTCCCGGATCCACGGCACGATCTCGTCCTTGTAGGCAAGCAGATTGTTGAAGACCGGCGGGCTATCCTTCGAGACGGCCGCCGAACCGGCGGTCATCGTCATCGCCACGCCGCCCCGCGCGCGCTCCACCGTATAGGCGCGATAGCGCGCCTTCGGCATGCCGTCCTCCGGATAGGCCGGCTCGTGCGCCGTTACGATGATGCGGTTGCGCAGCGTCAGGTGCTTCAGCTGGTACGGTTGAAGGAGGGGATCGTTCGGCATTTGCGGGGCTCCGGCTTGGACGTGGCGGCAGCGTAAGTGAAAATGTACACATGTGTCAACAAATCAGGCATTGAAGTCAGGGACGGAGACACTGATGTACATTTTTCTTGCGGGGATACCCGTCGATCTGCTAAATAGCGACGATGGAGCAGATAACGAGCGACAGCGGCTGGCGCGGTTCCCCGGATGTCTGGCTTGGAGCAGCCTACGAATCCCTGCTCGATGCCGGCATTGATGCGGTGAAGATCCAGCCGCTTGCGAAGAAGCTAAATCTGTCGCGGACGAGCTTTTACTGGTTTTTCAAGGACCGCGAGGAACTGCTCGACAGGCTCGTCTCGCGCTGGCGCGAAAAGAACACGGGCAATCTGGTAAGACAGTCCGAGGCCTATGCCGAGACGATTGCCGAAGCGATGCTCAACGTTTTCGACTGCTGGCTTGATGGCGGTCTCTTCGATTCTCAGTTCGAGTTCGCGGTGCGAAGCTGGGCCCTGCAGTCGCCTGAAATTCTTGCGGAAGTCCAAAGCGCCGATCAGCAGCGACTCGACGCGCTCACGCGCATGTTCC
The DNA here is from genome assembly GCF_052044265.1 of Sinorhizobium sp. 22678. Classification (NCBI taxonomy): domain Bacteria; kingdom Pseudomonadati; phylum Pseudomonadota; class Alphaproteobacteria; order Hyphomicrobiales; family Rhizobiaceae; genus Sinorhizobium; species Sinorhizobium sp. 22678. The sequence goes on along the minus strand of NZ_JBQEMS010000005.1, from coordinate 296,187 downwards.
TGCGGTTCGGGCATGGCGAGGCGCGGGCCGATGTGCGTGCGCGCACGATTTATCTCGTGCAGATCGGCTACATCTCGATGCAGACGAAGGAAGACGTATCCGTGCGGATGAAGCGCATTCCGGAATATGTGGAGATCTTCACCGGACAAGCTCCGGAGCAGAGAGAGCTTGACCGCTTCTTCGCCCGGCACGGCTACTCCGGATAGCGACAGAGGGCGATAAAGAACGAGCGAGGCAGGAGCGGGCAGACGCGGCACCCTGCTCTTCGATAAGACGCCGCAAAAAGAAGAGGGAACAGTGTAATGAAAAAGCTGCTTGCGTCGACATGTCTGATGCTTGGCCTCATCGCAGGAGCATCGGCGTCGAATGCCGCCGAGTGCGGGAGCGTCACCATTGCCAGCATGAACTGGCAGAGTGCCGAGGTCCTCTCCAACCTGGACAAGTTCATTCTCAATGAAGGCTACGGCTGCAGTGCCGAGATCACGATCGGCGACACCGTGCCGACGATCACCTCCATGGCCGAAAAGGGCCAGCCCGATATCGCGCCGGAGGCGTGGATCGACCTCCTGCCCGATGTCGTCAAGAAAGGCCAGGACGACGGTCGTATCATCACAGTCGGCTCGCCGCTGCCCGACGGCGGCGTCCAGGGATGGTGGATCCCCCAATACCTCGCCGACGCACACCCCGACATCAAGACGATCAGCGACGCGCTGAAGCACCCCGAGCTCTTTCCGGCCCCCGAGGATCCAAGCAAGGGCGCGATCCTGAACGGACCGCAAGGCTGGGGCGGCACGGTGGTGACGACGCAGCTTTTCAGCGCGTTCGACGGCGAGAAGGCGGGCTTCACCCTGGTCGACACCGGCTCTGCTGCCGGCTTGGACGGGGCCATCGCCAAGGCCTATGAACGCAAGGAGGGTCTTCTTACCTATTACTGGTCTCCTACCGCCCTGCTCGGCAAATACAAGATGGTCAAGCTGGACCCCGGCGTGCCCCATGACGCGGCCGAATGGAAGCGCTGCAACACAGTAGCGGATTGCTCCGACCCCAAGCCGAATGCATGGCCGGTCGACACGATCGTGACGCTGGTTGCCAAGCCCTTCTCCGAGCGGGTCGGTCCCGAGGTCATGGACTATCTGACCAAGCGCTCCTGGAGCAACGATACCGTCAGCCAGCTCATGGCCTGGATGACCGACAATCAGGCCAGCGGTGAAGAAGGTGCGAAGCGCTTCCTCGAAGAGAACGAAGACATGTGGTCGAAGTGGGTCTCGCCTGAAGCCGCCGAGAAGATCAAAGCGGCGCTCTGACGGCATGCGCCCGTGCGGCGTGCGAGACGCACGCCGCATCCACTGCCAAGGGCAAGGAAATCAGCGGGCGGAACAAGTCGGGCCGGCTGGCCATTTGATGTTCATGAAGAACATCATCCTTGTCGCAGCCGCCCTGTCATTGGGCCTCCATTCCACCGCCAGCGCTGAAGAGCTTCAGCCGGAAGCCGTCAACAATGCGCCGATTGCCGCGATTGCGCCGGAAAGGCCGCCGAAAGAGCCGCCTCACCCGGATCCCGCCATCGTCCATCTCCAGATCCTCTTGGATCGCGCGGGGGCCTCTCCCGGGGTAATCGACGGCTACTACGGCGAGAATGTAACCAAGGCCGTCGCGGGATTCGAGGCCATGCAACGTCTTCCCGTCGATGGAAGGCTGGACCCTGAAGTCGTCAGCCGGCTTTCGCAGGATCAGCCTGTCATCCAGTCCTATGTCATCACCAAAGAGGATGCCAAGGATCTCGTCGATGAGATTCCCGACGACTATTCCAAGCAGGCCAAGATGGATCACCTCGGCTATACGAGCGTCGAGGAGAGGTTGTCCGAACGGTTTCACATGGACGTCGACCTTCTGAAGGCGCTGAATCCAGGTGCGTCGTTTACCGTCGGGGAGACGGTTTGGGTTGCAAAGCCCGGCGCCGCGAAGGAAGGCGCGGTCAAAAGGATAGAAGTGCGCAAACGAACGGGGCAAGTTCTGGCATTCGCCGAAGATGGTTCGCCGCTCGCTGCCTATCCCGCCTCCATCGGCAGCGAAGGGACCCCCTCCCCCATGGGCATCCACAAGGTAAAGGGGGTCGCGCGAATGCCCCCTTACGAATACGACCCCGATGTCAACTTCAAGCAGGGCGACAACAACAAGCCCCTGACCCTTCCCAAAGGCCCCAACAATCCGGTGGGAACCGTCTGGATCGATCTGACGGAGCCCACCTATGGAATCCACGGCACGCCCGAACCGTCCTTGATCGATAAAGCCCAGTCACACGGGTGCGTTCGTCTGACGAACTGGGACGCCGAGGAACTGGCGGCGATGGTCAAGCCGGGGGTGGTCGCCGAGTTCACCGACTGAACCTCAGTCGACTCCGAACCCGGCTGAGGCAACGCAGCGTCAAAGAGTGAGAGCATCCGGCCGACGCTTGGCGGCCGATGCCACCGCCACGAAGGCGCCCATGCCGACCGCGCCGAGGCCGGCATTGGCCAACAAGGCGACATCAGTGCCGAAACGTTCCATCAGGACGGAGAAGACAAAGGGTGCCATCGCGCCCGCCGCCAGCCGTGCGGCGGCCATTCTTCCCGTTATCGCACCGTAACCGGCCGATCCGAACAGCCAGAGCGGAAGCGATCCCTGCGCGATGCTGTTGATGCCCGATCCGAGACCGAGACAGATCGCGAAGACCACAGCCCCGGGCAGCCAGGTTCCGGAAAGACCGAGGATGACGATACCCGCTACGATGAGCGTGGCGGACAGGGTCGCGAGCATGGGCGGCAGCAAGTTTGCGCCGAATGTCATGTTGATGAGCCTGCTCAGAACCTGTGACGGTCCGAAGAGCGAGCCGATCATCACGGCTGCCGCCCCGAAGCCGATCGTTCCCAGCATCGGAACCATATGCGTCAGTATCGCGGAAAGCGTGAATCCCTGTAGGGCAAAGGCTAACGATACGAGAAGCATGCCACGCCGTCTGGCCTGTGCCGGAAGCGCGCCGGCAATCGCTTCCCGGTCCAGGCCGGCGGATTCGATCGCTGCAGACGTCCGGCTTCGCATGATCCAGCGATGCAGCGGGAGGCAGACGAGCAGGTTCAACGCCGCATAAGCGATGTAGATTTCGCGCCACGAGAGAAACTCTCCAAGGGTTGCGGCAATCGGCCAGAAGATCGTCGAAGCGAAGCCTCCGATCAACGTCAGATAGGTGATGCTGCGTGAAGCCGCCTTGGGACGAATTTCCACAAGTGCCGCAAAGGCCGCCTGATATTGCACCATGCCGGAGGCCACTTCCAGGAGGACTATGGCAATGGCGAACACGGCCGTCGAGGGAGACCAGGCGCACAGCAAAAGAGCCAGAGCGGAGACGGCCGAGCCGGAAGTCATAATCGTCGCGGCGCCGAACCGATCCATCCATCCCCCAACGAGAGGAGCCGATAGGCCGCCCACCAGCAGCGAAGCGGAAAACACGCCGAACACTTGCTCGACGGTCAGGCCGAGGTCGCGTGCCATTCCGGGCGCTAGAATGCTGAAGCTGTAATAGAGCGTGCCATAGCCGATGATCTGGGTGAGGCCGAGTGCGGCGACGATGCCCGCGGGGATCCCGGACTTCATATCAGCCGTTCCCGCCTTCGGCCGGCCCGGAGGATGCCACGCTGCACGGTTTGGGCCCGTTCAAGGATGCACGTACGCTGGCGTGTCCGACACAACAGTCCTCCATCAGGAACTTCACAAGATCGGCAAGGGTTTCGTAGCTGGCGCTGTAGACGATCGAGCGTGATTCGCGCCTCTGCGCGATCAATCCGGTCCGTTCCAGTTCCTTCAGGTGGAAGGAGACGTTCGAGGGCGAGACGCCCATCTTTTCTGCTATCGCGCCCGCAGCCATGCCCCCCGGCCCCGCAACGACGAGTGTTCTCACAATTTCCAGGCGCGTCTCCTGCGACAGGGCGGCGAAGGACGATCGGGCTTGTCGCTCTTCCATATTTCAATCTTCCTACAATAATTAAATTGATGCGTAGCCGACCTGACGCAGATCGGCAAGCCCGAAGTGAGATCACGCTCCTGAGCTTTAAATCCCTGGTCCGCGCAAGCGATGGAACGATCGGCCTGCCGATTGGTTTTCACACATCTGCTTCCGAGATAAAGGAGATTACAATGAAGGTACTCGCTACGATCCTTACGGCAATTTCGATTGCGGGCCTCGCATCCGGTACAGCCACGGCCGCCTGCAAAGATGGTACTTCGGCGGACACCACCGCCTCCATCAATGCCGAAAAGCCGGGGATGGCAAAGGACGGAACCAAGGCCCCGCTGGAAACCGGGAACAATGCTGCGAGCAAGGACGGTCAGACGATGCCTCTGGCTAACCAACAGGGCGGAGGAGACAAGAACCTCGCTACGTCGCAGCAGGATGCCGAAGCTCAGCAGTCAGGCGAGCAGGCAGCCGCCGCGAAGGCTGACGATTGCGTCGTCGAATGAAGCCGGCGGCCATTCGGGGCGGCCCGGATGATAAGGGCTGCGCGCAAGTTCGATGTCAGCACCTTGCCGCTGTCGCAGATGAATGCCGGCCAGCCGACCCCTTGCATGGAGGGCAACGGCTGGCGGGAGGCGGCAACACCGCTGAAGTGGCGGTGAACGGGCCGTAGCGCCCGAAAATAAAGTCCGGGCGCTCCCTTGACCCTGACATCGTTGGAAGATGCATGCTGTGGCAGTTTCGTGAAGCAAGGGTGTTCCATGTACGATATCAGCATATCCGATATGACCTGCAGCCACTGCGCCGGCACCGTCGAAAAGGCGGTGAAATCAGTCGATCCGAACGCCAAGGTCACCGTTGATCTCCGGGCGAAAATCGCATCGATCGAGTCCGACATTGGTCCCGCTGCCTTTGTCGCCGCCATTGAGGATGCCGGTTACAAGGCGTCCATTGGCAATGCCTGCTGCAGCCAAGGCATCTGAATGCCCCGGTAAGGCCGGAGCCTGGAGCGGTTCGGTGTTTCACCGAACCGCTCCAAGTATTTGATACGACGTCCTTCCGAGCCGAAGACCCTACGCACTTCCCACTGCTGTTTGCCGTGGAGAGAAGAAAACACGCAAAGGTGCTTGACCTTCCCATTATTGGAAGGATTATGAAGGGTGCAGTTTGGAAAGGACCTTCCGATGACTGCACTGAAAAAGATCGAAAAATCCACACCGATTCCGATTCCCACCGACTTCGGCATTGAGGGCATGACGTGTGCCTCCTGCGTCCGACGCGTCGAAGAGGCGATCACCGCGGTGCCGGGCGTGGCCTCTGCGAATGTCAACCTGGCGACGGAACGGGCAACGGTTCAGTTCGATGGAGAGCCGGACACGCCTGCGGTGCTCCGCGCGATCGAGAAAGCCGGCTACGCGCCGAGGATCGCCACCGAGGAACTCCAGATCGAAGGCATGACCTGCGCCTCCTGTGTTTCTCGCGTAGAGAAGGCGTTGAAGGCCGTCCCCGGCGTGGCGGATGCGGCCGTTAATCTTGCGACGCAGAAGGCGACCGTGCGCCTGCTTTCCGGAACCGTCGACATGTCCGCCCTCGACGCTGCTGTCCGCGGTGCCGGATACGAGCTTCGCAAGACGAAGGCCGCCGAGGCTTCGGCAGGCGAAGAGGATCACCGCGTCACCGAGCTCCGCTCTCTCAGATACGCCGTGACGATCTCGGCGCTGATGACCCTTCCGCTTTTCCTGGTCGAAATGGGGTCACATTTCATTCCAGGCGTCCATGAGCTGATCATGGGTACGATCGGCATGCGAAACAATCTGTACCTTCAGTTTGCACTCGCCACGTTCGTCCTCTTCGGACCGGGGCTGCGGTTCTTCCGGAAGGGCGTGCCGAACCTTCTGCGCTGGACGCCCGACATGAACTCGCTGGTCGTCCTCGGGACCACCGCCGCATGGGGCTATTCGGTCGTGGCGACCTTCGGCCCCGGCGTTCTGCCTTCGGGAACGGCAAATGTCTATTACGAGGCCGCCGCCGTGATCGTCACCCTGATCCTCCTCGGCCGCTATCTCGAAGCACGGGCGAAGGGTCGCACGAGCCAGGCGATCAAGCGGCTCGTCGGCCTGCAGCCGAAAACGGCTTTCGTGCTGCGCGGCGGCGAATTCGTCGAGGCGCAAATCAGCGAGGTCGTGGCCGGTGACGTCATCCGCATTAGGCCCGGTGAGAAGATCCCCGTGGACGGCATGGTCATCGACGGCAGCTCCTATGTCGACGAGTCGATGATCACCGGTGAACCCCTTCCCATCCAGAAGACGGCCGACAGCGTGGTGGTCGGCGGCACGATCAACAAGACCGGGTCCATCACCCTCAAGGCCACCAAGGTCGGCAATGACACGCTGCTTGCGCAGATCATCAAACTGGTCGAAGCCGCCCAAGGCTCGAAGCTGCCGATCCAGGCCCTGGTCGACAGGGTTACCGGATGGTTCGTTCCGGCCGTGATTCTCGCAGCCGTGCTGACTTTTGCCGCCTGGTACGCCTACGGCCCCTCGCCTGCGCTCTCATTCGCCCTCGTGAATGCTGTCGCGGTCCTGATCATCGCCTGCCCTTGTGCGATGGGCCTGGCGACCCCGACCTCGATCATGGTCGGTACCGGCCGCGCCGCCGAACTCGGCATTCTGTTCCGCAAGGGAGAGGCTCTCCAGAGCCTGCGCGACGCCGATGTGGTCGCGCTCGACAAGACCGGGACTTTGACGAAGGGCCGCCCGGAACTGACCGACCTCGTCGCTGCAGAGGGCTTCGAGGCCGACGAAGTGCTCTTCCTCGTCGCGAGTCTTGAAACGCTTTCCGAGCATCCGATCGCGGAGGCCATCGTGTCGGCGGCAAAGTCCAAGGGGATCGCGACGGCCGCGGTCGCCGGCTTCGAAGCGACCCCCGGTTTTGGCGTAAGCGGATCGGTGTCCGGGCGGCAGGTGCTGGTCGGCGCGGACCGCGCGCTCGCCACGAAAGTGATCGACGTTTCCGGTTTCTCGACCGAGGCCGAGCGGCTCGGCGCCAGTGGCAAGTCGCCGCTCTATGCGGCCATCGACGGGCGGCTGGCGGCGATCATCGCAGTGTCGGATCCGGTCAAGGAAACGACGCCTCAGGCGATCAAGTCCCTGCATGAGCTCGGCCTCAAAGTGGCGATGATCACCGGTGACAACCGCCGCACTGCCGAGGCGATCGCCAGAAAGCTCGGCATTGACGAAGTCGTCGCCGAGGTCTTGCCGGAAGGCAAGGTAGAGGCGATCAGAAAGCTTCGACAGGACGGCCGGTCGGTGGCGTTCATCGGCGACGGCATCAATGATGCGCCGGCTCTCGCCGAAGCGGATGTCGGCATCGCCGTCGGGACGGGAACCGACATCGCGATAGAAAGCGCCGACGTCGTGCTGATGTCCGGCGACTTGAACGGCGTTGCGAAGGCGATCGCGCTCAGCAAGGCGACGATCCTGAACATCAAGCAGAATCTGTTCTGGGCATTCGCCTATAACGTCAGTCTCATACCGGTCGCAGCCGGCGTGCTTTACCCGGTGAATGGCATCCTGCTTTCGCCGATTTTCGCGGCAGCGGCCATGGCGATGTCGAGCGTTTTCGTCCTCGGCAATGCGTTGCGGCTGAAATCGGTCAACCCGGCATGAAGGCGCAGGTGCGAGGGCGACCGGCCGGCCGCAATCGACGCTCGCAGAAAAGGAGAAACACATGAATATCGGCGAAGCCTCCAAGGCCAGCGGCGTCTCCTCCAAAATGATCCGCTACTACGAACAGATCGGGCTTATCAGTCCCGCCCTTCGAACCGCGTCCAGCTATCGGACTTACGGCGACAACGACGTCCATACGCTTCGCTTCGTGCGCCGGGCACGCGATCTGGGGTTTTCGGTGGAGCAGATCAAGGAACTGCTTGCCCTCTGGCGCGACCGGTCCAGGGCGAGTTCCGACGTCAAGGCGGTCGCCCTGGAACACATCGCGGAACTGGAACGCAAGATAGCCGCCATCCAGGAAATGACGCGGACGCTCAAGCATCTCGCGGGCCATTGTCACGGCGACGATCGGCCGGACTGCCCGATCATCGAAGAAATCGCGAACGGGTCCGCCCGGGTGAATACCGAGGTCAATCCCCGCTTCGGCGTCGCGTCGCTGAAATAGCGTCCAACTCGGAACGGAGGCTTCGATGGCAGATCAAAAAGATCATGGGGATCGACACCACCATCACCGCCATAATGCGCAAGGCGAGAACCAGGCCCGCACGCAAAAGCGCGCGGTCGCCGCTCAGGCAGAGGACGCGATCTACACCTGCCCCATGCATCCGCAGGTAAGACAGGTTGGCCCCGGGAACTGCCCGATCTGCGGCATGGCGCTGGAGCCGGAAATCGTGACTAATGAAACAGGACCGAGCCCGGAACTCGCCGACATGCGTCGGCGGTTCTGGATCAGTCTCGTCCTGGCAATGCCTGTGCTGATACTGGAGATGGGCGGCCATCTCGTCGATCTACACATGCTCCTCACGCCGCAAATGTCGAACTGGCTGCAGCTCGTCCTTGCCACGCCGGTGGTCCTGTGGGGTGGCTGGCCGTTCTTCGAAAGGGCGTGGCGGTCCATTATCGCGCGGCACCTGAACATGTTCACGCTGATCGCCATGGGCACGGGAGCTGCCTGGGTCTACAGTGTCGTTGCGACAGCAGCGCCGGGCCTGTTTCCGGCAACGTACCGTTCCGACGGCGGAGCGGTTGCGGTCTATTTCGAAGCGGCTGCCGTGATCACGGTGCTGGTCCTGCTCGGCCAGGTTCTGGAACTGCGCGCCCGGGAACAGACGGGCGGCGCCATAAGGGCGTTGCTCGACCTTGCGCCCAAGACCGCTCGCCGCATCGAAGGTGAGGGTAACGAAGTGGACGTACCCCTGGAAGCCGTGGCCGTCGGTGACTGGCTGCGCGTACGGCCGGGCGAGAAAGTGCCTGTAGACGGCAAGCTCATCGAAGGCCGCAGTTCGGTGGACGAGTCGATGATCACCGGCGAATCCATGCCGGTCACCAAGGAAGCCGGCGCTCACCTTATAGGCGGCACCGTGAACAAGACGGGTGGCTTCGTCATGGAGGCGGGCAAGGTGGGACGCGATACCATGCTGTCGCGGATCGTGCGGATGGTAGGCGAAGCGCAGCGCTCGCGCGCCCCTATCCAGCGTTTGGCCGACGAGGTCTCCGGCTGGTTCGTTCCCGCCGTCATCGCGACCGCCGTCGCCGCCTTCGCCACCTGGATGTGGCTCGGACCGGAGCCGCGATTCATTCACGGCCTTGTCGCTGCGGTCGCGGTGCTCATCATCGCCTGCCCCTGCGCCCTCGGTCTCGCCACACCGATGTCGATCATGGTCGGCGTAGGGCGCGGCGCGCGCTTGGGCGTGCTCATAAAGAATGCCGAGGCACTGGAGCGGTTCGAGAAAGTAGATACGCTGGTGGTCGACAAGACAGGAACGCTTACCGAAGGCAAGCCCAGGGTGACGTCGATCGTCGCGACCGAAGGGTTGGGCGAGAATGAGCTTCTCCAATTGGCCGCAAGCCTCGAAAGGGGGAGTGAGCATCCGCTGGCAGACGCAATCGTCGACGCCGCGGCGGCGCGCGATCTAACCTTGGGCAAGGCGGAGGATTTCGACAGCCCGGTCGGCAAAGGCGTCACGGGTTCGGTCGATGGCCGGAAGCTGATCATCGGCAGTCACCGGATCATGGAAGAAGAAAGCGTCGATGTGTCAGCCCTTGCGAAAGAAGCCGAACGTCTTCGCGGCGAAGGAGCAACCGTCATTTTCGTGGCCATCGACGGCCGCGTCGGCGGTCTCTTCGCGATTTCCGATCCCATCAAGGCGACAACCCCCGATGCCATGCGAACATTGATGAATGAGGGCATCCGTGTCGTCATGCTCACCGGGGACAACAAGACCACCGCCAAAGCCGTCGCGCGCAAACTCGGGATCGAAGACGTCGAGGCCGAAGTGCTTCCGGATCACAAAAGCGAAATCGTCGCGCGCCTGCGTCAGCACGGACGTATCGTCGCCATGGCTGGAGACGGTGTTAATGACGCCCCCGCGCTCGCTGCGGCCGATGTCGGCATTGCCATGGGGACCGGGACGGACGTAGCAATCGAGAGCGCCGGCGTGACCCTGATCAAAGGCGACCTTCAGGGAATCGCCCGGGCACGGCAGTTGAGCCATGCGACGATGAAGAATATCCGCCAGAACCTGTTTTTCGCCTTCATATACAACGCCGCGGGTGTCCCCGTCGCCGCAGGCATTCTCTATCCTACCTTCGGCCTCTTGCTCTCACCGATCATCGCAGCGGCGGCAATGGCGCTTTCGTCGGTCAGCGTAATCGCCAATTCACTGAGACTGAGAGGCGTCCGGATATAGCAAATGCGAGCGTCTCAAAAACCGAGAACGGCTTTGGCGCCGAGAGTGGCCGCGGCAAGGAAGACGTATCGGCCCGTCTTGGCGATGGCGACGAGGATCAGGAAGGACCAGAGCGGCTCGCGCAACACGCCGGCGATCACGGTGAAGGCGTCGCCGAAAACGGGCATCCAGGAAAAAAGCAGGGTCCAGCGGCCGTAGCGCCGGTACCATCCGCCTGCCCTTTCAAGCGACGCCTCCTTCACCGGGAACCATGGTCTGTCGTGAAAACGATCGATGAACCTCCCGAGGAACCAATTGCATACGGCTCCGAGGATATTGCCGAGGCTCGCCACGACGATAAGTGCCACGAGCGAAAACTTGCCTGAAGCGAGCAGCCCCACCAGCAACGGCTCGGACTGGAACGGCAGGATGGTCGCTGCCCCGAAGGCGACGAGGAAGAGGCCGGCGTAAGCTGCGGTCATGGGTTTTCAGGTCTCTTCACTGGTCGACATCATCATAAAACCCCTGGTTATTATCGTCACGAAATCGCTACCATAAGTGGCGCGGACAGCTTCCCTGCGGCTGCAAGGCGGACGGCCATGCAGCCGCAGGTGCGTGCGCGCGGTCCAACTCTGCAAACACAGCCGGCACTCCGGAACAAGAGCGGCTCTCCGACAATTGTGCAGGGGTGAGAACATCCTTCTTATCGCCGAGGTACGTCCTGCCGACGCCCCTCGATATCAGGAGTTGAGCGATGAAAATTGCGCAGATCGCACCCCTTGCAGAACGCGTCCCGCCGAAGCTTTACGGAGGCACGGAGCGAATCGTCCATTGCCTGACCGAAGAACTCGTAAGGCTGGGCCATGACGTGACCCTTTTTGCCAGCGGCGATTCGCTTACAAGTGCCGAGCTGGTGCCCTGTTGCGATGTCGCGCTCAGGCTCAATCCGAAAGTTCAAGATTTCCTTCCCCATCACATCGCAATGCTGGAAGAGGTCCGCCGCCGCGCGCCTCAATTCGACGTTCTGCATTTCCATATCGAATTCCTGCATTTCCCCCTGATCAGAGATTTCGCCGACAGGACGGTGACGACACTTCATACACGCCTCGATCTGCCCGATCTGCAACCCTTCTACCTCGCCTTCCCGGATATCCCCCTGGTTTCGATATCGCAGCACCAGCGAGCGCCGATGCCGCCGGTCAACTGGAGGGGCACCGTGCTGCATGGACTGGACCCGACGGTCTTGATGCTGCGGGAAAGACGATCTGACGGGTATCTGGCATTCCTCGGGCGCATTGCACCGGAGAAGGGTCCCGACCGCGCGATCGAAATCGCCGCACGGACCGGCATGCCTCTGAAGATCGCTGCGAAGATCGACACCCAGGATCGCGCCTATTGGGAAGCAGTCGTCGAACCTCTCGTCGCAAGCCATTCCAACGTCGAATACATCGGCGAAATAGACGAAAGCCAGAAGGCGGACTTCCTCGGCAATGCGGCAGCACTCCTTTTTCCGATAAACTGGCCGGAACCTTTCGGCCTCGTGATGATCGAGGCGATGGCCTGCGGCACTCCGGTGCTTGCCTTCCGCTACGGCTCGGCGCCGGAGGTGATCGACGACGGCGTGTCGGGGATCCTGGTCGACACGGTCGAGCAAGCGGTCGAAAGCCTCGAACGCGTGCTGGAACTCGACAGGCGTAAGGTTCGCGAGAGCTTCGAGAGACGGTTCACTACCGAACGGATGACACGCGATTATCTAGACATTTACCAGAACCTTCCGGGTGTCCTGAGGCAGACCGCCCCCACCCCGCCAGGTGAGCCCAAGAAAGTCGGCCTCGAGGCGGCATGAGGAACGCATCGGACAACGGATAATATTTTTCTGCGGCGCCTTTGACGAAAGACGCCTGACGCGAAGGATGCCATCGCGTCAGGCGTTATCCGTTCATGAAGGGCTCGCTCCTGTTGCTCCGAAACGGGTTCCTCGTGGCGCTCGGCTTTGCTGCAAGTTTCGCCGTCGTCTATCTGGCCTACCGGCTTCTGACGTCATGAGACTGATGGCTTAGTCGTTGGCGTCAAACCGGATTTTGCCTCCGGACCGGTACAATCGGGAGCAGGATCAAAGTCGCAATGGACCGGGAACGTCCAGAAGCCCGGAGCGTTTTCGCATATGTGGCAGCCGGCTGGCGTCGCGAAACTCAAGACCTGGAGTAGAGCCATGGAACTGACGAACGCGCGTAAACTTGCGACCGAGTACCTGCGTCTCGGCGGCCATCGCCGGGTGGTCATCGACGATAACCAGACATCGGTCAGGAATTGGGAGAACGAGCCCAAGGAGGCGGAAGACTTCTGGAGGACGAACATCGAGACGCTGTCGCCGCAGATGCAGCGCGAAGTGGAACTCCTCCTTCCGACGATCAATCGTGCCTGAGGCGCCTGGAACCGAAATCGCGATCCGGAATTTTAATCCGTGAACGCGCCCGCGGAAGCGACGGACATGAATCTTGCCTCTGAACAGTTGCTGGATCTGACGCCATCCGCCACATCCGCCTGGTGGACCCAGCACCGTGGCGATACGCCCGTCGTCGCGACCGCCATTCACGACGGCCATGGCACGCGTGCCGCGGTGCGGCGCATGTTCGCGATTTCCGAAGAAGAACGTCTGCGGGAGGAGGATCCCTTCACCGAGTTCCTGATCCGCGACTTCGCCAATCGGATCATCGTCCATCGTTCGCGGTTCGAGGTCGACATCAATCGTCCCCGCGGCGGCGCAGTCTACCTGCGGCCGGAACAGGCCTGGGGCCTGGAAGTATGGGCGGAAGAACCGCCGCAGGCCCTCGTCGATGCATCCCTTTCCATGCACGACGAGTATTATGCGATGCTGACATCGTTCCTGGCCGGTATCGAACGCTGCCACGGACGCTTCGTCGTCATCGACGTCCACAGCTACAATCATCGCCGTGCCGGACCGGAAGCGGAGCCGGCGCTTTCGACCGATGCGCCGGACATCAATATCGGCACCATCTCGATGGATCGCCGAAAATGGGCGCACGTGGTCGACACCTTCATGGCGGCGCTTCGCTCCTGCGATTTTCCCGGCCGACCACTGGACGTGCGCGAAAACATCGCCTTTCAGGGTCGGGGCGAACAGACGCGCTTCATCCATGAGCACTTCCCCGACACGGGCTGCGCCATCGCCGTCGAATTCAAGAAGGTCTTCATGGAGGAATGGACGGGCGAGCCGCGCCCTGAAGTGCTCGCAGCGCTCAGAAGATTGCTCGCCTCCACGCTGCCTGCACTCAACGACGCTTTGGAGCGGGGTCGATGAAGCTTGCGCGCATACCCATCGAGGCGGGGGTCGATCCTCCCGATTGGCTGGCGGAGGCGCTGGCCGCGATCGAGGCAGGCAGGGCCGTGCGCAAGGAGTTCGAAGGCGGCGGACGCCTCCACATCGACCGCGCCCTGCCCTTTCTCTGCGTGCACTTGGCCGGCAGCGACGGGGCACCCGTTGCGCGCGAAGTGGTCCGCGCGAACGCCTCCCACCTGCTCGCGCAGGATGCTGCCACGGCGAAACCTATCGTCGCCGCAATCGGAAAACTGCTCGAGCGTCGCTTCGGCGCCTTCATGGTGCTCGAAATGGACGAACTCGCGCAGGATGAGCTCCTGACCGACAATGCGCCTTTGCTGCCGCCCTTCAAGGTCGAAGTGATGGCGGGCGCCGAGGGAGATATTCGAGCCGCAGCAATGGCCTTCGTCGACGCCGTCGAAGCGATCCCCGCGAAGTTCCGAACGCCGCGGGTCGAACTCCATGAGCGGCCGCAGGATTCCGCACTGGAGGGAGAGACGCTCGAGCTGCCATTCCCCTCGATGCGGGTTCGTTTCGCTCCGGTCTACCGGCAGCGCAATTCCGGCCGGATCTTCCCGGAAGTGCGCGAGCGGCTGATCGCGAGCATCTTCGATGCCGCCCTGCACGCCTTCGCCGCCTTCGCCCGGTCGACGCGCAGCCTCGAATTCCCGACCCATCGCGCCCTCGGCAGAAAGGCATTCATCGATGCCGTGGAGCGTACCGACCGCAGCATCGACGAAGTCGCCTCGAGCTTCGATTTTCTTCTCGCCGTCACGCCGATAAACGCGGAAGCCGCCTGGAGCGAATTCGCGGCGGGCGATTTCGCGCGCGCGCCGCGTTTCCTCTACCGGCCTTTGATCATCGAGATAGAAGCCGCAAAGAAGACGCTGTTCTCGATCCCCTTCGATCACCTCGAAGACCCGGTGCTCTATCAGCTCTACCGTGAAAAGCAGCAGGAAGTCGATCTGCAGCTGACGATGCTCTCCGCCCGTGAAACGAAGAAGTTCGTCGAGTTCGGCCGTGCACTGTACGGTCCGGTCGAGCCGGACCTCCTGCGCGCGGCCGAAGAGATCCTCGCCCGCACCCGGAAAATCGCCGCGCACCCGCAAGCACCCGCCGAACGGCGTGCCGACAGCCGTTTCGTCGAAATGCGGGCGGGCGAGATGATCGCCGCATATGCCCGGCAGTATGCGGACTTCGAAGCGCTCGTGGAGGTGCGGGACGATCTTCCCGCCGGGTTGCTGGTTTCGGGAAGGCGGCTCTTGATCGCGCGCAGCACGGTCATGGAGCCCGATCGTGTCGATCCGATCCTCAGCCACGAAATCGGCGTTCACCTCCTGACCTATTTCAATGGATCGGCGCAGGGGCTTCGCCTGTTTCGCTCCGGTCTTGCCGGGTATGAAGGAATGCAGGAGGGCCTTGCGGTCTTCGCGGAATATCTTTCGGGGGGAATGACCGGCGAGCGGCTGCGTCTTCTCGCCGCCCGTGTGCTCGCCTGCGCCGCGATGATCGATGGCGCGTCCTTGCCGGAGGTGTACCGCCTGCTCGTCAAGGAACACGGATTCCAGAGGGCTGACGCCTTCAACGTCGTTCTGCGGGTATATCGCGGCGGTGGCCTCGTCAAGGACGCGATCTACCTGCGCGGACTTCTGGAACTCCTCGATCATCTCGCAGCCGGGGGCGCGCTCGAACCCTTCTGGATGGGCAAGATCGCCGCCTCCCATTTTGCCGTCATGCAGGAACTTCATGCCCGTGGACTGCTCGGCGGTCCTTCGGTTCGACCCATGTTTCTGGATGGTCCGGAAGCGCCGACGCGGCTTGCCAGAGCGCGCGAGCGGATGGCTCCGCTCGATATGCTGCAATAGGAGCGGCTCACATGCGCATCGCTTTTTTCGTCAACTCCATCGAAGGCGAAGCCCCCTATTACACGACGACATGGCTGGCGCTCGCGGCGCTCGCACGCGGCCACGAGGTCTGCTACGTCACGCCGGGCGATTTCGTGCTGCGCCCCGACGACAGTCTGCTGATACGCGCAACGACGCTGAAAGGCACGAAGCCGAAGAAGCCGGAGACGCTGCTCACCGCGCTCAAGGGCGAGCAGGCGCAGATCACCACGCTCGACCTGCGTGAGGTTCAGGTGCTTTTCCTGCGAAACGACCCTTCCGAAGACGCGGACACGCGGCCCTGGGCAGTCTATGTCGGCACGAATTTCGGGCGGCTCGCCGCCGCGCGCGGCATTCTGGTCGTAAACGACCCGGACGGTCTGTCGCTCGCGCAGAACAAGCTCTATTTTCAGGAGTTCCCTGAGATCATCCGGCCGACCAGCCTGATCTCGAGAAGCATCGAGGAGATCCGCAGCTTCATGGAGGATCACCCGGGCGGGGCTATCCTGAAACCCTTGCAAGGCTCCGGCGGCAAGAACGTCTTCAAGATCAACTCAAAGGACGAGGCCAATCTCAACCAGATCTTCGAGGTCGCCAGCGGCGGCGGCTACCTGATCGCGCAGAACTACATTCCCGACGCGGTCGCCGGCGACATTCGTCTGTTCCTGTTGAATGGCAGGCCGCTCGAGCGCGACGGCGTCTACGCCGCCTTCCGGCGCGTTCCCGCCGAGGGCGACGTACGCTCGAACATGCATGTGAGCGGCAAGCCGGAAGCCGCGACCGTTACGCCTCAGATTCTCGAGATCGCGGAACGGCTTCGCCCCAAGCTCATCGAAGACGGCATGTTCCTGGTCGGGCTCGATATAGTCGGTGACAAGGTGCTGGAAGCCAATGTCTTCACGCCGGGCGGTCTGCCCGAGATTGCAGCGCTCTGCGGTGTGGACTTCAGCGAAGAGATCATCATCGCGCTGGAAAACAAACTGCGAATCCACGAACTCTACCGCGGGACCATTCCGAACCGCACGTTAGCGGTCCTTTGACCGCGCGCCGGCATGCTCTTCCGATCTCGCGCACTGCACGATCTGTGGGCGAATCCACCGACGCGTCCCGTCGTCAGCAAAAGTGAGTTTACAAAAGTAATATAGTATGATTTTTTCTCGATCAGCTGCATGGAAGAGCAGCTTTCTTTGGGAGGAAATCATGAAAATCGTGAAGGCACTTGCGAGTGCAACGATCCTTGCTGCCTGCACTTTCGGCAGCGCTTCGGCCGCCGAACTGGTCGTCGGCTTTTCTCAGATCGGATCGGAATCCGGCTGGCGTGCAGCCGAAACGACGCTGACGAAGCAGCAGGCGGAAGAGCGCGGCATCGACCTCAAATTCGCCGACGCGCAGCAGAAGCAGGAAAACCAGATCAAGGCGATCCGTTCTTTCATCGCGCAAGGGGTGAATGCCATCCTTCTCGCTCCGGTCGTCGCCACAGGCTGGGATGAAGTCCTGGCGGAGGCCAAGGACGCGGAGATCCCGGTCATCCTGCTCGATCGGACCGTCGACGCCTCCGACGATCTCTACCTGACGGCGGTCACCTCCGATCTCGTCCACGAAGGCAGCGTGGCCGGCAAATGGCTTGTCGATACCGTCGCGGGCAAGCCGTGCAACGTCGTCGAACTTCAGGGCACCACCGGCTCCTCGCCGGCGATCGACCGCAAGAAGGGATTCGAGCAGGCGCTTTCCGGCAACGACAACCTGAAGATTGTCCGCAGCCAGACCGGCGACTTCACCCGGACCAAGGGCAAGGAAGTGATGGAAAGCTTCCTGAAGGCCGAGGACGGTGGCAAGAACATCTGTGCGCTCTACGCCCATAACGACGACATGGCGGTGGGCGCGATTCAGGCGATCAAGGAAGCCGGCCTGAAGCCCGGCAAGGACATCCTCGTCGTCTCGATCGACGCTGTTCCGGATATCTTCCAGGCGATGGCTGCCGGCGAAGCCAATGCGACGGTCGAGCTCACGCCGAACATGGCAGGCCCCGCCTTCGACGCGCTTGCCGCCTTCCTCAAGGACGGCAAAGAGCCTCCGAAATGGATCCAGACGGAATCGAAGCTCTACACGCAGGCCGATGATCCGATGAAGGTCTACGAAGAAAAGAAGGGCCTCGGCTACTGATCCCGCCAGTGCTCGGCCCGAAAAATCGGCACCGATTATCGGGCCGAGCGCACTGAGCTAGAACCCGCGGCAGCCGCCGCGGGCCATTCCCGTCGAACGGACGCCCGCTCGTTCGTCAGGCGGCATTCCAGAGACGGCAGCCATGCAGACCAGCAGCGACAATATCCTTTCGGCCACAAGGATCGAAAAGGGCTTTCCCGGCACGAAGGCGCTGGACAAGGTGGATTTTCATCTGCGGCGCGGCGAGGTTCACGCGCTCCTCGGGGAGAACGGCGCCGGCAAGTCGACGCTGATCAAATGCCTGACCGGCGCCTATCGCCGGGATGGCGGCAGCATGCTGCTCGACGGAACCGAGGCCGACCCGCGCGACACGTTCGATGCCCAGAGGCTGGGCATCGGGACCGTTTTCCAGGAGGTCAACCTGCTGGGGAACCTCACTGTTGCCGAGAACCTCTTTCTCGGACGCCAGCCCCGCCGCTTCGGCATGGTGGACACGCGCACCATGAACCGCAAGGCGCGGGAACTGCTCGCGGAATACGAACTGGACATCGACGTCACCCGTGATCTTGCGAGCTATTCCGTAGCGATACAGCAGGTCGTGGCCATCGCCCGGGCCGTGGATCTTTCCGGCAAGGTTCTGATCCTGGACGAGCCGACCGCGAGCCTCGACGCACACGAGGTGGAGATGCTCTTCCGCATCGTGCGGCGCCTTAAGGGACGCGGGCTCGGCATCATCTTCATCACCCACTTCCTGGAGCAGGTCTACGCCATCTCCGATCGCATCACCGTTCTGCGGAACGGGCAATTGGTCGGCACGCGCAACGCGGCCGATCTCGACCGGCGCGAGCTGATCGCAATGATGATCGGTCGCGAACTGGCGACGGAGATCCATTCCGCCCATTCCGACCCGGTCGCGGGTGAGCCACGCTACCGCTTTCGAAACTTTGGCCGCCGCGGAAAGATCGACCCCTTCGATCTCGATGTCCGCGCCGGCGAAGTCGTCGGCATGGCGGGCCTGCTCGGCTCGGGGCGGACGGAAACCGCCGAAATTCTCTTCGGCGCCCACCGTGCCGATAGCGGTACCGCCGAGATCGAAGGCCGGACCGTCGCTCTTTCCTCGCCGCGTGCTGCAATCCGGCAGAAGTTCGGCTTCTGCCCGGAGGACCGCAAGACCGCGGGCATCGTCGGCGATCTGTCCGTGCGCGAGAATATCGTGCTCGCCCTTCAGGCAAGGCGCGGCTGGACCCGCCCGATCCCCCGCGCGGAGCAGAACCGTCTCGCGGACCACTACATCCGGGCACTCGATATCCGCACCGCAGATCGCGAGAAACCGATCAGGCTGCTTTCCGGCGGCAATCAGCAAAAGGCCATTCTGGCGCGCTGGCTCGCGACCGAACCGGAGCTGCTCATCCTCGACGAGCCGACGCGCGGCATCGACGTCGGGGCGCATGCGGAAATCATCAGGCTCATCGAGAGCCTGCGCGAGAAGGGCATGTCGCTCATCGTCATCTCCTCGGAAATAGAAGAACTCGTCGCCTACAGCACGCGGGTGGTCGTCCTTCGCGACCACGCCCACGTCGCCGAACTCGTTGGCGGTCAATTGACTGCACATCGGATCGTCGAAGCGATCGCTGCGACCAACGGGAGGGAAGCGTCTTGATTCCGATTATGCGGACCTACGCCGGCCGCCTGCTGCCGCAGCTCATCGCGTTGACGGCAATTGTCATAGCGATTTCAATTGTCTTTCCCGGTTTTCTAAACCTGCAGATCCAGAATGGCCGTCTGTATGGAAGCATGATCGACATCCTCAACCGCGGCGCGCCCGTCGTTCTTCTGGCGATCGGAATGACCGTGGTCATCGCCACCAAGGGGATCGATCTGTCCGTCGGCGCTGTGATGGCGATCTGCGGCGCGGTTGCCGCCTCGCTGATCACGTCCGGGCATTCGCTTGCAGAAACCCTGCTCGCGACGCTCGCGGTAGGCATCATCTGCGGCATCTGGAACGGGGTTCTGGTCGCCTTCCTTGACATCCAACCGATCATCGCGACACTCGTGCTGATGGTGGCTGGGCGCGGCATAGCCCAACTCATCACCGAGGGGACCATTCTCACTTTCAACCACCCCGGCCTGATCTTCATCGGTAGCGGTTCCTTTGCGGGCCTGCCCATGCCGATCGTCATTTGGCTGGTTTTCGGCCTCATCGTTGCTCTCCTCGTTCGACGGACGGCACTCGGCATGCTTGTCGAGGCGATCGGCATCAACCGCCAGGCAAGCACGCTCTCGGGCGTGCTCACGCCCGTCCTCCTGGTGGCCGCTTACGTGCTCTCGGGCCTTTGCGCCGCGATCGCCGGCATCATCGCCGCCGCCGACATCCGCGGTGCCGATGCCAACAATGCCGGGCTCTGGCTGGAACTCGACGCCATCCTTGCGGTGGTCGTCGGCGGCACGTCGCTGCTCGGCGGTCGCTTCAGCATTGCGGCGTCTGTGCTGGGCGCCGTCATCATCCAGGCGATCAATACCGGCATTCTCCTGTCGGGCTTCCCGCCCGAATTCAACCTCATCATCAAGGCAGCGATCATCATCTTCATCCTGGTGCTCCAGTCACCGCGCTTCCGCACGGGGATCTCGTTTCTGAGTATCCCGAAGGCAGCCGGCAAGCCGACCGAGCGAGAAGCGAAATGAAGCAGAAATATCTACCACTTACGGCAACGATCTTAATCTTTGTCTTAAGTTACGCGCTCTGCGTCGCGCAGTATCCGAACATGCTCTCGACCCGCGTGATCGGAAACCTTCTGACCGACAATGCCTTCCTCGGCATCGCCGCCGTCGGCATGACCTTCGTCATCCTTTCGGGCGGCATCGATCTGTCGATCGGCGCTGTGGTCGCATTTGCCGGTGTCTTTCTGGCCGTCGTACTGGAGCAAGGCGGCATGCATCCGCTCGTCGCCTTCGCGTTGCTGCTGGCCATCACGACGCTGTTCGGAGCGCTGATGGGGGCGATCATCCATTATCTCGAAATGCCGGCATTCATCGTTACGCTCGCCGGCATGTTCCTCGCCCGCGGCATGGCTTTCGTACTGTCGATCGACTCCATTCCGATCAAGCATCCCTTCTACACGACCTTGAAGAGCCTCTATTTCAAGTTGCCCGGCGGCGGGCGTATCACCCTCATAGGCGGCCTGATGCTGTTCGTCTTCGCGGTCGGCATTCTCATCGCCCACCGCACCCGCTTCGGCACGAATATCTACGCGCTCGGCGGCGGCACGGCGACGGCGAAGCTCATGGGCGTTCCGGTCGCTGCCACCACGATCCGTATCTACGCGCTGTCCGGGTTGCTGGCCGGCCTGTCGGGCATCGTCTTCTCGCTCTATACCTCCGCCGGATACTCGCTGGCCGCCGTCGGTGTCGAACTGGACGCAATCACCGCCGTCGTTATCGGCGGGACGCTGCTCACCGGCGGATCCGGCTTCGTTGCCGGAACGCTGGTCGGCATCCTCATCCAGGGTCTCATCCAGACATACATCACGTTCGACGGCACGCTTTCGAGCTGGTGGACGAAGATCCTGATCGGGCTCCTGCTCTTTGCCTTCATCCTGCTGCAGAAGGGGATCATCCACCTGTCGCGCCCCGAACGGCAGCGGGCGTAGCCGCGGGGTCCGCGCGCCATGCCGGGAATCTTCGGAAGCCAACGGGGCAAACGCACGAGCCACAGGCTCGTCGTCGACGAACTCGGCCAGGCGGTGGTCAGCGGCGAGTTTTCCGTCGGCGACACGCTACCCGGCGACACCGATCTCGCTGCGCGCTTCAACGTATCGCGCACCGTGCTGCGTGAGGCGATGAAGACACTCGCCGCCAAAGGCCTCGTCGTCGCCCGCGCCCGCATTGGCACCCGGGTGCTGCCCCGGACTCACTGGAACCTCTTCGACAGCGACGTGCTCACCTGGCATTTCGGTGCCGGTGTCGACGAGGGTTTCCTGCGTCATGTGAGCGAGGTGCGGCTGGCCCTCGAACCCTATGCGGCGGCACTGGCAGCACGCCGCGCGAGCGACGCGGACATTGCGCGGATGATGCGGCTTGCCGTCGCGATGGGCGATGCCGGCCACAGCCCCCACACGCTGGCGCTCGCCGATCTCGAATTTCACCTCCGCCTCCTGGAGGCCTCGCTCAATCCGTTCATGCGAACGGTCGGCAGCCTGATCGAGGCGGCGCTGATGGGCGTTTTTCAGCTTACCAGCCCGACAGCCGATGAAACGGAGATCGACCGCGTCGCGATCGCGCATATCCGGATCGTCGAGGAAATCCGGCGCCGCGACGAGGAAGGCGCACGCAGCGCAATGGAGCATGTGATCCGCGTCGGTCAGGAGCGGTTGATCATGGATCTGAAGGGGCGGGAGAGTTAGCGACGCGATGGCCCCCAAATCCGGCCTGCCGGCCACCTTCTCCGCGCAGGCGGGGCGAAGGGGACTCGCGGAACCCTCCGCCTCACTTGCGACCCGCTGAAAGGATTGTGACGCAGCCGCTTGCCCCTTCTCCCCGTCAAGAAGGGGAGAAGGTCGCGGCAGCGGGATGAGGGGCGGCGCGAGGCGCAATTTGGGCGTCCAATTGCGCTCTTTTGGGTTCGAGGCGCTTGCCCGTTTCCGCATCGAAGAGATGCAATTGCTTCGGGTCTATCGCCAGACCGATAAGCTCCCCGCCCGATGCAGCGGAGCGTCCGGTCTCCACGACCATGAGTTCCGGCTGGGTCGCCGAAGTTATGTAGGTGGCCGAGCCGGTCGACTCCACGACGCCGACGGGAATGTCGAAGGCACCCTGCCCCGCGCCGACGATGCGGATGTGTTCGGGCCGAATGCCGACGGTGACCGACGCCCCCGGCGATACCGGGTCGATGAGCGAGAGCCTCGCTTTTGTTGCGCCGAGGTCCAGAGCCAGGTGGCCGCCGTCGTCCTGCACGACCGCGGGGATGAAATTCATGGCCGGCGAGCCGATGAACCCGGCAACGAAGCGGTTGGCCGGCCTGTCGTAAAGATCGAGCGGGCGGCCCTGCTGCTCGATGACGCCGTCGCGCATGACGACGACATGGTCCGCCATGGTCATTGCCTCGATCTGATCGTGCGTCACATAGACTGAGGTCGCCCCCAGCCGGTCGTGCAGCGCCCGGATCTCCTTGCGCATATGCACGCGCAGCGCCGCATCGAGATTGGACAAGGGCTCGTCGAAGAGGAATGCCTTGGGATGACGGATGATGGCGCGGCTCATCGCGACCCGCTGGCGTTGCCCGCCCGAGAGTTCGCGAGGATAGCGCTTCATGAGATGCGAAAGGCCGGTGGTCGTCGCCACCTCGGCCGCCGCCTTCAATGCGTCGGCCTTTTTCACGCCGCGTACGCGCAGGCTGTAGGTCAGGTTCTCCTCCACCGTCATATGGGGGTAGAGCGCATAGGACTGGAAGACCATTGCGACGTCGCGCTTGCGCGGCGGAACGTCGTTCATCCGCGCCCCCGCGATCTTCATCTCACCGGCCGAAATCTTCTCGAGCCCGGCCAATGACCGCAGGAGCGTGGACTTGCCGCAGCCGGAAGGCCCGACAAGGGCGACGAAGGTCCCCTCCTCTATCGCGAGATCGATGTCCTTGAGTGCGTGATAGGAACCGTAGAACTTGTTGACGCCGTTGAGCTCGATCTGAAGGGTCATTTGAGGGCTCCTGAAGTGAGGCCGGAAACGATGCGGCGCTGCAAGAGGATGAAAGCGGCAAGGATGGGCGTCACATAGATCGTGGCATAGGCCATGATATTGTTCCATTCATTGGTGTTTGGGCCCATGAAGGTGTTGAGGCCAACGCTTGCGGGCTGCAGCTCGACGGCCTGGATCATCGATTTCGAATAGACGAATTCGCCGAAGGCCTGCATGAAGATCAGGATCGCGCTGACGAGAATGCCGTTGCGGGCGAGCGGCAGCACGATGTTGAAGAAGGCGCCGATGCGCGAATTGCCGTCGACGAGCGCTGCCTCTTCGAGCTCCATCGGCACGCTCATGAAGGTTGCGCGGACGAGAACCACGAAGAAGGGCATGCTCTTGGCAGCGATCGCCAGGATCACGGCAAGACGGGGCGTATCGAGGAGGCCCACTTGCGAGAAGCCGACGAAAATCGGCGTCACCATCAGGGAAGCGGGCAACACCTGCAGCATCAGGATGAGGAACAGGCCGATGTCCACCCAAAAGTTGCGATAGCGCGCGAGCACATAGGCACAGCCCACGCCGAGCACGGCGATCAGCGCCACCGAGCCGAAAGCGATGACGAGCGAATTCCAGAGATACCGCGCCATGTTGCGGCTCTCCCAGACGAAGGCGTAGATGCTCCATTGCGGCTCGCTCGGCCAGAATTTCGGCGGGGTCGCAAACATCGCCGAGCCGGTCTTCAGGGCGGTGATGTACATCCAGTAGAGCGGGAAGAGATAGATGGCGGCGAGCACGAGCGCGACAGCCAGCATCAACCGGTTGCGGAAAGTGTCACTCATCCTCTGACCTCATGACGCGTCGAGCGGACATAGACGACGGAGGCGAACATCACGAAGACGATCATGATGACCGAGATCGTCGCGCCCTTGGCGAAATCATACTGACGGAAGGAAAGGTCCCAAGCCCAGTATTGCGTGACATTGGACGTGTTGTTCGGTCCTCCGGACGTGATGGCGGCGAAGAGATCGAACTGCTGCAAAGTGAAGATGAGCCCCAGCGCGACAATGGCACCGATCGTCGAGCGCATCATCGGCAGAGTGATCGTCCAGAAGCGCTGGAACGCATTGGCACCGTCGAGCTCTGCCGCCTCGTAGAGGTCCTTCGGAATACCTGACAGGCCGACCGATAGCAGGATCATGTTGAATGAGGTGCCGAGCCAGATATTGGCGATGATCACGGCCCAGAGCGAATAGTTCGGGTCCGAACGCCAGAAAATGTTGCCGGAAATCACGCCTGTTTCCCGCAGCAGAAAATTGAGGACGCCGAAATCGCCGGAGAGAATCCAGTTCCAGATGGCGCCGACAACGAGGCCCGGCATGACCCAGGAGACGAGGAAGAGGCCGCGCAGCCACGACGCACCGGGGAAATTGACCCAGAAGAAGAGCGCGAGACCGAAGCCTATGAGGAACTGTCCGGCGATCGAGGCGGTCACGAAGATGGCCGTGTTGAGGAGAATGGGCCAGGTTTCGGGTTGAGCGAAAAGATCGATATAATTCTTGAAGCCCACGAACGGCCGCGTAAAGCTGCCGAGGCTGAACATGTCGACTTCCTGGAAGCTCATCACGACATTGTAGACAAGCGGCAGCCCGGAGAGGATGAACAGGAATGCGAGCGGCAAGCTCACAAGACCGATATCGAAGCCCCTGCCATCCGTTATGCTCGATAGAATTCTTTTCATTGGCGATCACCTGTCCCTTGGGCCGAGTCTCGCGCGGCCTGTGCAGCGGCGACCCCGGCCGAAGCCGGGGATCGCCTCTCTCGGGAGAAAATCCTGGGCGGACCGTCGCGACAGTCAGCCGAGAACCGCCTTTATCTTCTCGGCCGCCTGGTCGAGCGCTTCCTTGGAACTCATCTGCCCGGTAAGCGCCGCCTGGATGGCGTCCTGAATGGCTTTGGAGATCTTCGGCCACGCGGGATGGGGGCCGCGGGGCTTCGCATATTTCAGCTGTTCCACGAAGACCTGGAGTGCCGCGTCCTTTTTCGGCTCGCCGGTCGCCGGAATGGCGATGTCGGAGCGCGGCGGCAGCTGTCCGAAGTCCTTGAACATCCGGTCGTCCTGAGAAACGAAATATTCGAGAACCTTGAAGGCTTCCTCCGGATGCTCGGTATTTGCGAAGACCGCCCAGTTGAAATCACCCATGGCCGAAGAGCGTTCGGCGCCGACTTCCGGTACGGGTAGCAGCGCTACGCCCCAATCGAACTTCGCTTCCTCGAGCATGCGATCGATTTCCCAGGGGCCGGAGATCGCCATGGCCGCGTTGCCGGAATTGAAAGTACCGGTGGCGTCCCATTGGCTACGCGTCAGCGTGTCCGGCGAGGCGAGCTTCTCGTCGATGATCGTTTTCCAGACGTCGAGCGCCTTGACCGCGCCCTCGGCGTTGATGTTGTCGTAACCGCCACCGGCCATCTGCGCCCAGGGCAGGAACTGGAATGTCCCCTCCTCGTTGGCTTTGGCTGAGAAGGTGATGCCGTAGACGTTCTGAGCCGGATCGGTCAGCTTGCGTGCCGCCTCGACGAGCTCGTCCCACGTTTGCGGGGGCTTGTTCGGGTCCAGGCCCTTCGCCTTGAACATGTCCTTGTTGTAGTAAAGGGCAATCGTGTTGGTGGCCTTTGGAATGCCGTAATATTTGCCGTCCCAGGTCACCGAGGCAAGAGGCCCCTTGAAGTAGTTCTCCGGCTTGACGACCGAGGACTTCGCGATCAACTCGCTCAGATCGAGAAATGCACCGCGGGACGCAAAGAGCGCGTGTTCGGGATTGTCGACGGCGATGATGTCCGGCGCCTGCCCCGTCGAATAGGCCCGCATGGCTTCGCTGACCACGTCATCGAACTGGATTTGCCGATATTCCACTTTAATGCCGGTGTTCAGCTTGTTGAAATCCTTTATCAAGTTAGGCGCCGGTTGGATGTCCCGGTCGAGCGACCAGACGCTGATCGTGACGTCCTCGGCGCTTGCCGAAAACGCCGGCAGGGAAACACTGGCAAGGGCGAATGCGCCCAGCATTGCAAATTTACGGATACCCATGGACTCCTCCTCTTTCGGGTTTTTCCGCAGCCGGCGCCCCCCGTGCCGGCCGTCGGGCATGTCTCAGGCCGGATCGGCGACGAAGTCGCCGCCGCGGCAGCCTTTCAGATAATTCAGAGCGTGCACCTGGCCCGTCATTTCCAGCGCATCGCGATATACCGGGTCATGCCAGCCTTCGATGTCGATCGAACCGGACCAGCCGGCAAGCCGGAGTTCCGAGATGATGTCGGTCCAATTGCTGTCGCCGAACCCGGGCGTGCGCATGAAGACGAACTTCTCCTTGCCGAAGATGCCGTGCTCGCGGATGACGTCCCAGCGGATCGTCGCGTCCTTGCCGTGCACATGGAAGATCTTGTGCGCCCATTTGCGGATCTGCGGCAGCGGATCGATCAGATAGACCATCTGGTGGCAAGGCTCCCACTCCAGGCCGATGTTATCGTCCGGCGTCTCGTTGAAGATGAGTTCCCAGGCGTCCGGATTGTGAGCGATGTTCCAGTCGCCGGTCGCCCAGTTGCCGTCCATGGCGCAGTTCTCGAAGGCGATCTTTACGCCCTTGTCGGCGGCGCGCTGGGCGAGCTCGCGCCAGACCTTGCGGTAGCGCGGCAGGCTGTCGGTCAGCGGCCGGTTGCGGATGCGTCCGGTAAAGCCGGCGACGCATGTCGCGCCGAAATGGTGAGCGTTGTCGATGCAGTCCTTCCAGCCCTGCAGGCTCTGGAGGTCGATGTCGGTCTCCTCCAGCGGATTGCCGAACATGCCGAGCGTCGAGATCGTGATGTCGCGGTCGCCGATGGCCTCACGGCAGCGCTTGCCGAGTTCGGCAAGGTCCTGGCCGTTGGTGGTCTGCCAGAAGAAGGGTTCGAAGCTTTCGAAACCCAGATTGGCGATCTCGCCTATGCGCTTCGCGGCTTCGCCCTTTGTGGCGCTGATCATGGTGCCGACGCGGATGGATTTGGCTGGATTGCTCATCAGATGCCTCACTTCAGATTGTCACGCGTTGCCGGGTGCGGGCGCTTTCGATCGCCGCAAAGACCATGGCAAGGCTGTTGATATTGTCGTCGCCCGCCGTCTCCGGCTTGGTGCCGGATCGGACCGCAGCGACGAAATCGGCGATGACGCTGGCATGCCCGTGCGTCTCAAGCGGATCGGCTGGTTCGGGAACTTCGACCGGTACGAGTGGACGGAAGAAGCCCTCGCTGCCGGCGACACGGTTGGCGCTCAGCGCCTCGGCGCCATCCCAGAGCAGCGTGCCCTTGGTGCCGATGATCCGCCACTCGCTTTCCCAGCTCGTATTGGCTCCTTCGGCACACCAGGAACCGCGATAGGTGAAGGTCACATTGTCGGAAAGCTCGAATATCGCGGTGGCGGCCGCGCCGTGCGCGTACCAGGAGCCCTGCGGGTTTTCTTCGTGGCAATATACGGCGAGCGGCGTCTTGTCGGCGATGAACCGGGCGGCATCGAAGGTGTGGATCGCCATGTCGAGAAGCAGCACATGCTCCATCTCTTCGCGAAAACCACCGAAATGCGCGCCGATGAAGAAGTCGCAATGGATGCCCGTCAGATCGCCGATCGCGCCGCTTTCGATAAAGCGGCGGATGCGGCGTATGCCGGAGATGAAGCGGCGGTTCTGTACGATTGCATGGATCCTGCCCGCATTCCTGGCGAGTTCGATCAGCTCGCGGCCGGCTTCGAGCGAGGCCGCCATCGGCTTTTCGCTCAGCACGTGACAGCCATGCCTGAGCGCGGTGGCGACCACGTCGCGGCGCGCCGTCGGTACGACAATGTCGAAGAGGATGTCGGGTGCCGCTTCCGTCAACACGCTATCGAGGTCCGAACCGATAACGGCGTCTTCGATCTCGAACTCCGCCGCGAGCGCACGAGCCGCTTCGGGGTTCACGTCGACAAGCCCGACGATCCGGATTGCCGACTGGAGTTCGCGGTCCGCGGCGATCGCCTTGAGCCAACCTTTGGCCATAGCTCCGCACCCGCACAGAACTGCGCGCAAAATCACCATTCTCCTCCCGCAAACCTGTGTTTCCGGCTTGTTTCAGCCACCGTAAACGTTTACGGAACTATGCGGACTTTCCGAAACATGTCAATAGGGATTCGGAAAACTGGGCCGGTGCCGGGAAATGGCGGACTGCTTATGGCCGCCTGACCGGTTCAACTGCACAGTATCTCGCTCGTGTCGATTGCCGGTCGAGTCACCGGTGACCAGAGAGGAAAAGCGCTTCGCATGAAGGGAATTCGGCGCCTGGCGCAACATCTCGATATTTCGATCGGAACCGTTTCGCGCGCACTGAACGGCCGCCCCGACGTCAATGAGGAGACGCGCAGGCGTGTTCTGGAGGCGGCTGAAAGGCTCGGCTATGTGGCGAACCAGTCTGGCCGCAGCCTGAGGCAGGGCACCACCAACATCATTGGCTTCATGATGCAGACCGGAACGGAGATCACCGGCCAGGGCGACACGTTCTTCATGAGCGTCTTCGACGGCGTGCAGGCGGTTTTCGCCAGGCACAAGCTTGACCTCGTTGCCCTGCTCTGCTCGTCGGAGGAAGATCCGACCGATTACCTGCGCCGCGTCGTCGCGCGCGGTTTTGCCGACGGGTTGATCCTTTCGGCAACGCGGCGCCACGACCGGCGCATAGAGTTTCTGGCCGAACGCAATATCCCCTTCGTAACGCTCGGCCGAAGCCTGACGGATGCCGGCCGCCCCTGGCTCGACCTCGATTTCGAGGGGATGGCGCAGATCGCCATCGACCGTCTGGTTGCGCGCGGACATCGCCGCATCGCGGTCACCCGTCCGCACGACGATGCCAACCTCGGCTACATCTTCGTCGACCGTTGCCGAGAAGCGCTTGCCGCGCATGGCCTTCCCTTGGAGGAAGAGTTGATCTTCCGATCGACGCCGAACGAGACCGGCGGCTATCAGATCGCGCGCGAACTCCTGGCGCTCGAGGACCGACCGACGGCGGCCCTGCTCGTCAATGAGACGATCGCCATCGGTTTCTACCAGGGCCTTTCCGAAGCGGGCGTCAGGCCGGGCCGCGACATTGCGGTGATCGGGCGCTACAGCCCGCATGCACACTTTCTCTCGCCGCCGCTCACCTGCTTTCGCTTGTCGCTGCGCAACCTAGGCATAGCGCTTGCGGAAACGCTTCTGTCGACGATGCCTGCCTTCAAGCACCATTATCCGCAAGCGCCGGTAAACGCGGTCTGGCCGATGGAACTGGTCGAGGGCGAAAGCGACGGCTTTCTCGTCAATGGCGACGAAAGTCGTGGCTGACATAAGCCCCGCCGAGGTGGATCATTTTACCGATCCGCAGGTTTGAAGCTTGCTGCACGATTCCTTAAATCCGAGCAGATTGCGGGGCAATGTCATGGAGCACGCAAAGTGCTGGGCGGGTTCTGCGCTTGGGCACACGCCGCCGTAGGAACCTGCCGGCTGCAGTCCGGATCGGTGACTGCTCCTGAAAGGAGACCCCATGCGCGGATTTTTCTTCCTACTCGCCGGGCTGTCCGCAACGACGGCCTTTGCCCACGACGCTCCAAGCGGTTGGCAGTATCCGAGCGCCTGCTGTTCAACAATGGATTGCCGCCAGGTCGCGCAGACCGCGATCAGCGAGCGACCGCAAGGCTATATCGTCAGAGCAACTGGCGAAGTCCTCCCCTATGCCGACAGCAGGGTCCGAATGTCGCCGGACGGCGAGTACCACTGGTGCTCTGCGGCGGGTAAAGCCTATGGGAAGACGATCTGTCTGTTTGTACCCCCGAGGGGTTATTGAATAACCGAGGCGTCGAGAACCGCACTTCTCGTCATGCGGGTCTGGCACCGCGCCCGATCGGAGCGCGGCACGATGGCGGCCGGCGTCAGCGGGCGCCTGCGGATCCGGGGTCGCTCTCGAGCGTCGACAGGATCCGGTATGCAGCTTTCACGCGGGCAGGAATCGGGTAGTTCCTGTTGGCCAGCATCACGATGCCGATGCGCTCGGCCGGGACGAAGGCTGCATAGGCGCCGAACCCGTTGGTCGAGCCGGTCTTGTTGATCCACACGTTTTCCCGGGGCGCCGCGGGTGGAACGAGTCTGGTGACCTTGTGCGGTTCGAGCGCCATCTGGCTGGAATTGCCGGCAAGCAGATCGTCGAGCTTCGTCGGATAGGAATACATCTCCCAACCGAGTCCCTGCGTCATGGCGCCGACCTTGAAATATCCCGTGTGCGTTGCGGCGATCGCGCGCCGCATCGTCTCGTCCAGGCTTGTGCCATCCATGTTCGCCTCAACGACGCGGATCAGGTCTGCAGCGGTCGTCTTTACGCCGTAAGCTTCAGAGTCGAGAACGCCGCGCGTAACGCGGATGGGCTTGCCGGCTTTCGAATAGCCATAGGCATAGTCGTCCAGCCGGTCCTGCGGCACGGCTATGAAGGTGCTCGTCAAGCGGAAGGCCGGGAATATCCTCTTCTCCATCAGGTCGGCGAAGGGTTCGCCCATGCTCTTTGCGGCGAGATAGCCGAAGAGGCCGATGCTCGGGTTCGAGTAGCGCCTGTACGTGCCGGCGGCATAGGTCGGGCGCCAGCCCCTGTAGTAGTCGATCATGCTCTTCTGATCGGTAACGGAATCGGGAAACTGCAAGGGCAGTCCGCCGGCGGCATAGGTCCCGAGATCGAGAAGGCTGATGTCGTCGAAGCTCGTTCCGGCGAGCCCTGGCAGGTATTTGCCGGCGGGATCGGACAGGACCAGATCCCCACGCGCTTCGGCATAGGATGCGAGCGTCGCCGTGAAGGTCTTGCTGATCGAGCCGATCTCGAACAGCGTTTCGTCGGTGACCTTCTGCCCGCTCGCCTTCGACGCTAGGCCGTAATTGAAGATGTACCTCTTTCCGCGGGCGGTGACCGCGACCGCCATTCC
The DNA here is from genome assembly GCF_052044265.1 of Sinorhizobium sp. 22678. Lineage (NCBI taxonomy): Bacteria > Pseudomonadati > Pseudomonadota > Alphaproteobacteria > Hyphomicrobiales > Rhizobiaceae > Sinorhizobium > Sinorhizobium sp. 22678. The sequence goes on along the minus strand of NZ_JBQEMS010000005.1, from coordinate 264,756 downwards.
CGGAACGCCATTCTCCTTCATCAGCGGCCGGATCGTCTCGTCCACTACGCGTGCAAGCTGTCCTTCATCGCTTCGGTCGGCGGCGTGCGCACCGACTCCGCAGCAGAGCAAAGCAGCCGCAGCCATTGCGAATTTCGTCGCGGAAATCTTTGTCATGACGGGTGTCTAGCCTCGTGTTCGTTTGGATCTCCCGCATAGCGGGTGCGGCCGTCCGTCAACCTGGATGCGCCGGAGCTGCGGCGCGTGCCCGGCGCACAGCAACCGGACGAGGCAAACGGACGGGACATGCTTATGAGCCCTGTGCGCATTTCACAAACGACAAGAACTTGCGCGAGCCATTAGAAGAACTTGGGCATCGCATTGCATGTGGTCGCCTCCGGGCCCGGCATGTCGAGACCACGAACCGGCGCTACCTTTTGCCCGACACCGCGACCCTAGAAATAGATCGTCATGACGATGTCCTGATCGAAATCGCCGAAACCCTTTCCGAAGATATTCAGCCCTCCGGGGTTCTCCGCCTTCTCGTCGATGCCTATCCGGAACCGTATCGAATGATGATCCGGTATGCCGAGGGAATTTATCGTCTGAGTCGACACCATCGCGCCGTCGATCCATGTACCGCGGTCGTCGATGGACCAGGTCTTGAGCTTGCCGTATTGCGAGCCGCTGAGTTTCCACCAGGCCGGCGAATACATGCCCCGCCGGTCGCCATAATCACCGGGCGACGTCCAGTAGCCGGCCTTGATGCCATTGATCCAGATGGAGATATCGGAGGGCCAGTTGGCGTTGGTGGCCGGCGTCTCGGAGCTTAATTCGGCGGAGAACTCGATCTTCCGGACCGTCCGTCCCGTGACCTTGGCATTGTTCGGAAACTTGTATTCGACATAGCCGCGCGTGAACCAGAGCAGTGCGGCCTGCATGCGCTGCGGATCGAGAAAGACTTCCTGGACGTCGAGCATGCCTATGACGTTGTTGACCGAACAGAGTCCGCAGGGCGCTTCCACCTCGAATTCGGTGAAAAGGCCGATCGGCATGCTGACGGTCACGACGTCGTCCGCAAGATTGGTGCGGTCGTCGAAACGGATGAGGATCTCGCCGTAGATGCTGGAACAGATCTTCTGATTGCCCTTGGTCGCCTTCATCGTATGCGTCTGGATGAGGCCGGCCCTCTCCAGAGACTTGAGGTTGGTCGCCGTCGTCGATTGAGGCAGGCCCATATGGGTCGCGATCTCGTTGACGTTCAGAGGCCCCTTCAGGCGCAGAAGGTTGAGTATCTCGATGCGCGTTGCCGAGCCCAATGCCTGGACGACATCCGCATCCTTGATCGGGTCCACTGTAAGAAGCTTCGTCTCCATACTCTGCTACTGCCGCTCCGGCTCAGGCGTGATCTGCGCTGATAACACGCCCCTCCGCCATTTGTCGCACTGTTTCGTTTCACGAATGCCGATCCGAGGCGGTCGAAACCGCCGCGGATCGCCCGCTCAGCCCTTGATGCCGGATGACAGCATCAGCGCCTGCGTCACCCTCTTCTGGAAGAGCAGATAGGCGAGCGCGACCGGCATCGCCGCAAGAATTGCGACGGCCATGTCGCGTGCATATTTCACGCCGAAGGCGTCGTCGACTTGCGTGATACCGACGGTCACCGTCATCATCTCCTCCGAATTCGTCACGAGGAACGGCCAGAGGAAGGCGTTCCAGGCCATGATGTAAGTGATGATCGCCAGCGCCGTCGTGATCCCCCAGTTGAGCGGAAGATAAAGCCGGAACAGGATCTGGAAATCGCCGCAGCCGTCGAGCTTCGCCGCCTCGCGCAGCTCTTTCGGCACGGAGTCGAAGAATTGCTTGTAGACGATCACGACCACCGGGACGATGAGCTGCGGCAGGATGATGCCGCCCCAGCTGTTGATCAGGCCAAGGCGGTACATCAGCACGAATTGCGAAACGACCAGGGCCTGGGAGGGAACCATGAAGCTCGCGAGAATGATCCCGTAGAGGAGCCGCCGGCCCGGAAAGACGATCTGCGACAGCGCATAGGCGCACATGACGCTGATCAGGATGACGACCACGGTGACCGTTATCGAGGTGACGAGCGAGTTCACATACCAGGTTGCGAGATTGGTCTCGAACAGAGCGAAATAATAGGCCGAGAAGTTGAAGACGTCGGGGATGAAGGTCGTCTTGCTGATGACTTCCTGTTCCGGCTTCATCGACGTCACCGCCGCCCAGTAGAGGGGAAAGGCCCACATGCACGCGACGCACAGGGTAAGAAGCAGAAGAAGGATATTGCCGATGGATTTCCGTTGCATCGCTCAGCGCCCCCTCACGCGCAGAAGCTGGTACTGAAGCACCGATACGGTCACGATGATCAGGAACAGGAAGACCGCCACAGCCGAGCCGAGCCCGCCGTGGTTGAGGCGGAACGCCTCGCGATAGACGAGCTGAAGCAGGACGTAGGTCGAGTTGAAGGGACCGCCTTCCGTCATCAGATAGACCTGATCGAAAATCTTGAGCTGCAGGATGAGTTGCAGTGTCAGGACGAGCGCGGTGACCGGCCAGATCAGCGGCCACGTGATGCGCTTGAAGCATTGCCACCGCGTCGCGCCGTCGAGCATTGCCGCCTCGTAATAGTCGGCCGGAATGTTGCGCAGGCCGGCTATGAAAAGCAGAAGATTGAAGCCGTTGGTCCACCAGACGGTGACGAGGGCCACCATAGGCATTGCCCACAGAGGGTCGCGAAAGACACTGATGCGCCTGCCGGTGACGAATTCGATGACATGTTGCGCAATCCCGAATTGCTGGTCGAGCACCCACTCCCAGATCTGCGTCACGACCGAGACAGGCAGGATATAGGGCAGGAAGAACAGCACCAGGATGAGGCTCTGAAGCCAGCCTTTGAGGCGCACGACCATGAGCGCCAGACCGAGACCGATCAGCGTGTTGGGTACGACGGTGAGCACGACGAAATAGCCCGTGTTCCACACCGATGTGAAGAACAGTTTCTGGTTGAGCAGCTTCAGATAATTGTCGAAGCCGACCCACTCGCCTTCGCCGATCAGCGGCGCGTTGGTAAAGCTCAAGGCGAACATCTTGTAGACGGGATACGCGAAGACCGTCAGATAGGTGATCACGAACGGTGTGATCATCAGAACCGCGGTCAGCGTCTTGCTCCGTCTCTCGCTCGTCATCACCGAAATAGTCCTCCCCGTTGCCGAATGTACGAACCATCGGCCGGCGCAGTGGCCGGCCGGTTCGTTGATTTTCGCGTTACATCTGGCTCTTCAGTTCTTCGCGCATCTGCTCGATGGCATCCGCCGGATCGAGCTGGCCGTTCAAGGCAGGCACGATGAAATTCTGCGTCGCCTCGTAGATCGGTCCGCCAACGCCGGCCAGCGGAGAGACGGGATCGAAGACCGCGGTGTCGGCGAGCTTGACGTAGGTCGAATTCGGCTGCATCGCTTTGAATTCGGCGCTCTCGGTCACCGGTTTATAGGCTGGAATGTGGCCGGCACCGGCCCAGGAGATGCTGTGTTCGTTCATCCAGGCAATGATCTGGAGAACCGTTTTCAGCTTCTCCGGCGAGATCGGCTTTTCTTCGCTGTTCGGAACGGCAAAGGCATGGGAGTCGGCCCAGGTTGCAGGCTGTCCCATCAGAACCGGGATCTGGACAGCGCCCCATTCGAAGCCGAGATCGTTGTTCTTCTCGAGATCGACCATCGTCGGCACTTCCCAAACGCCGTTGATGTGCATGGCCGCCTTGCCGGAGGTGAAAAGAGCGATCGAAGCCTCATAGGATATGAGTTCCGGCGAATAGCCGGACGAAACCCAGTTGGCCATCGATGTCAGCGCCTTGACGCCGGCCTCGCCGGGCAGGATCTCCTCGCCTTCGATGAACTTGGCGCCCTGCTGGGAAAGGAGCGTGTAGAACACCCGCCACATCGAGCCGCCTTCGTCGGTGTGGAGCGAAAGCGGATATTGGACCTTGCCGGTCGCCTTGATCTTTTCGAGGGCGGCGTTGAAGTTGTCGAGGCCGTCCAGGCCCTTCGGCAGGCCGTCGTCCCCGAGCAGGCCCGCCTCCTTTAGAATGTTCTTGTTGTAGTAGAGGACAACCGAATGCACGTCGAAGGGAATGCCATAGGTCTTGCCGTCGGCAGAAGCCGAGTTCCAGCTCGCTTCGACATAGTTTTCCTTCTTGATTCCGGCTGCCTCGAGTTCTTCAGGTGCCAGTGGCCGCAGAACGCCCGAGGGTATGGCAAGCGGGAAGCGTGACAGATGATAGGTCATGATGTCGGGCTGCTGGCCGACGGCGGCCGCCGTCTGGACCTTGCTGTAGAAGGGTACGCCCCATTCGAGCGTGGTCGCGTTGATGCGGATGTCCGGGTGCGTGTCGTTGAACTCCTTGATGAGCGCCTTCATGCGGACGCCGTCGCCGCCGCTCAGGAAGTCCCACCAGGTAATGTCCGTCTGTGCATGGGCAACTGCCGAAGGCAGGATCGCCAGCGCACCCGCAAGGGCAAGTTTCAGTAGCTTCTTCACGTCTCTCTCCTCCTGTTTTGAAGTTCAATCCACCGGCTTGCGCCGCATTGCTCCTCGCCCGGATGGGATCCCATCCGAACCGCTTTCAACGGAGCCGATCGCCGCTTCCCTCGAAGGCGAACATCTCCTGGGGTGCCAAGGTCAGGCGGACCGCCTGCTTGGGTTGCGGCCGCTCATCGCCGCGGCACTCGATGGTCATTTCCTCCCCCGTCGTCGTGAGGGCATGCAGGTAGCCGGTCCCGCCGAGTTCCTCGATGAACTCGGCCGTCACGACCAGGCCGACGCCGCCCTCCCGTTCGCCGAGCGTGATGTGCTCCGGCCTCACCCCGATGAAAATCTCTTCGCCCGCGGCGACACCCGCCCGAGCCGGAATTTCGAACGGAACTCCGGGGGCGTCGTGGAGCTCGATCGTGAGCCTGTCGCCGCCGCCGGGAACGACGCGGGCCTTCAGGAAATTCATCCCAGGCGAGCCGATGAAGCCCGCAACGAACATGTTGTCCGGATTGCGATAAAGCTCGAGGGGCGCACCCGTTTGTTGAACGACGCCGGCCTTCAGCACGACGATCCTGTCCGCCAGCGTCATCGCCTCGACCTGATCGTGGGTGACGTAGACCATCGTCGCCCCGATCTGGCGGTGCAGCCGGGCAATCTCCATGCGCATCTTGACCCTGAGCTCGGCATCGAGGTTCGAAAGCGGCTCGTCGAAAAGGAAGACCAGCGGCTCGCGCACGATTGCGCGCCCGATTGCGACCCGTTGACGCTGGCCGCCCGAAAGCTGGCTCGGCTTGCTGTTCAGATAGTCCGAGAGCCGAAGGATTTCCGCGGCTGCCTTGACCTTCTGCTCGATCTCCGCCTTCGGCCGGCGGGCGATGGAAAGGCTGAACGCCATATTGTCGAATACGGAGAGGTGCGGATAGAGCGCATAGGACTGGAAGACCATGGCGACGCCGCGCTTCGATGGCTCCCTATGGGTGACGTCCTCGGCATCGATCCTGATTTCGCCGCCGGTCGTCTCCTCCAGCCCCGCGATCATGCGCAAGAGTGTCGACTTCCCGCAGCCCGAGGGCCCGACGAAGACAGCGAACTCGCCCTGCCCTATTTCGATATCGACATCATGGATCACCTTCACGGCGCCGAACGACTTGCTGACGCCGGTCAATTTGATTCCGGACATTGAACCTCCCCGATAGTGAATTCCGGCCCGGGCGTCACCCGGCCGCCCGGGCCGGAAAGGCTTATGCAGAAGCGACGGACAAAAGGACGAAGTGGTAGGAGCGCGGCGGCAGCGAACCGACCAGCGTCCCCACATCGTCGATGGCGAGTTCCCTGCCAGCCTTGGGAACGATGCGGTGCTGATCCTCGACCGAGTTACGCGCCTTCAGGTCGTCGCCTGCGAGCATCTGGTGCTCGACGATCTTCGCCCCCTTGAAGCCCTGCAGATCGAGGGTGAGGCCGAGCGGCTCGTCGAGGCTGCGGTTGATCGCGAAGACGGCGATCGACTTGCCGTCCTCGTGCAGCACCGCCGACAGGTCGAGATAGGGCACGTCCTGAGCCACCTCGCAATCGTAGGTGGGGCCGGACTGCGCCACGGTGAGCGCGGTGCCGCGGCCGTATTTCGAGGCATATTGAAGTGGATAGTAGATCGACTGCCGCCAGGCGGGGCCGCCGGCCTTGGTGAGGATCGGCGCTATGACATTGACGAGCTGTGCCATGCAGGCGATCTTGACGCGGTCCGATCTCCGGATGAAGACGTTCAGCAGAGAGCCGACGAAGATCGCATCCTCGAGATTGTAGAGCTCTTCCAGCAGCGGCGGCGCTTCCGGCCAGTCCCAGCTGGCGATCCGCTCGCCGTCCTCCTTGCGGTCGTGATACCAGACGTTCCACTCGTCGAAGCAGATCTTGACGTCGCGCTTCGAACGCTTCTTCGCCTTGATGTAGTCGATCACGCCGCCGATCGTGACTATGTACCGGTCCAGCTCGATCGCCTTGGCATAATAATTGAGGGTGTCCTGCTCCTCGTTGCCGAAATATTTGTGCAGCGAGATGTAGTCGACGCTGTCGTAGCTCGCTTCGAGAACCGTCGCCTCCCATTCCGGGTAGGACTTCATCTTGTCGTTCGAGGAGCCGCAGACGACGGTTTCCAGCGTCTTGTCGAAATATTTGAAGGCCTTGCTCACCTCGTTGGCGAGATGGCCGTATTCGGCCGCACTCTTGTGGCCGACCTGCCAAGGTCCGTCCATCTCGTTACCGAGGCACCAGATGCGTACATTGTGCGGCTCCTTGTAGCCATGCTTGGCGCGCAGATCGCTCCAATAGGTGCCGCCGGGATGATTGCAGTATTCGAGGAAGTTGCGTGCGTCGTCGAGACCGCGCGAACCGAGGTTCATCGCCAGCATCATCTCGGTACCTGCAAGCTTTGCCCAATCGGCGAACTCGTTGACGCCGACCTGGTTGGTTTCGCGCGTGCGCCAGGCGAGATCGAGGCGCACCGGACGCTCCTCGCGCGGCCCGATACCGTCCTCCCAGCGATAGGCGGAAACGAAGTTGCCGCCGGGATAGCGGACGATCGGCATATCGAGATCGCGCACCATATCCAAAACATCGGTTCGAAAGCCGTCCTTATCCGCATTTTCGTGGCCGGGCTCATAGATCCCCGTATAAACGGCACGGCCCATATGCTCCAGGAACGAGCCGTAGACCCGCTTGTCGACGGACGAGATTGTATATTCCCGATTAAGGGTAGCCTTCGCTCGCATGGTGTTTCCTCGTTTATTGAAGTCGATTTTGGATAACGCTAAATTGTATGATCTTTTATTTCAAGAGTTTTGTTTTGTATCAAAATATCCGATACAGACGCGAGCACCTCGCTCGATTTTTCGCCCTCGGCCTCGTCTCGCCGCCGCCTGCGGAACGATCCCCCGGCCAACCGATTAGACGGCTAAGGGCACCTGCGATTGTGTGGCGCGGCAGCAACTGTCATGATGGAACGGCGCTTCCTCAGCGGGCCTGAGAACTGGACGGAGCATATCGCTCATGGCTTGGTCCTTCAGTATCGGAACGATTGCCGGCACGGTAATTCGCGTGCACGTGACCTTCGCGCTGCTTCTGATCTGGATATGGCTGATGCACTACCGGATCGGCGGCACACCGGCTGCGATGGAGGGGATTGCTTTCATAGTCGCCGTCTTCGTCTGCGTCGTGCTCCACGAGTTCGGCCACATCGCGGCGGCACGCCGTTTCGGGATCAAGACGCCGGACATAACGCTGTTGCCGATCGGCGGCGTCGCCAGACTCGAGCGCATGCCGGAAGAGCCCGGCCAGGAATTCGTAATCGCCATCGCCGGTCCTCTGGTCAATGTGGCGATTGCCGCGGTGCTCATCGCCATCCTCGGCAGCTCGGCGGGCATGGAGCAGATAGCGGGCGTCGAAGACCCCCAGAGCGGATTTCTGGCAAGGCTTGCCGGCGTCAATGTTTTCCTCGTGCTCTTCAATATGATCCCCGCATTCCCGATGGACGGCGGCCGCGTATTGCGGGCCGCACTCGCCTCGCGGCTCAGCTGGTCGCGTGCGACCCAGATCGCCGCAACGATCGGCCAGGGCCTTGCCTTCGTCTTCGGCTTCGTCGGTCTGTTCTACAATCCTCTTCTCATCTTCATCGCCATCTTCGTCTATCTGGCCGCAACGGCGGAAGCCCAGAACGCCCAGATCCGCGAGATCTCCGGCAGCGTGATGATCTCAGACGTGATGATCACCGAATTCGCGACCCTTGACCGGTCGGCGACCATCGACGACGCCATCGACACGCTGCTTGCCACCACGCAGCGCGAATTTCCGGTGGTCGATGCCGCAGGCCACTTCGAGGGATTGCTGACGCGCGACGACATGATCCGCGCTCTGAAGGAGAAAGGCCCATCGACACCGGTGGTCGCCGCGATGCGCCGCAACCTGCCGACGATCCATCATCGCAAACGCCTCGAGGAAAGCCTGCGGCTCATGCAGGACTCCCATTCGCCGGCGCTCGCCGTTCTGGACGGCTCCGGCCGCCTCGTCGGGCTGATGACGCACGAAACGATCGGCGAGATGATGATGGTGCGCGCGGCCGCCCCGGGCCGCTTCCGATTCGGCCACCTGCGGCAGACCGGAAGCCGAGGCTGAGCCCGAAGAATGATGGAACCGAATCGGCGCTCCGGAGTTCGGGCCACAACCCTACGGCGCCGCGCGTCCTGGCGAAACACGCAAGGTCCAGGAACCTGCAGCAGGCAAATCGGATCGACTTAATGCTCGTGACGGTAGAAGTTCTCACGATCGTCCTGGTCGCGATAGCAACGGCACTGGCCCTTGCTCATGCACTCGAGTTGCCCGGCAAATTGCGATTGCCTAGAGAACAATATCTGGCGATGCAGGCAATCTACTATCCGGGCTTCACCATCGGGGGCGCAGCAGAGCCGGCGGCCCTGCTTCTTACTGCCGCTCTCCTCTTCCTGATGCCCGGCGGGACGACGGCCTTCTGGCCGACGGTCGGGGCATTCGCCGGCTTGCTGGCGATGCATGCGGCCTATTGGATCCTGACGCACCCCGTAAACAACTTCTGGCTCAAGGATACGCAATTGGGAGGAACGGGGGCGCGCTTTTTCGTTTTCGGCGCCCCGCGCGCTTCGACGGCCGCGGGAAGCACGGACTGGACCGCCCTGCGGGACCGCTGGGAGCGATCCCATGTCGTACGGGCCGTTCTCGGCCTCGCCAGCCTCGTATTGCTCGCAACGGCGATAGCTCTCTGAGGACTGCCCTATGTGCCACTACCAAGGCGCGGTGCCAGCAGGGCGATAGAAATCGACCCGAAGCCGAGGACCTTCAACGCGGCGACGGCCATGTGGCCCGTCTCCCATCTGAGGCGTATCGCTTCGAAGTCCGGCGGGATCGGGCCTGGTTTCCAGGTGGCCAGGATCGCATTTGCCGGAGCGACCAGCGTGAACCACGCCGCCAGCGCTCCAGCAAAGAAAACCGCGCCGGCGAGGGCGAACCAGAACGCCGGCCGCTCATTGGCGAGCAGGTAGGAAAGAAAGCACGCCGCCAGTATCGTCGTGACGTCAAGCGGCCCGCCGACCTTCGCAAAAAGCGCGAACTGGCCGTTGAAGACGGTCGCCTCGCGCCACAGTTCCGGCGCCCAGACGAACAGCCGGGGAGGTGCCTCCAATACATGGGCGAAGGAGGGGCCGAGGCTGAGAGCGGCGAGCAGCAGCGATACAAGGCCTGTAAGATAAACGACCATTTCCCGCCTTTAAGTATGTCATCGGCAGCCTGGCCTACAACTTTGACGATGGGCAAGTGTTCCATGAAAAAGAGAGACTATGCCGCTCTCGCCGACCTCACGGAATGTTGTTGAGAGAGGCCTCACTGCAGTCGCCGATGTGCCGGTATGATCCCCGGAGAACGGAGATCGATCCATGCACGCGAAGATGCCCGGGGGCCTGTTGGCCGGGTTCCTGCTTCTCCTCGCTCCTGCCCAGGGCTTCGGCCTCGACCTGCCGCGCTCGGGTCATCCGATATTCGACCGCGTCGTCACGCTTGTCGTCGACAACTTTCACGATCCCGCAGCGCTCGACGGCTTCGGCGCAGCGGTGCGGCAGGAACTCGACGGCGGCGACCCGCTGAACGCGAAGAGCACGGAGCCCCGGCTCGACGCTGCGGTCGAGAGAGTCCTCGCGAGCCTCGACGCGTCGCATACGGCTCGCTTCACGCGGGATTCGATTGCCTATTACGAACTCGCCGACATATTCCGCTATGCTATCCGCCACGACATGAAGCGGCTGTTCCCGCCGGATGGCCGGGCCAGCTATGCCGGGGTCGGCATGGTCGCCCGAAGGGAAAACGGCCTCCTGTTCGTCAGCGACGTCTATGACGGCTCGCCTGCGGACAAGGCGGGTATCCGGGTGGGCGACGAGGTTCTGTCGGTGGATGGCGCGCCGTATCGCGAAATCGAATCCTTCCGCGACAGGATCGGACAAAAGGTGGAGATACGCCTGCGCCGTAATCGCGACGCACAGCCCTTCACGGCCAGTGTCGCGGTCGAGCGGCTGCGGCCATTGCCCACATTCGAAAAGGCGATCGAGGACAGCGTGTCCGTCAACGAGAGCGATGGGCGGCGCATCGGTTATCTGCGTCTTTGGACCCTTTCAAGTCCCGACGGTCTCGACATCGCGGCGCGGGAACTGGCGACCGGCCGTCTCAAAGACGCCGATGGCGTCGTCGTCGATCTGCGCGGACGCTGGGGCGGCGGTCCGCCCGACGCGGCGGAGCTCTTCGTCGGCGATACGCCGAACTTCAGGCTGATCTCCCGCAACGGCAAGGATATGCTCGCCAATGTCCGCTGGCGACGCCCGATCGTCGCCATCATAGACGAGGGATCGAGAAGCGGCCTCGAACTCTTCGCCTATGCGTTGAAGACCAACGGAATCCCGCTCGTCGGGGCGCGCACGGCGGGGGCGCTTCTCGCAGGCCGCGCCTATATCCTGCCGGACGACAGCATTCTGGAGCTTGCGGTTTCCGACGCGGTGATCGATGACGGCGTGCGTCTGGAGGGGCGCGGCGTCGAGCCGGACGTAACCGTTCCGTTCCCCCTGCCCTATGCCGACGGACGCGACCCCCAGCGTGAAGCCGCCATGGAAGAGATGCGGCGCATCCTCGCCAAGGGCTGAGCCGGCGAACCGGTTCTTGAATGCGGGCCGCGTCGGCCCGCCCTTCCCTCGTCTATTCGCTTTGCCGGAAGTTTCGGATCCGGTCGAAAAGCACCGCGAGGACGATGGCGCCTCCGATGAAGGCGCCCTGCCAGAATGCGTTAATCCCGAGCAAGCCGAGGCTGTTGCGGATCACCTCTATCAGCGCAGCTCCGATCAGGGCGCCGGAAGCCGTGCCGGCACCGCCGGCAAGATTGGCGCCGCCGATGACGGCAGCGGCGATGACCTGAAGCTCCATTCCTGCACCGATATTGGTCGTCACGGCGCCGAGCCAGCCGGTCTGGATGATGCCGGCAATCCCCGCCGCGAGCGCGGAGATCATGTATACGGCAACCTTGATCCTTCTCACCGGAACGCCGGTGAGCGTCGCGGCGTGCTCGTTGCCGCCGATGGCGAAGACGTAGCGGCCGAACTTCGTCCAGCGCAGAACGAAGCCGGTGAGGAGCGCCAGGACGATCATGTAGAGCACCGGATTGGCGATACCGAGGAACCAGGCGCCGCCGCCAAGAGCCAGGAGCGTGTCGTGGTCCGGGCCGAACTCGAATACGACCGTATTGTTGGAGGCAACCATCGCCAGGCTTCGCGCGATCGAGAGCATTCCGAGGGTGATCACAAAAGGTGGAAAGCCGAGATAGGCTATCATGACCCCGTTGAATGCGCCGGCGACCAGCGCTGTGCCGATCGAGGCGGCAATACCCACCTCTATGCCGTAGCCGGCATGCATGACCACGGCCAGCACCATGCTGCACAGGCAGAGGACCGACCCCACCGACAGATCGATGCCGCCGGTAATGATGACCAGCGTCATTCCGAGCGCGATGATCGCGACGAAGGTGAAGTTGCGCGTGATGTTGTAGAGGTTTTTGGCCGTTGCGAAGGAGTCGGTGGCAACCGACAGGAAGAGGCAGGCGAGGATGACCGCCACCAGGACCCAGAATGCCTGGCTGGCCAACAGGAACGAGAGCCATCCGCGGTCTCTCTGTCCGACTGCTCGATCGAGCGTAATTGCCATTGTCGACCTTCGCTTTCTTTCCGAATGGTTCACACCTGTTCGATGGCGCCGGTGATCAGGCCCGTCACCTCCTCCGGCGAACTCGCGGCGATCGGCTTGTCGGCAACCTTCCTGCCCCGCCGCATGACGATCACCCGGTCGGCGACGGTAAAGACGTCCGGCATACGGTGGCTGATCAGCACGACGGCGATGCCCCGGTCGCGCAACTCGCGGATCAGGTTCAGCACCTCGGCCACCTGCCGCACCGAAATGGCCGCCGTCGGTTCGTCCATGAGCACGATTTTGGCCTCTGAAAGCATCGTCCGCGCGATTGCAACCGCCTGCCGCTGACCGCCCGACATTTGCCTGACCAGGTTGCGCGGCGGCGTCTCCGACTTCAGTTCTTTGAAAATCTCGCCGGCGCGGCGGTACATCGCCCTGTAATCGAGTATGCGCAGCGGCCCTATGCCGCGCCTGATCTCCCGCCCGAGAAAGACATTCGCGGCAGCCGTGAGGTTGTCGCAAAGCGCCAGATCCTGATAGACGATCTCGATGCCGTGCTGCCGTGCTTCGACCGGGCGATGCATCACGAGTTCCGCACCGTCGAGCCGGATCGTTCCATGACTCGGCCGGAAGTTGCCGGCCATCATCTTGACCAGTGTCGACTTGCCGGCGCCGTTGTCGCCCATGAGCCCGACCACCTCGCCGCGGTCGAGCGAGAGCGACACGTCGCTGACAGCGTGAATGGCGCCGAAATGCTTGGAAATATTGACGAGTTCGAGAACTGCCACAGCCGTCTAGCCTCCCGAAGCAGCGGGCTGCCTCCTCGGTCGCTTGCCCCCGCTCTCGCGCTCTCCCGGCAAGGCGACCGCTTCCATTTACGCAAATGCGCGGGAAAGCGTCAATCAATAGTCCTACAAATCGCTCCGCACATACGCTGAAACGCATATTGTCATACAAATAGTCGTTGACGTGCCGTTCGCGCGGATATTAGCTGGTGCTGGGAGGAGAGCATGCTGATCCTTGTCCCCGGGGCACGGACAGGGTCAGGCGGACCTCATCGCGGCGCTGCTTGACGATCCGCGCGCGACCGGCCGCTCTTCAATGCCTCGATGGATCGACGGCTGCGCGACGCCGCCGCCTACCCGAAACTCTGATATTTCAAGGCGCGGGCACGCGCGTGTCCGCTTGTTTCAAGGGAGGAAGGAATGAGGAAGGCACTATTGCTTGCCGTTGCCGCTCTGGCACTCAGCGCCGGAACGGCCATGGCCCAGAAGAAACAGCTCGTCATCGTGGTGAAGGGGCTGGACAATCCCTTCTTCGAAGCGATCAACCAGGGTTGCCAGAAGTGGAACAAGGAAAATCCGGACTCGGAATACGAGTGCTTCTACACGGGTCCGGCTTCGACCTCGGATGAGGCCGGCGAGGCGCAGATCGTTCAGGACATGCTGGGCAAGGCTGAAACCGCCGCAATCGCCATCTCGCCATCCAATGCGAAGCTCATCGCCCAGACGTTGAAGACCGCCAATCCATCGGTTCCGGTCATGACCGTGGACGCGGATCTCGCCGCCGAAGACTCTGCCCTGCGCAAGACCTATCTCGGGACCGACAACTATCTAATGGGCTACCGCATCGGCGAGTACATCAAGAAGGCCAAGCCCGATGGCGGCAAGATCTGCACCATCGAGGGCAATCCCGGCGCCGACAACATTCTGCGCCGCGCCCAGGGCATGCGGGACGCCCTGACCGGCCAGAAAGGCCTGGCGGAACTCAAGGGCGAAGGCAACTGGACCGAAGTGGCGGGCTGCCCGGTCTTCACCAATGACGACGGCGCCAAGGGCGTGCAGGCGATGACCGACATCCTTGCCGCCAATCCCGACCTCGATGCTTTCGGGATCATGGGCGGGTGGCCGCTGTTCGGCGCGCCACAGCCCTATCGCGATCTGTTCAAGCCGATGGCCGACAAGATCGCCAAGAACGAATTCGTCATCGGCGCTGCCGATACGATCGGCGAGGAGGTCGCCATCGCCAGGGAAGGATTGGTCACCGCTCTCGTCGGGCAGCGGCCATTCGAAATGGGCTACAAGGCCCCGCAGGTCATGCTGGACCTGATCGCCGGCAAACCGGTCGAAGACCCGGTCTTCACCGGCCTCGACGAGTGCACCAAGGAGACCGCGGATACCTGCATCCAGAAATAGCCGGTCGAAGGCCGGCAGCCTGCAGCGCCCAGGATTGCCGGCCTTCGCACTCCCTGGTTCAGATCTGCCAGTCCGCGTCGAGCGAATAGGCTTTGATGTAGTCGATCTTCATTTCGGACCCGTCTGCGAGACCGTCGCTGGGCGTGCCGGCGATGCCGCCGACCGCCAGGTTGACGAGCATGTACATCGGGTCGTGCATGTCGGAAGGCGTATCGGCGCGCGCGATCGCCGCATCGTCGAAATACCAGACGATCTCTTCTTCCGTCCAAAGCACCCCGTATGTGTGAAACCCGCTCGCATCTGCGACCTTCACTGCATTTTCGATGCTCGTTCTCGAGCCCGTTTCGTTGGAATGCACCGTGGCGATGACAGTATTCGGGTCCTGTCCGCGCATTTCGACGACATCGAGTTCCGGCGGCCAGGAACCGTCGGCGGGCAGCAGCCAGAAGGCCGGCCAGACGCCCTGGTCGTCCGGCATGTCCGCGCGCATTTCGAAATAGCCGTAGGTTTGGGCAAAGGACGAGTAGGTCGTCAGCATTCCGGACGTGTAATCATAGCCGTTGATCTCGGCCTGGATCGCCTCCGACGCCGGCGCGGCCGTGATCGTCAGCACGCCGTTATGGACGGAGAAGGGGTTGACGGAAGCGGTCGGCTCATAGCTCGGATTGATGTACCATTGCTGCTCGCCGTTACTGGAAAGCGTCGCTCCTTTTTCCGGCGCCCACCAGAATTTGGCGTCCCAGACTCCGCTTGTACCGTTTCGAAGCTGAAGCGTATTGAAGTCGTCCGAGAAAGTCTGAGACAGGACGGAGCGGTCGAGGCTCAGCCTGAACTGGTGCGCCTGCAATTCGTCGGCGGTGGTGTTCGCGAATACCAGACTCTCGCCATCGGCGAGATGGAGCCGGAGATCGGCGCCCTCCTGAGCCACATTGGACAGAATCTGCTCGAACGACGTGAAGCCGTAGCCGTCGAGGCGTACGATGTCGTCATAGTTGAAATCGGTAATCAGGTCGCTTCCGTTGCCTCGCGCAAACACGAAGGTGTCGGCACCGCCCGCGCCGATCAGGACGTCGTTGCCGCCGCGCCCGTCGATCGTCTGCGTTCCCGACGCGCCCTTTATGATGTTGTTCGTATCGTTGCCGAATGCGAAACGACCGCTTCCGGTAACCGTGAGGTTCTCGAAGTTCGCCGGCAGGGTGTAGCTCATCCACGTGCTTATCGTGTCGACGCCCTCGCCGGCCGCTTCCGATGCCCGGTTGATCGACGAATACAGGTAGTAAATGTCGTCGCCTCTGCCGCCGATCATGGTGACGTTCACGGAGCTGTCGCCCCACATGGAATCATTGCCGGCAGTGCCATGGAGCGTGGGGCCAGAGCCGGTGGCGGAGAACCAAGCAGTCGAACTGCCGCTGTAGTAAAGCGGCGTTCCCACGGCGTTCAATACGGTTTTGCTCATCGAAATGTCTCCGGTTTGATGTTCGGTTTCCTCCGCTCACCCCGGCGCTGATCGCGTCCTCAGGCCTAATCTAGACGGGGCTGCCGTTTTAATAACCCCCAAGAGTTTGGGGGACGGGCGCGGAACAAAGCAGCGATGGCTGCGTTCTTTGAAGTTGGCGGCGGCTGCGGAGGGAACATGCACGGCGCAGAAATTCTACCCAAAACGACGATCGACGATGTCACGACTTCAGAGGCGACCGATTATCGGGCCGTGCTCGACGCACTCGCGGTGCCGGTATACGCGACCGACGCTGAAGGTATCGTCACTTACTGCAACGCCGCGGCGGTGGCCGTTGCGGGGCGCGAGCCGGAGCTCGGTAAGGATCGCTGGTGCGTCAGTTGGCAACTGAGGCGGCCGGACGGCTCGCCTCTTGCGCACGACCAGTGCCCGATGGCGCGCGCATTGAAAGAAGGGCGGCCGATAAGGGGCGAAGAACTTATCGCGGTCCGTCCGGACGGCACCTCGGTCCCGCTTCTCCCGCATGCGACGCCGATCTTCGACGACACGGGCGCATTGACAGGAGCCGTCAATCTTCTCGTGGACCTCAGCGGCGCGAAGGATATGGAGCGCAGTTCCCGCTATCTCGCCGCAATCGTCGAATCTTCCGACGATGCGATCGTCGCGAAGAACCTGGACGGGATCATCACCAGCTGGAACCGCGGCGCGCAGCGGCTTTTTGGCTATACGGCGGAAGAAGTTATCGGCAAGTCGATCACCCTCCTCATACCACCGGAACGTCTGAGCGAGGAGCCCGGCATTCTCGAACGCATTCGTAGAGGCGAACTGGTCGATCATTTCGAGACCAAGCGCCGGCGCAAGGACGGGACTCTCGTCGATATTTCGCTCACCGTTTCGCCCGTCAGGGATGCAACCGGCCGCATCATCGGCGCCTCCAAGATCGCCCGCGACATCACCGAGACGAAAAGCGCGGCAGAGGCATTGGCTGCGCGCTTTCGTGAGCAGGCCGCACTGTATCGTCTGACCGAAAGGGTTCAGCGTACCAAACGGATAGAAGAAGTCTACGAGGCGACACTGGATGCCATCCAGGGCGCGTTGAATTGCGACCGTGCGTCGATTCTGCTTTTCGACGATTCCGGGACCATGCGGTTCGTCGCCGCCCGCGGCCTTTCAGAGCATTACCAGCGCGCCGTCGACGGACACTCCCCTTGGCATACGGGAGCGAACGAACCCGAGCCGATCTTCGTCGAGAATATCGACGAGACGGAAATCTCGCGAGAGCTGAAGGAGAGCATAGTCGGCGAAGGTATTGGCGCGCTCGGCTTTTTCCCGCTCGTCACGGAAGGCAGGCTGATAGGCAAATTCATGACCTATTACGACCGGCCACATCAGTTTGCGGAAACCGAGATCGGCATGGCGCTTACCATCGCGCGGCAACTCGGATTCAGCATTCAGCGCATGAGAGCCGAATATGCGCGGCGCCAGGCGGAAGAGCAGTTGCGCCGCAACGAGGCCAACGAAAGGGCGCGCGCGGCCGAGTTGGCCGCGATCATGGAGGCCGTCCCGGCTTTGATCTGGATGGCGCGCACGCCGGATTGCCGCGTCATCAGCGGCAATAACAGCTCCTACGAGATTTTGCGGCTACCGCACGACAGCAACCTTTCGATGTCGGCGCCTCCCGGCGAGCACCCCACCAACTTCCGCGTTTTCTCGGAAGGGCGCGCATTGTCGCCGGAGGAGATGCCCGTACAAAGGGCGGCGCGCGGCGAAGAGGTGCAGAACTTCGAGCAGGAAATACGCTTCGACGACGGAAGCTCCCGTCATATCTTCGGCAACGCGACTCCGCTGCGCGACGTCACAGGCGAAGTGGTCGGAGCCGTCGCTGCCGCTGTCGACATCACCGGACGCAAGCAGGCCGAGGAGGCGCTCCAGGAAAGCGAACGGCGCCTGCAGCTCGCACTGGATGCCGGACATATGGGCGCCTGGGAGTGGAACCTCGAAACGGGTGAGGTGATCTGGTCGCCGGGGCTGGAGGCGCTTCACCGTATCGAGCCCGGATCGTTCGGTGGAACGCTGGCCGACTTTAAGCGCGACGTACACCCGGACGATCTTCCCTTGATCGAGCGCGAGATGGCCAGGGCGATCGAAGCAGAAGGAGACTACCACGTCGTCTACCGTGCTCAGTTCCCCGATGGGGCCATCCGGTGGATCGAGGCTTTCGGACAGCTTTCGCCGCGCAACGGCCCCAAAAGGCGTTTGATCGGCGTCTGCATGGACATCACGGAGCGCCGGGAGGCCGAAGCGCAGCGCAATCTCCTCGTCGCCGAGCTCAGCCACCGTGTGAAGAACACGCTGGCGATCGTCGGCTCGATCGCACGACAGACCTTCTCGACCAATCCGGACGCCACCGCGGCGCACCGTTCCTTCGATGCGCGCATAAGGGCGCTCGCGCAGACGCATACGCGCCTCGCGGAGGCGAGCTGGTCTGGAGTTTCCCTGAAAACCGTGCTGTTCGACGAACTGGCACCCTATCAGGACGACGGCAGGACCAACGTGACCCTTGCGGGGCCGCCGGCGATGTTGCCGCCCAAGCATGCGCTCACCCTCGGCATGGCGGCGCACGAGCTTGCAACCAACGCCGCGAAACATGGGGCACTCTCCGTCAAGAGCGGAAAAGTCGATATCGAGTGGATGATCGACGTGGCAAGTGAACGGCTGCGGATATGCTGGAGCGAGACGGGCGGACCGGCGGTTGTTGCGCCCAAGCACAACGGTTTCGGGCGTCTGTTGCTCGAGCGGGTCCTCGCCTCTGATCTTGGCGGTGAAGTGCATCTCGAGTTTGCGCCGCAAGGCCTGGTTTGTACGATCGACGTTCCTTATCCGCGCGGAGCTCCGGGATGAACCCCGGCGACCGATGCCGTGTGCTCGTCGTCGAGGACGAGTTTCTTGTCGCGCTTCAGATTGAGGACGATCTCGTCGCGGCGGGCTATTCGGTGATCGGCCCATTCACGAGCCTCGCACAGTCGATTTCCGCAGTCCGCGCACACCCGTTCGATATCGCGACCCTTGACCTGAACCTACGAGGCGAGTTCGCCTATCCACTTGTCGATGAACTCATGGAGCGCGAGGTGCCGGTGCTTCTGTTGACCGGTTACACCGTGTTTGACTTGCCTGAACGATTTCGTGCCCTGCCTCGCCTGGCAAAACCCTTCAACGGCACGCAGCTCATCCAGAAGATAAAAGGCCTTCACCCGTTTCATGGCAGCCCGGCCGGCGTATGAGCNGAGCCGGCCGGGCCAGATTAAAAACGGGTCAAGGTGCTGAGCGCTTCCGGCAGAGGATGGCGGAACCGCGCACCTCGTTCTGCCGATCTCACATTTCCGTGGGCAGGAAATGGGAAAGCGGCACCTGCAGTGCGCCGGCGACCCGCTTGAGCTTCGCCGGGCTGAACTCCGTGCCGTTCTCGATATCGTTGATTTCGACGACGGCGAGGCCGCAGGTGACCGCGAGATCCTCGATGCTGTAGCCGACCGCTTCACGCGCGGCCTTGACGCGAGCGGCGATGTCGCCGTTGGGCATCGGAGCGGCTTCCTTGTCGCCAATGTTGGAGGGTGAAATAGACATAAATGTCTCCTTCTCTTGGCATGAAAATTCTTACGAATTTTGCTGTTGAGTACGGGTCGACACGCGTCACTGCATGCCCCCTGAACCGCGATTCAAGGGAAAAGACATGCAACAGATAAAAGTGCTGCAGCAACCTTTGTGCGCGTGAGACGCGCGGCGCTGCAGGACGGCGGTAACGTTTTATGTCATCGCTGTAACATGGACAAGCCGAAATCGCTCTTGTGCACCGGAAGCGGCAGTCGGGCACTGGAACGTGGATTCGGCACCGGGGGGTTGCGATGTCCCGATTCGGCGACCGGCCCGAGAATCGCGCTCAATATTGCTGGCGACGGGCAAATGTCCGGCCGCGATAACGGTCAGGCCTCGTAGATCACAAAAGTTTACTGTGTAGGCGGTGGGACCTGTCAGGTACTTCCCAAGCGACAATTGCAGAAGAAAATCGCGAATACATTCAAAGGGTCGCACGTCGCGGCTGCATGCGCAGCGATGCCGTTCCGGAAAACGGGTGGGGTCCGACTGTCTCGGAACGGATCAAAATCCGGTTTTCAGGCGGCGCCGTTGTCCATACATTGAGCAGTATGGGGATTTCTAATTTAGCTCTATTACAGATTTTTAACGGCCTATTTGCTTCGTACCGACTGTTGCTCGGCACTGAATCTCCACTTGTCGGACCGCCGCCGCCGAGCATGAAACCGGGCGCTGCCATACGGCACTTGCCCCGGCCGGCAGATTGTTCAAGCCACAGAGGCGACCGTAAACACAACGTCCCGGATCTTTTCCGTTCGCGCTTTTCGCGGATTAGACTGGGATGCCGTGCGCGCCGAGGAGAAATTGGAGATGAAGAACCAAACCGGCAATGAGGCTCAGGCCCGAACGCCCACCGCCCCACCGGAAAGCAGCAGTATCTGGCAGCAGTTCGAGATGATGCGGCACGCCTTCGTCGACTCGCCGGTTTTGAAGCCTATCCTGTGGCTCGCGGCCGGCAGCTTCACCATAATCATCGTCACCGCCATCGGGCAGATCGTTCTCAATCGCTGGTACCGGCCCTTCTTCGACGCGATCGAGCGGCGTGATCTCAACAGCTTCTTCTATCAGCTCATGCTGTTCGTCCTGCTCGCCGGCGTCCTGCTGGTGTTCAACGTCGCCCAGCAATGGCTCAATCAGATGGTGCGCTTGAAGCTGCGCGAAGGGTTGACGTTGGACTTGATCGGCGAATGGATGCGGCCGCGACGTGCCTTCCGGCTGGCCAATGCCGGCACGATCGGCGTGAACCCGGATCAGCGCATGCAGGAAGATGCCGGACACCTTGCCGATCTCACGACCAGCCTCGGATTCGGGCTTTTGCAATCGTCGATCTTGCTCATTTCGTTCGTTGGCGTCCTCTGGTCCCTTTCAGCGGGCTTTGCCTTCCAGATCGGCGAACGATCGCTGGAAATTCCGGGCTACATGGTGTGGGCTGCAATCCTCTACGCCGGCTCCGCGTCGTGGCTGAGCTGGCTCGTCGGCCGCCGGCTGATCGTTCTGAACGGCGAGCGCTACGCCCGCGAGGCCGATCTTCGCTTCTCGATGATGCACGCCAACGAGCATATCGACGGCATCTCGCTTGCGGGCGGCGAGGCTGGAGAGCGACGGCGTCTGCAACTCGACCTCTCCTCCGTGCTCGACGCCACGCGCAACATATTCCGAGCCGAAATCAATCTTGCCTGGGTTCAGGACGGCTATGGCTGGGTCACGGTCGTCGCGCCGATTCTGGTTGCGGCGCCCGTCTATTTCGCGGGAAACATCAGCTTCGGCGGCCTTATGATGGCGGTGGGGGCGTTCAATCAGGTGCATTCGTCGCTGAAATGGTTCGTCGCCAATGTGAGCGCGATAACGGACTGGCGCGCAACGCTGCTGCGCGTTGCCGCCTTCCGCCGCGCGCTGATCACCGCAGACACGCTGCATGGCGACGAAAAGCGTATCGACTTCGTCGAGAACGACACTGCCACCATGACGTTCGAGAACCTCGAGGTGGTCTCCCGCTCGGGGCGAACCAGGCTGGCAGAGTCTCGTATCGAGATCGCCCCCGGTCAACGGGTCAACATCATCGGCGATCCGCGTGCCGGGAAGACGCTGGTCTTCCGCGCGCTCGCCGGGCTCTGGCCCTGGGGAAGCGGTCGCGTGGGAATGCCTGCCGGCGAAACCGTGGCCTTCATTCCTCGCGCGCCTTATTTCCCCCGCGGCCGGCTGCGCGACGCCCTTGCCTATCCGCACGCCGACAGTTTTCCCGACAAAGTGCTCGTGACTGCGCTTTCGAAGGTCGGGCTCGACCACCTTGCGACTTCGCTCGATCGCGAGGCCCGTTGGGAACGCGAACTCGGCGACGACGAGCAGCGCCTCCTGGCCTTCGCCCGGCTTCTCGTGCAGAAACCCCGCTGGGTCGTCATCGACGAAGCGCTGGAGACCATGGACGCCGATGCCCTGAAAGGGGCACTTTCGATCTTCGAGGCCGACCTGCGGGAGACCGCGGTAATCAAGATCGGCCGAACGCCGCGGAACGGAGTGCAGTTCTCTCGCGTGCTCCATCTCGTCAAGGACGCCGAAGGCCCGGCCCTGAAGCCGGTTCGCCTCGGCGGAGGCGTTTCGGGCCTGGAGGTGGCCGCACGCGGTGCGCCTTGAAGTCGGATCAGCGTGCTGCGGCCTGACGAGACGCGCGACTGCTGCTTCAAACACCCCGCCTGTTGCCCCAGATGAGGACATGCAGTTGCGGCAGGACCCGCGCCCCGAACCAGCGGTCTGCAACGACCCTGTCGACCAACCACCGCATCCGCTCCATCACGCCGTCTATATCGATCGGCGCGTCCGCCTGGTCCGCGGGCGGCGGCGTATGATTGCCGGGCTGCAGATAGACGGGCAGATCCGGCTGGCGCGCGGCGGCGGCCCGCGCATAGGCATAATCCCTCTCGTCGAAGACCACGAACTTCAACACCGTCTGCGGCTTGCTCCCAGCACTGCGGCGACAGTCGTCCAAGGCTTCCCAGTCGGTCTCCATCCCGCTCGAGGGCGGCTTGGGACTGAGCACCAGAACGTCGAGAGCTGCGAACCAGTCGCGGGCAAGCGAACCTTGCGTTTCCAGGGCAAATCGATAGCCCTTTTCGAGCCCGCGGGCGATCAGATCGCCGAACGGCTGTATTGCCGGGTTGCCGCCCGATAGCGACACCATCACAGCTTCTCCGCCCGAAAGCCGAACGATTTCCTGCCAGACCTCCTCGGTCGACATCTTTTGCCATTCGTGCCGGTAGCTGCTGTCGACGGCATGGAGGCTGTCGCACCAGGAACAACGGAAATCGCAGCCGCCGCTCCTGACGAATACCGTCGGCAGGCCGATCAGCACTCCCTCCCCCTGGATCGTCGGTCCGAAGATCTCGCTAACGCGGATTTCGTCGGATCGGGTGTGGATCATGGGCGATACTCCGCCCAGGTCTTTGCCGTCTCGCTGACGCGAACGGCCGTCGTCTCGGGTAGCCGGGCTCTGCACCATTCGTAGAAATGCTGCGCCAGGCATTCCGCCGTCACCCGATCGTGCCCGAGCACGTCGTTCAGATGGCGGTGGTCGAAGCACTCGTCGATATATTGCTTCAGCGGTGCGAGCTCGTGATAGTCGCGCACGAATCCGTGCTCGTTCAGCCTTTGGCCGGAAAGCTCGACCTCGACGATGTAGTTGTGCCCATGCAGCCGGGCGCATTGATGCTCGGCCGGAAGGTTCTTCAGCTGGTGCGAGGCGGAGAAATGGAATTCCTTGGTGATGCGGAACATCATTTCACCTCTTCGGCAACGAAGGAGCCGGTCGCCGCGACCCAGAAAAGCGGATCGTCGTACTCTGTCGGATCAGGGACACCCGCGAGGTGAAAGGCTTCGCGCCGTTCGACACAGGTACCGCAGCGCCCGCAATGGTGGGCGCCGCCCTTGTAGCAGGACCATGTCTCGGCAAAGGGCGTGCCGTGCCTGGCTCCGTCCGCTACGATGTCGGCCTTGGCGACGTTCACATAGGGCGCATAGAGCGCAACATCCGCATATCCGTCGAGCGCGCGGTTCTGCATCGCCTGGAAAGCGTCGATGAAACCCGGCCGGCAATCGGGATAGATGAAGTGGTCGCCGCCATGCACGGCGGTCGCGACCGCATCCGCCTTGCGGGCTGCAGCGACGCCGAAGGCGATGGCAAGCATGATGGCGTTGCGGTTCGGCACCACCGTCGCCTTCATCGTCTCTTCGGCATAGTGCCCGTCCGGCACGTCCAAATCGTCGGTCAGCGCCGATCCGGTGAGATGGCGGCCGATCTCGCGGATGTCGATGATCTGGTGCGGGACGCCGAGGCGCATGGCGCAGGCGGCGGCGAAATCCAGTTCCTTGCGGTGCCGTTGGCCGTAATCGAACGACAGGAGGCCGGAAAGCGACTGTTCAGCCGCGACCTTGTGCGCAAGCGAAACGGAATCCAATCCGCCGGAGCAGATTACAATTGTCTTCATGACAGGTGTCCTTGTTTTGACCGGGTAGGCTGCGACCGGAGTTCTACTGCGCGCCTTCTAGGCCATAGAGGACCGTTTGTGAATGGCCGACCGGTATGGAAGGAACGGATTGTCCAACGGCCAAAAATCAAAAACTGAGCCACAGGGCTCCCCCCGGGAGCAAGCACTGTCAGTTTGTTGAAAAGGGTTGCCCGAAAACCAAGGGCACAAAACGAACCGCATGCCAGCCCGGTTCCATTCGCAATCGCCGCTCGGACCTATGCACGCGCCGAACGGACAAAGGTCCGATCGTCTTCCAGACTATGTGCCAGCATCCCTTCGGTCCGAAGTCCCAGCCCGGAACACGTTACGCGGGTTTGGGTTGGTAGGCAGGTTGCAGCCTCAAGGACATCAACGTCAGGAAAGGAACTCCAATGCGGTATTTCATCAGGACGGCCCTCGCGGCGGGCCTTCTCGCGGGCACCACCCTCGGCGCGTTCGCGCAATCGAGTACAACGATCGGCACCGGCGGCACCAGCGCCGGCGGCGGGACCTCAAGCAGCACCGTCGGAACGGGCGGAAGTTCGGCTGGTGGCGGTTGCGATCCGAACACCAGCGATTGCCAGTCCGGCTCTGCATCGACACTGGGAACGGGCGGATCTTCGGCCGGCGGCGGTACGTCAAGCAGCTCGGTCGGGACGGGCGGATCGGCCGCCGGCTCGGGTAGCGCCGGCTCCGCTTCGACCCTTGGCACCGGCGGCTCGTCCGCGGGCGGCGGAAGCTCCAGCAGCTCCGTTGGAACCGGTGGTTCAGCCGCTGGATCGGGTGGCGGAACATCGGATGAGGCCACCGGCAGTGTCCAGGGCGATGAAAACAGCGCCCGCGACGCCGCCCAGGATGATGAGAGCAACAAGAATTGTCCTCCTGGCCTCGCCAAGCAGGACGCCTCCAAGGGCAACAAACCGTCCTGCTGACGTCAACTCGGCTGGCTTCGGAGCGCCCTCCGAAGCCAGCGTTCTTCAAAAAGGAGGAGCTCCGATGACCTCCAGTTCATTTTTAATCCCGGCTGTCACGGCACTGTTCGCGGCTGCTATGGTCGCCCCGGCCCATGCCGTGGCGAAAGAGATCAAACTCGACGACGGTTCGACATGCATGGTCATCGAACAAGAACAGTCGGAAGGGGGCGGCGTTTCGTCGTCGGTCACAGCGGGCTCTGGCAGCGTATCCTCGTCCACGACGGTTGGCGGCGGCACGGCAGCGAGCGGTGGGTCTGCCAGCAGCAGTTCCGCATCGTCGGCGACGAGCGGATCCTCCGGCGGAGAGAGCTTTGCGACCGCGAGCGTGACCCGCCCCGACGGCACCACCATTACGCGCCGGTCGGATGGAACCTGCGCAATCATCCAGCCGAAGAAGTGAAAGGAGCTGTGATGCTTCGAAGAACGATACTTGCAATTTCCGTCGTGATGTCGGCATCGGCTGCCTTCGTACCAGCGCACGCTCAGGACTGCGATGTGGCCGGAACTGTCGGATCTGGCGGAAGTGCCGCGGCCGGCGGCACCTCAGCCAGCACGTTGGGAACGGCCGGCACATGCAGAACCGATGACGGAACGACATCGTCGATCGGCGTCGGCGGAAGCGCAGCAACCTCGCAAGGAAAGGCAAAGAGCCAGACGAAGGTAAACGAGAATCCCTCCCAGCTGCAGGGCCAGTCCAAGGCTCAGGCCATGGACAAAGGAACGTTCAGCAAGTCACAGACCAAGACCAAGGTTACGGACGACGAACTGCAGAGCCGGACGAAGACCATGTCCCATGTTCCGGGCGAGCAGCCGACCAAAAGCACGACGAATACGTTGATTCCGTTGCCGCAAGAGTGACTGCGGCATTCGGACCTCAGGCAGGCCCAAGGCCTTGTAACTCGTTGAAAATTGGCGCGGCCCTGCCCGCCGAGCCGTGCGCCTGTCTACACGACCGGTCGATCGCCGCATCTTTGCTCGCAGCGGTCGACCGGCCGTTTGCCCGGGCTTGTGGCCTCATCCCTCGCTGAGAATGAGCCCCTTCGTCAGCTCCAGTGCCTGTCTTTCGAAGAGACTGCGATAGATGCCGCCCTTGACGCGGATGAGTGCCCCGTGATCGCCTTCTTCCGCAATGCGGCCCCGATCGAAGACCAGCAGCCGGTCCAGCGCACGCACCGTGGAAAGCCGGTGTGCGACCACGAGCGTGGTGCGCCCCGTCATCAGTCGCTCCATCGCCTGCTGGATCAGCACCTCGGACTCCGAATCGAGGCTCGAGGTCGCCTCGTCCAGGATGAGGATGGGTGCATCCGCCAGAAAGGCGCGGGCAATAGCCACCCGCTGGCGCTCGCCGCCTGAGAGCTTCACACCACGTTCGCCGACCAGCGTCCCATAGCCCTTGGGCAAGGCGGCGATGAAGTCATGCGCGCTGGCAAGCCTTGCCGCCTCCTCGATCTCGCGTTGCGTCGCTCCCGGCCGTGCATAGGCGATATTCTCGGCAAGCGAGCGGTGAAACAGGATCGGCTCCTGCTGCACGATGGCGATCTGCTGGCGCAGAGACGCCTGGGTGAAGTCGGCGATATTCTGCCCGTCGATGCGGATCTCGCCGGCATTCAGATCATGCAGACGCTGGATCAGCTTGATGAACGTCGTCTTGCCGGAACCGGAATGCCCGACGAGACCGACACGCTCGCCGGCCGCGATATTGACCGAGAATCCCTCGTAAAGGGGTGCGCGATGGGCTCCGTAGTGAAAAGTCACATCGCGGAACTCGATCTCGCCCTCGGTGATGCGGATGGGCTTTGCGCCCGGCCGGTCCTCGACGCCGAGCGGCTGGCCGTGAATGGCGACGAGCTCCTCCATGTCGTTGATCGACCGCTGCAGGTTGCGGATATGCATCCCCACCTCCCGCAGATAACCCTGCAGGATGAAGAACGAGGTGAGCACGAACGTTATGTCGCCTGCAGTCGCCTGCCCTCTCGCCCACAACAGGAGGGCAAAGCCGATCACGGCCGCGCGCAGGACGAGCAGCATTGCGCCCTGCGCCGTACCGTTGAGCGTGCCGCGCGACCAGGTACGACGCGTCCGGTTCTCCCATTTGCGGAGAACCTTGGCGAGACGCGCGTCCTCGCGCCCTTCCGCACCGAAGGCCTTTACGACGGTATTGCAGCTGACCGCATCGGCGAGCGCCCCGCCAAGCCGTGTGTCCCAGCTGTTGGCAAGGCTCGCCATCGGCGCCACATAGCCGAGCGACAGGGAAACGGTAACGGCGATGAAGGCGATCGAGCCGAGACCGATGATCACACCCATCATCGGCCAGTACCAGGCCATCAGCGCCGTGGACCCGACCAGCATGACGATAGAAGGGAAAAGCGCGACGAGAAGCGTATCGTTCAAGAGATCGAGCGCCCACATGCCGCGCGTCACCTTGCGGACCGTGGAACCGGCGAAGCTGTTGGCATGCCAGTCACTGGAGAACCGCTGGATGTGATGAAAGGCGGCAGCGGCGATATCCGACATCATCTTCAGCGTGAGGCTGACGATACCCATGAAGGTCACATGCCTGAGGATGATGGCTCCGAACGACAGGGCCATCAACATCATGAAGGCCGCCATCGCCGCGTTCCAGGCAACCTCGTCGCTCGCGGCACCTGAAATCACCGCGTCGACCAGCCGACCGGAGTAGAGCGGCGTAAGCACATCGGCGAGCGTCGAAAGCAGCACGGTTGACAGTAGAGCCGCGAGCCGCACCGGCTGCTTCTTCCAATGGGCCCAGGAGAATCGAAAAACGCTACGGAAGGCGCGGTTGCGCGCCGTGAAACGAGTAAATGCCATAGGTGTTGCCCGGTGACGAGCGCACCGGCCTCAATATTTCGAAAGCATGAAAATGCCGTTGGGGAAAGGGTCAGAACGGCATCAGCGGATCGCCGGCTTCTAAGAAGAAGCGGTGGGGCGATGACAATTCCTGCCTGCTGTGAAGAAGCGCGGACGCTTGCGTCACAGGGTCAGGATCGTGGATCCGCCCCGTAGGGAGAAGAAAATGCCTGCATCGTAACCTCCCTAATCTGATTGCCGGAGGACCGCTTATAGTTGAGGACGCGGCGCACGCCAAGCGCCTATATTGTATTTTCCTGCAAGCAGAGCCGGCGTGCTGCAAGTTTGCAACAGTCTGCCGGATCACGGCGCGACATGCGGCCATAGCCTGCGGCATCCGGAATCGAACGTCGGTTCAGTCCGCGGTTCCCGCCGCGAAGCTGTTGAAAATGCCGCGATTTTGCAGAACCTTCATAATGTGTTGGAAATTTCGCCGCTATTCATTGCAAAGCCTGCCCTGTCGAATTTCAGAAATCATCCTCAGAGGTTGCCCGTGCAGAACAACAACATTCTCGTGGTCGGCGGCGCCGGCTATATCGGCTCGCATACCTGCCTTCAGCTTGCGGCAAAGGGTTACCAACCCGTCGTTTACGACAACCTCTCCAACGGCCACGAGGAATTCGTCCAATGGGGCGTCCTTGAAAAGGGCGACATCCGTGACCGGCAGCGTCTTGAAGAGGTTCTTGCCCGGCACAAGCCGCGGGCGATCCTGCATTTCGCGGCGATGATCGAGGTGGGCGAGTCGGTCAAGGACCCGGCCGCCTTCTATGACAACAACGTCATCGGCACGCTGACCCTTTTGTCTGCGGCGCTTGCCGCGGGCATCGATGCCTTCGTCTTCTCATCGACGTGCGCGACCTACGGACTGCCCGACAGCGTACCGATGGACGAGAGCCATAAGCAGGCGCCGATCAATCCCTATGGCCGCACCAAGTGGATCTGCGAGCAGGCGCTGAAGGACTACGATCTCTACAAGGGTCTGCGCTCGGTCATCCTGCGCTATTTCAATGCCGCGGGCGCGGACTTCGAGGGCCGCATCGGCGAATGGCACGAGCCTGAGACCCATGCGATCCCGCTCGCCATCGATGCGGCACTTGGGCGGCGCGAGGGCTTCAAGGTCTTCGGCACCGACTACGACACGCGCGACGGAACGTGCGTCCGCGATTATATCCACGTCCTCGATCTGGCGGATGCCCATGTGCGGGCGGTCGACTATCTCCTGGAGGGTGGCGAGAGCGTCGCACTCAATCTCGGGACCGGCACCGGTACCACGGTGAAGGAGCTGCTGGACGCGATCGAAAAAGTGGCCAAGCGACCGTTCAACATCGGCTACGCCGAACGCCGGGAAGGCGACTCGACCACGCTTGTCGCCAACAATGACAAGGCGCGTCAGGTTCTCGGCTGGGAGCCGCAATACGATCTCGCGGCGATCACCGAATCGGCCTGGAACTGGCACTCGCGCAGAAATCAGGGCGGCTGATCTTCCCGACCAGCGACCGTGGCTGCCGGAAATGACGGGGCAGCCCGGCCTTCCAGGTAAACCGTTCGGGCTTTTCCTGGAGGTGCTCTATTCGGCCGCTCGGCGTGCCGGGCCCGCCGTGACACGCCGGGCGCGGCCGCGCCGCAGCAACGGGCGTTCGAGCATCATATAGGCAGCGATCCCTATGAGCGTTCCCGAAAGAACCCCCGCGAACATCGTCACGGGTGCGCCGAGCCCGATCGCAAGGCCTGCCTTGGCCACGACAGAAATCGCAAATGTGTGCCAGAGATAGATCGAATAGGAGGCGTCTCCTAGAAGCCCCGGCAGCGGCAGCGCCCGCACGCAGCCGTTCACCTCGAGCGAAAGCACCCCGGTGACGAGCAGAACCGCCAGCGGCCCGGTCGTCAGTTCGTCGAATGGCAGACCGAGCACACCGATGAGAGCGAAGCCGCCGAGCGAGCAGGCGAGCAGCGCAAAACCGACCGCGAGCGGCGGTACCCTGCCCTTCAGCCAGAACTCCCCGATGATCATGCCGGCCACGAATTCCAGAATGACCGGTCGCGAATAGGTCAGCATCACCGGATCGTCGAAGGCGACGACGCGGCCTGCGATCACCAAGGCAAGGAACAGCCCTGTGACGACGGGCAGCCGCCAGTTGCGCGGCATGAACAGCGAGCCGGCGAAGACCGCGTAGAAGAGCATTTCGAAGTTGAGCGTCCAGCCCTGCACCAGCACAGGCCATATCTCTCCACTGCTCGGCGAGCGCGCGGGGACGAAGAACAGCGACGACAGAACATGTTCCAGTGTCAGCACCAGATTGGGGAACAGACCCGCCAGTGCGCCCGCGACCATCACGGCGGTCGCGAGCCAATAGACCGGCACGATGCGGCGGCAGCGATCGGCGATGAATTCTACGGGGGTCACGGATCGGCGGTCGCTGATGACCCACATGATGAAGCCGCTGATGACGAAGAAAACATCGACGCCGGCGGCTCCGATCGTGAAATGATGGCCTGTCTTTTCCGCAGCATGGAAGAGCACGACGGCGATTGCCGCAGCCGCGCGAAGATATTGAATACCGTAGATCGTCTTCAATGGCCGTCTCCCGGCCGCGGCACCATCGGGCCGAAAGATCGGCCGTAGGGCGCCGGATGGAATCCTGCCGGCCAGAGCAGGGTCGCTGCCTGCCGGCGACGCGGTATCGTCAGTTTCCCCGCCGTGAAGTACAAAAGGAAGGATCCGACGTGGTAGGGGGTGAGAATATCGATTTCGACGAAGGCACGAACGAAGAGCAGCGCGCCGACACCGAAGAGCACCATCGCCTCCGGATCGCGATCCTCCGCAAGGAGGCGCTTCAACTGGCCGACGAGCGCTGTGACCAGCACCATGGTAAGCAGGATCAGGCCGACCAGGCCCGTCTCCACGACCGCTTCGATGAAGGTGTTGTGGAAATGGAACCCGGCGCGCGAACCGATATAGAATTCCTCCCATAGCCGCTCGGCCTCGGAGAAGCCCTGCACCCAATAGGCCTGGTAGCCGACGCCGAAGAGCGGCGACGCCTTCGCCGCCTCGATGCCCTGCTGCCAGAGATAGGTGCGCCCGGTGAGCGTGGAATCCTTGCCGAAGGCGCCGAGGATCAGATCGACGCCGCCGGCATAGATCATCGCGACGGCGGCAACGCCGCCGAACACCGACGCGGCAATGAAGAGGAGCTTCCTGCTCGCGGGACGCAAGGCCGTGATCGCCCGCATCCCGATGCAAAGACCGATGACGGCCGCGGTCGTCAACACGGAGGTCGCCGATTGCGACGTCAGCAGGCAATAGGCGGCAAGCAATCCGGCAACCCCTGCCGCGCCCATCCACAGGCCCTTTTCCCCGAGCACAAAGACGGCCGCGAAGGCGAAGTAGATGCCGAGCGAGGCGTAGAAGCCCAACTGGTTCTTCGACGCGAATGCGCCAACGAAGCTGTAGGTGCCGTCCAGCGGATCGTAATGATAGGTACCGAAGAGCAGCGAATAGAGGAGCACGATTGCGGCGCCCGCAATCATGCCGCGCGTCAGCGTGCGGGTGTCGATCGTGCGCATCGCGATGAGCGCGCAGACGACATGGCTCAGATACTGTATTCCGGTGCGCAGCGACAAGGACGGGGCCGCAGACCAGAAGATCGAAATGCAGGCGAAGATGGTGAAGGCGAATATCCAGAGATAGCTGGCGTAGTTGCCGAGAACCTTGCGGTAGTCCACGAGGACGAGCGGCAGCCACAGGCCATAATAGGCGAGGATAGAAACCTGTCCGAAGCGCGCCGAATAGGCAAAGACGAAGAGCGACAAGGCCAAGGCGAAGATGCCGTAGACTTCATTCGCTCCAGGTCTGACAAGGCTCGCCTTGGATATCCTCATGCCTGCCTCACCGCATTGCCAGGGCAGTATTCACCTTGATGACATCGCCGGGGAGCACGGGTGTGTTCTCGTCGGCGGCGATTTCGGTCGGCTTGCCGTCCTTGTCGCGAATGATCGAATAGGTGATCTCGGCGGCCTGATCTTCGAGCTGGGCGGCATCTGCCGACTGCAGCAGCGCCTCGGTCATGAGATCCCGGCTGGTGCCGAGCTTCAACGTCAGCGTGTCCAGCTCGGCTTCGGTGTTCTGCAGTTCCTGAGCGAGCTGAGCATCCCAGTCGTTGCGGAGATTCGTTTCGTCCTGCGCCGCCTTGCTCGCATCCTGCTTTGCCTTGAGGGATGCGGTGTCGATGTCCAGCAGTGACGCCTGAACGTCTGCGACCCGCTGCTCGAGGGACAGTTTGCGCTGGCTGAGCGCCAGCCCTTTTTCGGCAAGGCTGTCGACCTTGTCGCGATCCTCGGTGGCAAGGTCGAGCTGGCGCGCCTGCGTTTCGGCTTTCTTTGCGAGTGCTTCTATCTCGCTTTGAAGAAGGGATCTCAGATCGGCAAGCGCATCGAGCTGACGCTTCTGGCGCTTGTCACGCGATTCCATAAGCGCGATCTCGCTGGCGAGCAGCTTGTCGGCGTCCGGAACGTTCTTGAGCTCCTCGGGCATGGGGATTGTGTCGCGCTTGCCGATTTCGGCAAGCAGTCGCGCGCGGCGAATGAGCAGGCGGCTGCGTTCCGCAACCTGCACCGCGGATTCCCCGCTGGCATTGATGTAGTCGCGCGCGAATCGCTGGCCGTTATCCGCCCGCCGCAGCCCTCCCCCGAGACTGACGGCCTTCAAGACCGTCAAGTTGGGAGCATAGGGGTATTCTCCCGGCGTCTGCACCTCGCCGGAGAGATAGATCGGACGATATTGCGCCATCTCCACCGACGCGGATGGGCGATCCCTGAGGCCGAAAAGCTTCTGCATCTTGACGCCGATCTCTTCGGCCACCTCCTGCGTCGTCTTGCCGGAGGCAGGCAGATCGCCGACGAAGGGCAGGGAAAGGTTGCCGGATGGGCCCACCGTATAGTCGCCGCTGACGGCAGACCAGTCGCGGACCGTTCCTTCGGCGGTTTGCCACTCGGCCACGCGAACCCGAAGCTTGTCCATGACGCCGAGCCGGTATTCATCGGCCGACGCCAGCGACGCCCCTGAGGCTGCGAGTGCAGCAAGGAGCGCCAGGCGGGTAAAATAGGAAGCCATGCGGGAACCAGCGGATTTCGCTGATCGTCTATTCGATTGCATTTTTGGATATTTCCGTTGCTCGACGTTGCCCGTGCCGGGCCGGCGCCAAGATTTCAATAGCTGCCGCGGGAGAGGCAGACGGCAGGGATCGTCTTGAAGACAATGACAAGGTCGGCGAAAAGCGACCAGTTCTGGACATATTGCGTGTCGAAAGCGACGCGCGTGGCGTAGGAGACGTCGTTGCGGCCGCTGATCTGCCAGAGCCCCGTCAGGCCGGGACGCGAGCGCAGATAAAACACGGCGGCCGAATCATAGAGTTCGAGTTCGTCTTCGACCACCGGACGGGGGCCGACGACGCTCATTTCACCGCGAATGATGTTGAGGAGTTGCGGCAACTCGTCGAGGCTGAGCTTACGCAGGACTGTCCCGACAACGGTGACACGCGGATCATTCTGAAGCTTGCGGGTCGTACGCCATTCTTCGTAGGCGTCGGGATTGTTCCTGAAAAACTCTTCCAGGACCTGGTCGCCCTTTTCCATCATCGTACGGAATTTCAGGCACTTGAAGGATTGGCCGTTGTGACCGATTCGGCGATGGCCATAAAAGACACTGCCGCCGTCCGAGAACTTGACGAGGGCCATGATGAGCAAAAAGAGCGGGCTGAAGAGAAGGAGGGCCACGGAGGCGGCAAGAATGTCGAAACTGCGTTTTGCCATGCCCCCGATCGGTCGGACTGCCCCGGTTTCCTCGGGGATAAAAAACGGCGAACTGGCCGAGCGAGTCGCGGACTTCATAGAGGTGACTCCATTTACGTTGGCGATTGTCGGTCCCGTGGGACGCGGGCTCATCTAACGTGAGTGTGTGGTCAGAATTTGTTTTTTAAAGGCGGAATGATGGCAGCCCTCCGACGCCCTTCCCCCAGAGGCTTCAAGCCAGCTAAAGTCGCGAAATATTACGAAGAGTTAATTTCGGAGAGCGCAAATCAGGGTCAGGATAGTTCCCCGCGGCATCACACACCGGAAACATCATCGAGGGCTAGTTATTTCGAATTATAAAGTATTGTTAATAGACGCATCATTCTGCACTGGCGGACGGCGGACCACTGGCGCCCGAAATTGACGCGCGGCAACTTTCCTCGACAGTTTTT
The DNA here is from genome assembly GCF_052044265.1 of Sinorhizobium sp. 22678. Classification (NCBI taxonomy): domain Bacteria; kingdom Pseudomonadati; phylum Pseudomonadota; class Alphaproteobacteria; order Hyphomicrobiales; family Rhizobiaceae; genus Sinorhizobium; species Sinorhizobium sp. 22678. The sequence goes on along the minus strand of NZ_JBQEMS010000005.1, from coordinate 230,613 downwards.
GCATTGCAACATTTTATTGCGGCGCACAGTTGCTCGGGCTACCCGCCCAAACAGGTGTAACAAAAGTTGATTGGAAAAAAGGGCCGGCTACACGCCGTTAGAGGCAGCGTGCAAGACAGCTTTACGAAAGGCCCTGCAATTTTAGGGGCACGGCCGCCGCGTTCGCTCCGCATCCATTTCATGCGGCAAACTGCCCTCGAAATGGGGAACTTATCCTCGATCACACCCGTTTGAATTGTGCGAAATGGAGCCAATGCTTAAAGACGGCGGAAAGATTTCCGATGTATGGTCGACTGCAACAAAATAGCGTTTCCTGGTTGAAGAGAAAAGCGGGCGCTAATATAGTGGCCGGGCAGGAGGAGAGGGCAACAACTCTAATGAGGTTCCCAATCGCAGACCCGAAGGTAGGTTAGCGCCATGTTCGCACCGCGTGTTTTTCTGAGCATGATCGGCGCGTTGGCGGCTTTTGCCCTTGCAACTTATTACCTCAACGGATCGCTCGCCTCGACGGCGATTCAGACCCTGATCTGCGCAGTCCTTATTCAGGTCGGCTACTTCGTCGCCGTCCTGTTCCTCGTATGGAAAGAGGCACGGGAGCGCCGCAGGCTTTCTTCTCAGAAGCAGTTCGTGACGGCCGAAGCCGCCAACGATGAGAAGCAACCGGGGAAGGTCTCGTTGCGCAGACTGAACCGGCCTCATCATCTCAATTCCTGAGCGGCTGACGCTGCTCTCCTTCGCACTTGCAAAAAATTTTTCGCCTGACGCGTTTGCGACATGATCGCGCGGCATGGTTCGGCACCTTCGCGCCCTTGAGGCGCGGCAGCCGATAACTTGCTGGAGGCCTCACATGACCGCAGCCGCGCCGACGGACGTCTGCATCATCATTGCCGCAAAGAATGCCGCCGACACCATCGCACGCGCGATTGCTTCGGCGCTTGCCGAACCGGAGGCGGCAGAAGTCGTCGTCATCGATGACGGCTCGACCGATGATACCGCTTCGGTGGCACGCGCTGCGGATGACGGAACGGGGCGGCTGAATGTCGTTCGCTTCGAAGAAAACCGCGGCCCCGCGGCCGCGCGCAATCATGCGATTGCGATCTCGCATTCTCCGCTTATCGGCGTGCTCGACGCGGATGATTTCTTCTTTCCGGGACGTCTGGGCCAATTGCTTTCGCAGGACGGCTGGGACTTCGTCGCCGACAACATCGCCTTCATCGATGCCGCGCAGGCGGCAAACGCGCATGGCAGGATCGACCGATTCGACCCTACTCCCCGGCTCATCGATCTTGTCGGCTTCGTCGAAGGAAACATCTCGCGGCGCGGCTTGCGGCGCGGCGAAATCGGTTTTCTGAAACCGCTGATGCGGCGCGCCTTCCTCGACCAGCGCGGCCTGCGCTACAACGAGACACTGCGCCTCGGTGAAGATTACGATCTGTACGCTCGCGCCCTCGCCAATGGCGCGCGCTACAAGATCATCCACAGTTGCGGCTATGCCGCGGTCGTCCGCGGCAACTCGCTGAGCGGCAGTCACCGGACGATCGACCTCAAGCGTCTCTATGAGGCGGACCGTGCAATTCTCGCAGGGAGCCGACTGAGCAGCGACGGCGAAGCGGCGGTCCGCCGGCATGAGCGGCACATTCGCGACCGCTACGAACTACGGCATTTTCTCGATCTCAAGAATCAGCAGGGCTTTGGTCGTGCAATCGGCTACGCCCTGACCCATCCGGCCGCACTGCCGGCGATCGTTGGCGGAATTCTTGCGGACAAGACCGAACGTTTTCGTCCGTCCGGTTCGCCCGCGCCCCTCGCTCTCGGTGGAAAGGGCGAAGTGCGCTATCTGCTCGAGACTCTCGCCGTGGATCAGCCTCAAAAATAATCCCGGCGTATGCCGTCGAGCACAGTGCGGAAACGCTCCTTGCGCTCTGCCAGCGCACTGTCCCTGCTCAATTGCGGCGCCGCGCGGCTTGCCTGCCACAGCGCCAGCGTCGCCGGCGCAGCGAGCGCTCGCTTGGCGGCAGCGCGCAATGAAGTCTGGCGTGGTTCACGCTGGGCGACGGCCAGGTCTCCGTCGATCTGCCGGCGGTTCGGGTCCTCCGGCTGCGGCTCTTTCGCCTTGAAATCCATGCCCCAGAAACGGGCACCCTTGATCATGGCTTCCGCCCGCGTCGATACCGGCACCCGCCGGGGGCGATAGGTGACACCGAGGGTCTGGGCCCAGTCGTTCCATTTGAAACTGTTGATGCTGTGCGACGTACTGACCGCGGTCCAGGGAACGCGGAACGCGTCGGCCAGGATGGCGCCGTGCATGGATTCGGCGACGATAAGCTCCGACTGGCCGATCTTTCGGATGACGTCCTTGGCCTCGCCACGCGGGTCGATATAGTTGAGCCCGACCGCGTCGCAGATCGCCGGCCACAATCCGGCGATCGCCGATTCCCAGTGTGGTACGAAGCTTCTTTTATAAATCTTTCGAAGGTCTTGAAACTCCGGAAGGTCAGCGACCATCACCGCAGGATCGATGATGCCGAGCTCGGGAGCCACGCCGACCTTCGCAGCCGTCAGCGGGCCGCGGACCGAGCGGATATCCCACTCCTTAGGGTCGCTCATCTCGGGAAGCGTGCCGTAGCCGAAACCGCTGCCGATGACGAGCTTATGGGTGGCCTCGGGCAGCAGTGCGCGGTTCAAGACCGTTCCGACCCCGACGAGCAGCGTCTCCGGGTGGACCTCGCGAAAACCGGGCAGCAGGAAATCCCAAAGCCACAGGTTGAGGTCGTCACCAAAATTTCCGTGCTGGGATTCCCAATAATACGGCTTCATGACCGTCTCCGTTTGCAATGTGAGGCGACCCGACACGCGCCGCGGCGAATGTCGTCGCTTGATTTCCGGGTATTGTCAGCGCAAGCGGCGCGTGCCCGATCGGGCCGAAGGAGGTTAGCGGGATAGTTTTCCAACCGCCAACTCGGCGGCGCTGCCGATCAATCGCGGGTCTCGCCAGAGCCAGCGGGCAAGAAGATCGAATTGCGGCAGTTTCCTGCGCTTTATCCGGCGTGCCTGGCTCCATAGCGCCTGCCGACGCGCCGTATGCTTGTAGGATCGGATCGCCTCCATCGCCTTTGGCCGGTGACGATATCGGCCTTCGAGCGTGTCGAGTGCAACCCAGGTGTTGAACTGCTGCTTCAGGAACTGAGGCGAGTCGTTATCGATCGAATGAAAGATGTTGAGCCCTTCGCCGCGCACCGCGCCCGCTGCATCGCAAAGAACGACGCGCTTGGATGCGAGCACGCAGTCGCAGAAGAAGAGCACGTCCTCGGCCGCAAGCTTGAGCGTGGCCTCGAAGCGCACCTTTTCGAAGAGCTTGCGCCCGATCACCATGCAGGACATGTGAAGAAAGCTCCAGTTCTTCAGCATGACGTCCTGAAGCTCGGGGAGCTCGACGACGAGCGGGCTTTCCGAGAGGCGGGTGACCGTCTCGCTCTTTTCGAGATCCGCGACCCCGAAATGATAGTAAAAGGCGTCGCCGCCCGTGATCGAGGCCCAATAGCAGTCGGCGTCGAAACGCGTCATGCTTTGATAGGCGTTCAGGAGATGATCCGGCGTCCAGACGTCGTCGGAATCGAGGAAAGCGACGAAGTCGCTGTCGGCAGGAACATTATCGAGACCGGTATTGCGCGCGCCACCCGGCCCGCCGTTAGGCTGGCGGATGACGGTGATGCGCTCCCTTTTTTCCTGGGCGAGACCGGCAAGCTCGTCCGCTATCGGATAGGGGGATTCGTCGTCGATCACGAGAACGTGGAAATCCTCGAGCGTCTGAGCAAAAACGGATGCCAGCGCGCGCCGGAGAATTCCGGGTTCCTTCTGGTAGTATGGAATGACAACTGTGAGCTTCGCCATCTTTTCGCCCCTGCGGTTTCTCTAAAAAGAGTCTGCGTGGTCTCCTCCCACCGGGTCGCGGCCGTATATCTAGAGTTTGTCCTTTGCATTCCTCCTTCAAAGGACTTTCACGGAATCCTCGCCAATGACCCCAACCGTTAACGCAAAAACCGTAACGCGCAACGTCGGCTGGAGCGTTCTTTCCAAGACAGGGACATTCGGGCTTAAATTTGTCACGGTGCCGATTCTGGCCCGCATTCTGTCTCCCGAGGAGTTCGGCGCCGTCGCCGTTGCGCTCACCGTGGTGCAGTTCCTCGCCATGATCGGCGGCGCCGGCCTCACCTCCGCACTCGTCATCCAACAGGATGAGGAGATGGAAACCGTGCATTCGGTTTTCTGGGCAAACCTCGCCATCGCGCTCATGATGGCGCTCGGACTGTTCGTATTTGCCGAGCCTCTGGCCACGCTGCTCGGCGCGCCGGAGGCTGCCTACCTGCTAAGGATCATGAGCCTGCTGATCCCGTTGCAGCTGGGCGGCGACGTCGCCTATTCGCTGCTTGTCCGGAGGATGAATTTCCGCAAGGACGCCGTGTGGAGCATGATCTCCGAATCGCTCGGTGCCGTTATTGCCGTCCTTCTGGCGCTGCTCGGTTTCGGCATATGGTCGCTGCTCGCCCAGCTTTTCGTCTCGGCGCTGGTGCGCCTGTCCGGCCTCTATGCCGTTTCCCGCTACGCACCGCGCTTCGTATTCTCGCTGCAACGCGTTCTGGCGCTCAGCCGCTTCAGTTTCGGCATGATGGGCTCCGAGATCGCGAACTTCATCACCTTCCAATCCCCGATGGTCGTCATATCCCGCTATCTCGGGCTGTCCGATGCCGGTGCCTATTCGGCGGCAAACCGGTTCGCGAGCATCCCGAACCAGGTCGTCCTCTCCGCCGTCATGGGTGTGCTGTTCCCAACCTTCGGCCAGATGATGCATGATCGCGAGCGGCGATCACAGGCGCTGATGCTCAGCACTCAGGTGACCACCGTCCTGCTGGCGCCGATGATGTTCGGCCTCTGGGCACTTGCCGAGCCGGCGATGCTCGTACTTTTCGGGAGCCAATGGGCCTATGCCTGGCCGGTCCTCGGACTTCTCGCGCTATCGAAAGGGATTCTCACCCCCTGCAGCACGTTCATCCCCTATCTGAAGGGGGTCGGCCAGGGAGCCGTCCTGTTCTGGTGGGCGCTGATTCGCGCGATTGCGACAACGGGTGCGGTCGCCTACGGAGCCATCGACGGCTCGCTGGTGGAGGCGATGATCTGGCTGTGCATCGTCAATGCCGTAACGCTTGTCGGATACTCCTGGGTGGTGTTTCGTGCCGACAGCACGCCCTTCGTCAAGGGCTTGTTCCTATCCAGCCGGCCGATGATCGCGGCGCTGCTGATGGCGCTCGTCGTCCGTTTCCTGCTCGAGCATTTCGGCGCCCATGTGCCGAACGCCGTTCTGCAATTGGTCGCCGGAACGGTCATCGGCACCGTGATCTACACGGTTCTGATCCTTCTGACGGAGCGATCGCTGTTGCGGAGGCTCCTGGAAATGGCGCGAGCACGCAAGCCGAGAGCCGCTCCCGCAGGAGCCGCCGAATAGTCAGACGAGCCCGACTGTTGAGAAAAAGGGACGAGTCGTCCCGCCCTTTTGTTACCGCCAGGGCGCGGCCGCGGGAACGGTTTGCGGCACGCCGCGTTACAGTTCGACGGCAACAACATGGATGGTCGAGATGAAAGGCATTATTCTTTGGTTGATGGGCGTTCCCCTCATCGTCATTATCCTGCTCTATATGTTCGTCTTCTGACCGCGCGGCATCGCGAATCATCCGCCTGACGAGCAAAAGTCGCGCCATTACACGCGCTCAGTCACGCCGTTATGCACGCCGCGGTGGCATTCACCCATAGTTTTGAAGGATGTGAATGGCACCCACCTGGGTTAGCCTGTTCGGGTATTTCGGCTGGACGGGGATGGGGCATGATCGGCATCAAAAGCGCGGTAGCTGCCGGCGGCAGGCGCGCACCGCACTCGGCACGACCGGTCTCTGCCGGCGCGCGGGCACTCGGCGCCGCTCTGGCGACGCTTCTTATGACCCATAACGCCGAGGCCGCAGATCCGATCATTGGTCACGCCTCGGTGATCGACGGCGATACTATTGAAATCGCGGGCGAACGCGTCCAACTTAACAGTGTGGACGCGCCGGAAGAGTGGCAGGTCTGCCTCGATGAAAGAGGAGCAGATTATCGGTGCGGCAAGGAATCGGCCTCGGCCCTGGATGCATTCTTGTCGGCATCCCGTCCGACCCGCTGCGAGTTTGCCGGACGGGATCGTTACGGCCGCTTCGTCGGAACGTGTTTCCGGGCGGATGGCAAGGACGTGAACCGCTGGTTGATCGAGTCCGGGAATGCAGTCGATCGCGACACGGACAACAAAGGCCTCTATGCATCCGCGCAGCAAACTGCCAAATCGAACGGTGCTGGAATCTGGCGCGCACAGCCCGAACACGCCTGCGCGGCGCGCGTCGGCCGGGTAAACCGAAAGCCGAATTGTTGAAGGCTGCAAACGAGAGCCAATGATCTTAGAATTCTGGATACTGTGCGCCATTGTTACCGCCGTCGTCGCGGCGGTCAGAGGCGGCCATAGTCTGCTCTGGCTGCTCATCGGCTGTCTTCTCGGGCCGATCGGTGTTCTGGCGGCGATCTTCGTGCCTTCGCTCAAATCGAAGGACCCTTTGGTTGCGGCAAAACGCCAGAGCGAGGTTGACGAGCTGGCGAAGCCGCTTCGCGAAGGCGACACCAAGACCGTCTCCGCAAAGCCAAAGGATCGCTGAATCCCGATAATTTCAGGTCGGACCGTGCGTCCTTGGAGCGACCTATGGCCTGGCTCCGCCGACTGCACGGGCTAGGGCCGTTGAGCGTCATCTTGATATTCTTCTATGGTACGGCTATTATCCGTACATATAGGAGATCGATATGGCCCAGATGCAAGCTAATCGTGACGACCGCATCGAACTGCGCACCACGCGCGACGAAAAGCGGCTTCTCACCGCCGCCGCCGCCCATGAGCGGCTGGACGTAACCAGCTTCATCATGCGCGCTGTCCTGCCGGCCGCGCGCGAGGTGGTTGAGAACGCGGAACGTATTTCGCTGTCGGAGCGGGATTCCCTGCGCGTGCTCGATCTTCTGGAAAATCCGCCGGCCCCGACGCCGGCTCTGCTCGCCGCAGCCCGCCGCCGTATCGCACGAGACGGCAAGAGTGCTTGACTGGCGGGAGGAACCTATCGGACGCCACCATGACCGCAAGGCGTTCGATTGCGGCACGCCGGAACTGAACGAGTATCTACGCCGGCAAGCCCGTCAGAACCACGAAGGCGGCGGCTCCAAGACCTTCGTGGCGGTGGCTCCAACCGCGCCCGAAACCATACTCGGCTACTATTCCATCAGCCCCGCTTCAATTGCCTTCGCAAAAGTCCCCGCCCCCCTGACCAAAGGATTGGGCCGCTACGAGGTCGCCGTGTATCGGCTTGCCCGTCTGGCGGTGGCGCTTCCGCTGCAGGGTCGGGGGCTTGGCGGCGATCTTTTGCTGGCAGCCGGTGCGCGAGCGCTTGCCGTTGCCGCGCAGGTCGGTGGGGTGGCGCTTGCCATCGACGCCAAGGACGAGAAGGCGGCGTGCTGGTACGAGCGTTTCGGCGCAATGCCGCTGCTCGACAGCAGCCCCCTTAGCCTGATCCTGCCATTCAAGACCATCATCGACGCTCTGGATGCCGCGCAGGGCGAATAGCCGATCAGAAAAGGAACAACGAGACCGTCTCCGCAAGCCAAAAGATCGCTGAAGCCCGATAACGACCTATGGCCTAGCTCTGCCGACTGCACGGCCCTCAGGCCTGTTGAGATCGAATACCCGCCGCCGCTTGTTGAATTCCTCATTCCTGCGCTTGTCACAGGAATCCAGCCAGACCAAGTCCTTGGGCTGAAAGAACGCTTCCCGCGCCGCAGACGCGGCGCTGCTTTCATCTGTGACAAGCACAGAGATGATCGGCTACGATCAAAGGAAACATGCAGTGGGCGCACGGTGGTACTCAAGAAATTCAAGCGCATCGCCATTCGCCCTCTCGACAGGGACGGTGGATACGACATCTTTCGGGCGCACGTAGCTTCAAAGGGCTATAGCGTTTCACTGTTTCACAGGAACAGTGAACCACTCTCGACCCGGAACCTGCAACCGTCAGCGAGCCGCTGGCTGAAACAGCTCCACCATATTGCCGGAGGGATCGATCAGCAGTATCTGCGATCCGCCGGGTCCGGTCACGACGTCGTTGCGAAACCTGACGCCGGCGACACGCAGGCGCTCGACCTCGACAGCCAGGTCGTCGACGATGAGATGAATCCGGTTCCAGCCGCCCGGCGAAGGACGTTCGCCGTCAGGCATCGGCCGTCCCGCAGAGCTCAATGGGCCGCTCAGCAACAGCCGCAGGGCACCCCGCCTGACATCCGCGAAAGCGCGAGCGTGGTTGGAGAGAAGCGAAAAGCCGAGATGCTTCGTGTACCATTCGACCGCAGCCTCGACGTCATCCACCATGTAACGCACGTTGACGGTTGTATCCGACATTCCCGCCTCCCGATCCGAGTTCACCAAAACAGCCCAAATACGCTACCGATTTTCGCGCGATTACTGGCGACGTCAATGTCCCTTTCGCGGCTGCTGGTCCCCACCTCGTGCGGCGAGGGGGCGGCCCGCACGTCAGACGGGCCGGCACTCAATCGGCGATGCGTTTCACCATGATGACATCGTCAATCTCCCGGCCCTCGTGAAGAAAACCGCCTGGAATGCGGCCGGCTACAGAAAAGCCCTCGCGATGGTAAAATCGGATCGCCGTCGGGTTGTCGGCGCTGACGGCAAGCTCCAGCTGTTTGATGCCCCCATTTCGTGCGTAGTCCGCGACAGCATCCAGAAGCCGCCTCGCGAGCCCGGTTCCGAGCAGTTCCCGGCGCAAATAGACCATGACGAGCGTCGCGCGATGCGCCATCTTGCTGGCGCTCTGACGCATCAGGCCCATGATACCGACTGGGACATCGTCGTGGAAGGCAACGAAGACGGGGTTGTCGACGGTTCTGCGCCGCCACTCCTCCTCCGGCAGCTTTTCCCAATCTTCGGCGCTGCTGGCAAAGGAGGCAGGCTCCGTCGGAAGCGCCTCCAGCCGAATGCTGCGGAAGGTCGCGACATCGTCGATAACAAGCAGTCTTATCGTCGTGCTCACGATCAAGCCGCCGGGTCGAAGAGCGCCATGTCGATGTCGGTCATCTCGACCCGGCGCTCGAAGGCGACCCCGTTCTCGTGGAAGAGATGGCAGTCGGCGGCGCGGATGCCGGTCCTGATCGTTTCGTCCGCACGGATCGCGAGCGTTCCCGGCAGCATGGCGCAATAGTTCTCGCCCTCCCCGTCGAGCGCCACATAGGCCACGGTGTGAGCGCCGAGACGCTCGATTACCGATGGGGTGACCGTCAGCGTCAGGTCGGCGGCACCCATCTGGATGTGTTCCGGCCGGACTCCGAGCGTCAGGGATCGGCCGGCCATGCCTGCGCGGGGCATGACCGGCACAAGGACCGTCTGCCCCTTGTAGTCCACTTCCACGCCGGCCTCCGTGACGCCGGTGCAGATGACCGGCAGGAAATTCATCTTCGGGTGCCCGATGAAGCCGGCGACGAATATATTGGCGGGCTTGTGATAGAGCTCGAGCGGCGCTCCCGTCTGGGCGATCTCACCGGCATTCAGCACGACGATCCGGTCCGCCATCGTCATCGCCTCGACCTGGTCGTGCGTGACGTAGATCATCGTCGCCTTCAATTGGCGGTGAAGTTTCGCAAGCTCGATGCGCATGTCGGCGCGCAATGCCGCGTCTAGGTTCGAAAGAGGCTCGTCGAAGAGGAAGATCTTCGGCTCGCGCACGATCGCCCGCCCGATTGCCACACGCTGGCGCTGGCCGCCTGAAAGCATGCCGGGCTTCTGCTCCAGCCGCTGGTCGAGATGCAATATGCGGGCGGCATGCTCGACCTTCGCCTTCAGTTTCTCCTCGGGCATTTTCTCGACCCTGAGCGGAAAGGCGATATTCTCGAACACGCTCATATGCGGGTAGAGTGCATAGGACTGGAAGACCATGGCGATGCCCCGCCTGACCGGCGGCAGATCGTTAACGCGCTTCCCGTCGATGACGATGTCGCCGGCGGTCGTCTCGTCAAGCCCCGCGATCATTCTGAGCAAGGTGGACTTGCCGCAGCCGGAAGGCCCGACAAAGACCACGAATTCGCCATTCCCGACTTCGAGCTCGATGCTCTTCAGCACCTCGTAGGTGCCGTAGAATTTCTGAACCTTGTTGAGAGTGAGCTGTCCCAATAATCTGTCTCCGGCCACCGGCGAAGCGGCATTTCCGCCACTATGGAAGGCGGGACCGCCGAGCCGAGGCCCCGCGGTCCCGGCGGGCTTATTTGTACTGTTCGAGGTCGTCGGCCGCCTTCTTCAAGGCATCCGCCGGCTCGGCATTGCCGGTCACCACCGACTGAACCATCTCGATCATCGTGTTCTGGAAACCTTTGAAGTCCTTGAAGAGCGGCTCCGGACCACCATAGGCTATGCCGTCGATAAACGGCTTCCAGGACGGATCGGCCTTGACGAATTCGTCCACCTTCGGAGACGGCCGAAGCGGCGTCAGACCCGCACCGCCCTGCAACTCGTACTCGCCCTGCGGGCCGGGTGAGGTGATGAACTTGGCGAACTCGATCGCTTTCTCCTCGACACCCGTATCCTTGAACACCACAAGGCTGTCGGTGATCAGCAGGGTGCCTTCGCCCTTGGCCGAAGGGCCGAGCGGCAGCGGCGCTACACCCCAATTGACCTTCGTTTCCTTCAGTCGGGCGGCAGCTCCGGAGCCCGACTGGATCATGCCGACTTTCCCGTCAAGGAAGATGGCGCGGATTTCGTTCTGCTCGTAGGCCGTCGCCCCTTCGACCGAATAGGGGGTGATGTCCTTGTAGGCCTGCAGGGCGGCAAGGACTTCCGGGCTGTCGATGACGATATTGTCGCCGTCGATGACCTTGCCGTTATTGGTGTAAACCCAGTGCATGAACTGGTGCATGGTGTTGTCGAAGGTCTTGGCCGGAAGTCCGTAGCCCGCAATGCCGGTCTTTTCCTTGATCTGCTTGGCGAAGGCGATCTCTTCGGCCCAGGTTTTGGGCGGGACTTCCGGATCAAGACCGGCCTGTTTGAAAAGGTCCTTGTTCCAGTAGAGCGCCTTGGTGGAAAATGCGATAGGCACGCCCCACTGCGTTCCCTCGAAGGTTACCGTGTCGACGATATTCGGATAGTAGCCTTTTTTCTCGTCCTCGGTCATGGGGACCGGAACGATCAATTCGTTCTCGGCGAACTCCTTGAGCGCGCGCGATCCGACATAGGCCATGCCGACAGGAGTCCCGGCCACGGCAAGCGTCGTCGCCTTGTCCTGACACTGGGCCCAGCCGACGACTTCGGGCGTGACCTTCCAGCCGGGATTCTTCCCCTCCCATTCCTTGATGTATTTCTCGTGGATAGGATCGATCGTGTCGCCGCAATAGATCCAGCTGATTTCCTGGTCCGCGGCCTGTGCGGCAACGCTGCCGAGAGCGGTCGATCCGAGCAGCGCAAGCGTGAAAAAGGTAGCTTTGCAAGCAATAGTCACTGATGAAACTCCCCTGTTTTAATGGTTGCTTATTGTTTCACCGCGCCGGCGGTCAGGCCGCTGACGAGATAGCGTTGAAGGAAGAAGATCACGATCACGGCCGGAGCGATGCCGACGAAGCTTGCCGCCATGAGCTCGTTCCAGACCACCTCCTGCCGGCCGAAATAGGCGAAAAGGCCCACGGGCAGCGGCATGTACTCGCTCTTTGAGTTGAAGGTCAGCGCGAAAATGAACTGCTGGGCATAGGAGCCGATGAAGGTCGTGATTGCCACAACGGTGATACCCGGCATGGCGATCGGCAGGATCACCCGGCGAAGCGTGTAGAAGTGGCTCGCACCGTCGACGAAGGCTGCCTCGTCCAGCTCGCGCGGGATGCGCATCATGTAGGTGCGCAGAAGCCAGATAGCAGACGGGATCAGGAAGGCGACACCCGGCACGATCATGGCGAAATAGGTATTCAGCACGCCGAAGCTGCGCATCAGCCGAAAGAGGGGGATGAGCAGCACGGCGCCCGAGAACATGTTGACCGCCAGGAAAGCGGCAAGCAGCGCCCCGCTGCCGCGGAACCTGAACCGCGCAAAGGCATAGGCCGCCGGCACCACCAGCACCAGCACGACGGCTGTCACGATGATGGAAATGAAGAAGGAGTTGAAGATATAGCGGGCGAAGCCCGGCACGCTCACCCACATGGTGCGATAGGCTTCGAGGGAGCCGTCCTCCGGCCAGAAGCGGTAGGGAGAGGAAAAAAGGCGGCTCAGCGGCTTCAGAGATACGAGGAAGCCTTCGACGAACGGCGCGAGGATGAAAGTGAGGAAGACGAAGATGCCCGCATAGATGCCGACGAGCTCGTACCAGCGATAGCGGTTGATCATTGCGGGCTGGCTCATCGGCTTTCTCCCGTGGCAAGGCGGTGCGTGACGCGGAAATAGGCGATGCAGAAGATCGACAGGAAGATGCAGATCAGTACGGCGCGCGCCGCGCCCTCCCCGTATTTCTTCGAGCCGATCGCGGTTCGGTAGGTGTCGATGATCATCGTCGTCGTGTCGCCGTTCGGCCCGCCCTGGGTCAGGATCCAGATGATGTCGAACGAGTTGAAGGTGGCGATCAGCGACAGCATCGACATGGTGATCATCGACGGCACGAGGAGCGGCAGGGTGATGCGGCGAAAGCGGTAGAAGCGCCCTGCTCCGTCGGTCCAGGCGGCCTCGTAGAGATCCTGCGGGATCGCCTGCATCGAGGCGAGCATATAGAGCGTTACCAGAGGCACGCCGATCCAGACGTCGGTGACGATGGTCGCCCAGAAGGCGGTGGAGCCATGCGCCAGGAAGGCGACCGGACCGTCCACCAGCCCCCAGTTCTGGAGCATACCGGAGATCATCCCGAACTGGCCGTTATACATCCAGCCCCACATGAAGATGCCGATCGCCATGGGCACGATCCATGGCGGCATGGTGAGCAGGCGAAAAAGCGCCCGCCCCGGCACTGCGGCGTTCAGCATCACGGCGCCGAATGTGCCGATGATCATCTTGATCGTCACCGAGAAGGCGGTCCAGACGAAGGTGCGGAGGATCACTTCCGCGAAGGTGGCGTTGAAGATCTTGTCGTAATTGGCTGTGCCGACCCAATTGGTCGTCTTCTTCAGCGAGGCATCGGTGAAGGACAGGATGAAGGTATCGACCAGCGGATAGGCGACGATAACCGTCACGTAGAAAACGGCCGGAAGAAGCAGGATCCAGGCGAAGATGATCGTGCTGCGCCGAACGCTCATCCCCTCCCCCTCTCAAGCCGCACGGGCATGCAGGGCTTCGTCGAAGCGGTCCCAGAGGGGCCGAAGATCGACGACCGTCCGTTTCATCCGCGCCTCATCCATGGACAGCGCCAGTATGCCCGCTTCCAACGCGTCGAGCGGCGAGACCGGAAGGGGACCGCCATCCCGCACATGCGCGATGATCTCGGCCGCCATCTGCTCGTCGGCGCCGTAGTGTTGCGAAAGCGCCGTCTCTTTGGCGTAGCGCTTCTCGACGACCTTCCTGCCCGACAGCACCTCGTGCACGTCCAGATAGCCGCGAATGAAGTCGCCTTCCGCCATGCCGCGCGAACCGACGACGCAAAAGCGGCGGAACTGATCCGGCACGTTGAGGTTGGTGTGGAAGTTCATCGCGACGCCGTTGGCATATTCGACGATGGCGACCTGATAGTCGATGATATCGCCGTCACTGTCGAAGACCTTGTCGGATCCGAGCCAGCCGCTCGGCTTTCGGTGGAAAAGCTGCAGGTCGTTGACGCCGTCGCGGCTGGGGTCATTGGCCGGAATGAAGCTCTTGCGGCCGCCGAAACTGGCGACGCGTTCCGGGCGCGCGCCGACGACGCCATTGTAGAGATCGAGATCGTGGCAGCATTTCTCGAGCATGAAGCTTCCGGCATAACGTCCGTAGCGGCGCCAGTCGCGCATGAAGAATGCGCCGTGATAGGGCTCTATGTGCTCGGCGGCCTCGATCGAAACCACGTGACCGAGCGTTCCCGCGGCTTGCGCAGCGCGCAGGTCACGATAGAGCGGCGCATAACGCAGCACGAGACCGACCATCAGCCGGTCGGGCCCGTGTTTCGAAAGCAGCGCCGCAAGTTCCAGGCTCTGCTCGATCGTACTGACGATCGGCTTCTCGCAGAAGACCTTGATGCCGGCCTCGAGACCGATGCGGATATGATCGAGATGCATGTGGTTCGGCGAGCCGATCATCAGGAGATCGAGCTCTTCGCCGGCGATCAGCTCCTCAGGCGTGGCGTAGGCCCTGCCGGCGGAAATGCCTTTTTCGGTAAGCGTGGCAAGGCCGGCTGGTTCGGGATCAACATATCCCGCGATCTCGAAGGCTTCGTCGATCGCCTTGAAGACATAGCCCAGATATCCCAGACGGAATCCGAGTCCGATTATCCCGACTTTCATGCTCGCGCTGTTCCCTTGTCTCCGCGTAATTATTTTTCGTAGACTGGGACAGAATTTTCACCTCGTCAATAAAAAATCGGAAATTGCGGCAGATTGTGAAATTCATTTTCATTCTCGGGCGTCAAGCTTAGCGCACGCGCCAGCAGCGGCCCAACGCATCCCACCATTCGATGGGACGCGAGGCGCTTCAGATGTGCGCTCGACCGGCGAATGCCCGTTCAAGCCCCTGGAGCGCATCGTGAATGAGGACGGCAAGCGCGCCGACGATCAAGCCGCCCTGGAGGACAAAGGCGAGGTTGTTGGACTGAAGCCCTGCGATGATGACCTCGCCAAGCGTCTTGGCCGCGACGGTCGAGCCGATCGTCGCCGTCGCGAGACTGATCACGACGGAAAGGCGGATGCCCGTCAGGATCACCGGCAGCGCCAGCGGAAGTTCGATCCTGAAGAGGCGTTGGCGCCCGGTCATTCCCGCGCCGCGTGCGGCCTCCATCACCGTCGGCGGCAGCGTCGTCAGACCGGTCAGGGCATTTTCGAAGATCGGCAGAAGGCCGTAGAGGAAAAGGGCGATCAGGGTCGGCTTCTCGCCGAAGCCGTAAATCGGGACCGCAAGCGCGAGGACCGCCACCGGCGGGAACGTCTGGCCGATGTTCACCAGACTGCGCGAGAGCGGCAGAAACTCGGCGCCGGCCTTCCGCGTAACGATGATCGCCAGTGATACGGCGACGAGGGTCGCGGCCACCGTCGCGACGAATACAGTACGCAAGTGCAGGACCGTCAGCCAGAACAGGCTGCCCTGGTTGTAGACGGCCGGCGCGTTCTCCTGCACCAGAGGTCTAAGCAGCGGTTCGAACCAGGCGGGCTGCAGCAGGAAAGCCAGCAATACGGCGAGCACGGTCAGCCGAAACAGATTGGGCAGGGTGACCATCACTGCCGCCTCGCCGCACGCTTCACGATCGCTTCGAGCGTGATCTTGCCCAGGATCGCGCCGTCCGCCGCCGCGACCGGCAGTGCCGAACGGCCCGTCCACAGAAGCTCCGACAGCGCGTCTCGCTGGCTAAGAACCTCCGGGACCGGCCGACCCTCGGCCGAGCCGGGCTCGACCGCCTCGCCGACTGTCTCGATGCCCAGTAGCCGGAATGGACGCTCGCTGGCGCCGACCAGCGTCTCGACGAAAGGTGTGGCGGGCCTGACGAGCATTTCGGCGGGCGTGGCATATTGCACCACCTCGCCCTTGTCCATCACCGCGATCCTGTCGGCAAGGTGGAAGGCCTCTTCCATGTCGTGCGTGACCAGGATGATCGTGGTGCCGAAATGTTTCTGGATGGCGGCGAGATCGTCCTGCGCCTTGGCGCGGATGATCGGATCGAGCGCGCCGAAGGGCTCGTCCATCAGGAGCACGTTGGGCTCCGCCGCCAGTGCCCTTGCAACGCCCACCCGCTGCTGCTGCCCGCCGGAAAGCTCGTGGGGGTAGCGCGGTCCGAATTCCGCGGGATCGAGCTGGAATAGCTTCAGCAGCTCCTCGACCTTGGCATCGATGCGGGCTTTTTCCCAGCCGAGCAGCGTCGGCACTGTCGCGATGTTCTGCGCGACCGTCCTGTGCGGGAAGAGGCCATGGCCCTGAATGGCGTAGCCGATGCGCCGGCGCAGCTCGAAACCGGGAATCGACCGGTTGTCCTCCCCGTCTATCCTGATCGTCCCGGCCGTCGGCTCGACGAGGCGATTGATCATTCTGAGGAGCGTCGTCTTGCCGGAGCCGGAGGTTCCGACGACGACGGTGACCGTATGCGGCGCGACCGTCAGCGACACGTCGCTCACGACCGCCGTATCGGCATAGCGCTTGGTTATTCCCTCGATTTCGATCATGCGGCGTTGCCTCGGCTGCGGTTCGGCATGGTCATCTCGATCAGGGCGTCGAGCACGATTGCGGCGGTAAAGGCCAGCACGACGGTAGGAATGGCACCGAGCAGCACCAGGTCCATCGCCGTCTGACCCACCCCCTGGAAGACGAAAACCCCGAACCCCCCGCCGCCGATAAGGGCGGCGATCGTCGCAAGCCCGATGTTCTGCACCAGCACGATGCGGATGCCGGTCAGGATCACGGGAAAGGCCAGCGGAAACTCGATCGCGACCAGGCGCTGCCGATCCGTCATGCCGATGCCACGCGCCGCGTCGGTGGCCGCGTGCGGCACGCCGGCAAGCCCGACGACCGTATTCGCGACGACAGGCAGCAGGGAGTAGAGGAAGAGCGCGACGAATGCGGGGGCGGCCCCGATGCCGCGGATGCCGATCGCCGCAGCGCCGGGAACATTCGCCGCGACCCAGCCGAGCGGCGCGATCAGAATGCCGAAAAGTGCAATGGAAGGGATCGTCTGGATGGCATTCAGGACATTGAGCACGCCGGCCCGCAACCGTTCGACGCGGTGACAGAGAATGCCGAGCGGCAATCCGACGACGGTCGCCGCGGCAAGCGAGCCGAGCGCCAGCGTCACGTGACGGCCCGCCTCGGTCCAGAACAGTTCGGCGCGGTTGGCATATTCCTTCATGATCGAAAGGTCGTCCCAGCGGCCGGTGACGAGCATTCCTCCAGCGAGGACGAGGACGCCCGCGAAAACGAAAAGTCGCAGACCAGGCCCCGGGTTGAGGCGGGTCAAGGCGTCCGCGAGCAACAATGAGAAGGCAAAGACCAGGACCCAGAAGCCGGAAGCCGGAGACACGCGTGCAAAGCTGTTGTCGGGCGGCGTCAGGTGATCGGCTGCCACCCCGATCAGAAGGGCGAGAGCTGCCAGCGCAGCCAGTGCCACGCCCATCCGCAAGAGGCGCGGCGTCCTCATAAACGCGACGGCGGCGCCGGCGACCACGAGGGCGAGGAGCCCGTAGCCGAGCGGCGGCGGAAGTGCCTCCAGGATGGCCCGCGCTTCGCCCTGAATGATCCGGTTTGCACGAAACGTCGCGAAAGGCGCAACGAAAGCGCCATAGAGGACGAGGATCGCGATGATCAGGCCGAGCTTGTCGAAACGGAAGGCCAAGCGTTCCTTTTTCTGGATGATGCCAATCGCCATTCAGCCGCCCGTTCGACGCAGGATGAGGGAGAGCGCGGTCGAAGTCTTATCGGACCAGCGCCCTTCCCCGGCGTCAAGCTATTTCAGGAAGCCGTTCGCCTTCAGGAAATCCTCGGCAACGGCCTTGGCCGACTCGCCCCCGACCTGCACGCGGCCGTTGAGCTCCTGCAGGGTGGTGAGGTCGAGCTTTTCGAAGACGGGCTTCAGGATCTCTTCGATCGCCGGATTTTCCTTGAGAACCGCCTCGCGGATGATCGGCGCCGGCTGATAGACCGGCTGGACGGCCTTGTCATCCTCGAGAACCACGAGACCGGAGGGCGCGATCCCTCCATCGGTGCCGTAGACCATTGCCGCGTTGGCGCCGTTCGTCTGGTTTGCCGCAGCCGCGATCGTCGCGGCAGTATCCCCACCGGAGAGCGTGATGAGCTGTTCCGGTTTCAGCTTGAAGGAATAGGTCGTCTGGAACGCAGGCAAGGCGGCGGCGGAATTGACGAATTCGGACGAAGCCGCGAGCACGACCTCGCCGCCGTCAGAAACGAATTTGCCGAAATCCGAGAGGGTCTTGAGGTTGTTCTTCTCGGCAACGTCCTTACGCAGCGCGATTGCCCAGGTGTTGTTGGCCGGCGACGGCGTCAGCCAGACGATCTTGTTGGCGTCATAGTCGAGCTTCTTCGCCTCTTCATAGGCTTTCGCCGCATCCTTCCAGGCCGGGTCGTCGGCCTTCTCGAAGAAGAAGGCGGCGTTGCCGGTATATTCGGGATAGATGTCGATTTCGCCGGCGATGATCGCCTTGCGCACGACAGGAGTGGCGCCGAGTTGCACGCGATTCGTCGTCTTGATGTCGTTGGCGTTCAGGACCGAGAGGATGATGTTGCCGAGAACGCCGCCCTCCGTGTCGATCTTCGAGGAAACGACGACGTCGGCTTCGGCAGCCGCGGTGGTGAGTGCAAGCGCAATGGCGGCACCGATCAGTGTCCTGGTGAAGTTCAGTCGCATGATTGTCTCCCTCGGTTTTGACCTCGAATTTTGATCACGCTTTCCGCGCTGCGTCCGGCCAAGACGTTCCATATATGTCAGCTTTCCGGAAAAAATCGAGCTTAAGCTGTCTGCACTTGATATCCGTTCCATGGCGCCCTCCGGATCGGGCGGCGCGCGTCGCCGTCGATGCGCATTGCAATCGGACGTAATGTGGACCACTCTTCCGCCCGGCGCCAGCATCTCCTCGGGGGTTGTCATGAACAAGCATTTCGATGCGATCATCATCGGTGCCGGCCAGGCGGGACCTTCACTCGCCGGACGGCTGTCCGATACGGGCAAGACCGTCGCGCTCATCGAGCGCAAGCTCTTCGGCGGCACCTGCGTCAACACCGGCTGCATGCCGACCAAGGCGATGGTCGCGAGCGCCTATGCGATCCACACGGCCCGACGCGGAGCCGAATACGGCATGACGACAGGACCCGTCTCGGTCGACTTCGGTCGCGTCATGGCGCGAAAGGAAAAAGTCCGGCTCGATGCCCGCTCAGGCGTCGAGAAGTGGCTCAAGGGTATGAAGAACTGCACCGTCTTCGAGGGCCACGCCCGTTTCGAAGGTCCGCGTGAGGTCCGCATCGGCGACGAACTGATTTCGGGGGAGCGGATCTTCGTCAATGTTGGCGGCCGCGCCGCGGTTGCCGATCTGCCCGGCGTGAACGAGATTCCTTATCTCACCAACAGTTCGATCATGGACCTTGACGAGCTGCCTGAACATCTCGTCGTGGTGGGCGGCAGCTATATCGGGCTCGAATTCGCCCAGATGTTCCGCCGCTTCGGCTCCGACGTCACCGTCATCGAAAAGGGCCCGCGGCTGATCGGGCGGGAGGATCCGGAGGTCTCCGACGCAATCCGTGAGATCCTCGAGAACGAGGGCATTCGAATACGCGCGAATGCGGAATGCATCCGCTTCTCTTACCATGCGGACGGCATCGTCGTGGGCGTTGATTGCACGTCGGGCGAGCCCGAGGTGACCGGCTCGCATGTGCTGCTTGCAACCGGCCGCCACCCTAATACGGATGATCTCGGCCTGGACAAGGCGGGCGTGAAAACCGACGAACGGGGCTATATCGAGGTCGACGACAGCCTGCGCACCAATGTTCCCCATATTTTCGCAATGGGCGACTGCAACGGCCGCGGCGCCTTCACGCACACGTCCTATAACGACTTCGAGATCGTTGCCGCCAATCTCATCGACGACGATCCGCGCCGGGTGAGCGATCGCATCCAGACCTACGCCCTCTATATCGACCCGCCGCTCGGCCGCGCTGGCATGACCGAAACCGAGGCCCGCAAGAAAGGTCACAAGCTCCTGATCGGGACGCGCCCCATGACACGGGTCGGCCGCGCAGTCGAAAAGGGCGAGACGCAGGGCTTCATGAAAGTCATCGTTGATGCGGAAACCAAGGACATCCTCGGCGCATCGATTCTCGGAACGGGCGGCGACGAGGCGATCCAGAGCATTCTTGACGTGATGTATGCGAAGAAGCCCTACACGACGATCGCCCGCGCGGTGCATATCCACCCGACCGTATCGGAACTCATCCCCACGGTGTTCGGAGATCTGTCGCCGGCGTAGCGTCGGGGGATTGCCCCTCATCCGCCTGCCGGCACCTTCTCCCCGCAAGCGGGGCGAAGGGACCCCTGGGTCCCTTCTCATGCTTCAACTCCGCTGGAAAACTGTGGCCGCGCCGCTTGTCCCTTCTCCCCGTTTCGGACGGGGAGAAGGTCGCGGCAGCGGGATGAGGGGCAGCATCCGGCCTATTATGTGGAACGCGGTCCTCGCCGGCTCCCGTCAAGCCTTTTCGCTGAACCACCTCAGCGACATGCAGGAAAGCCCCGCGTCGATCTTGCCTATTTCCGTGGTCTTCAGCGGCACGACCCTGTAGCCCGCCTTGTCGAGCATCTCGATCGTCCTGGGAAAATCGGAGCCGACCAAGACCACGTCGTTGACGCGCAGCGCGTTGGCCGCCGGCTCTTCGCCCTCCGGAATGATCATCTGCCGGAACTTCCCGAAGACGCCGGATCGTACAAGACGATCGGTGGAGAGGATCGTCTCGTCGTCGAGGAGCGAGCAGTCGGTCTTGAAATGCAGGACGCCCTCCGGGGTCGCGACGACCTCGCTCTTGCGCCCGAGCTTCTCGAGGCAGGCCTGCAGCGCCGCCGCGCCCGCCTTGTCGGTTCTCGCCGACAGGCCGATCATCACGCTTTCCCGCGTCGTCAGCACGTCGCCGCCGTCCGCATAGCCTTGCGGCAGCTCGAGCACCGTCTCGAACATGTCACGCAGCGTCGGCGCGATTTCCTCGACTTCCTTGACGCGCGTGGCCGCTCCCGGCCGAAGCAGGACTGCCCCCTCTGTGAAGACCAGAGCGGGGTCCTCCACGAAAATCGAGTCCGGAAAGGTCTCGAGCGCCGGCAGGACCGTGACCTTCACGCCGGCATCGCGCATCGCCTCGACATAGGCGTCGTGCTCGGCCTTCACTCCCTCATAGGTGGGGCTGCCGCGATCCTCCGCGCGCAAGCCGTTGACGACCGATCGTGACGGCGAACGCACGATGATGGAATTGAATCGATAGGCCGGACGCGTCATTGCGGACTCTTCTCCCTCAGTTTGACTTTTATTTAAGCCGACACAGTGCTTACGAAATCCGGACTGCCGCGCAACGTGTTGCTGACTGTGCAGATCTCCTCCTCCGCCGCCTCCATGATGGCGTGGCGTACGGTGTCGTCGAATTCGCCCGTGATAACGAAGGCGATGTGGAACCGTGCGACCCGCGACGGTTCGTCATGGGCCTTCTCACCGGTCACCTTGACCGAAACTTCCGCGAGCCGGTCGAGCACGCCGAAACGGCTCGCGGCGATGCGGGCGCTGAGCACCAGACAGCTCGCGAGCGATGCATAGAGAAGGTCGAGCGGCCCGAATCCCGGCTGCGAAGGACTGGTGACGATATCGAGTTCGCCGCCGGTCAGCGATCTCACACGCGGAAAGCCGGTGCGGCCGACGACGGCGGTCGCGCCAGTTTCCCGCGTCCTTACCTTGAGCTCGGCCATGGGCGTAACCTCGCGCGGCTCAGACGTTTTCCGGCGGAACGACGCCCTTGGTGAAAAGAAAGCAGCCGTAGAAGCGGGTCTCGCCGGTGGTGATGACGCAATAGGCCTTCTTTGCTTCCTCGTAGAAGGCAAAGCGCTCGATGCCGTACATCGGAGCGGGCTTCCCTTCGGCGCGGTCGATCTCGGCCTGCACCTCCCGCTGCACTGTCGGGACCTCGTCCGGCGCCCCCATGACTTCCATGCGCCCGGCCGAAGGCTGAAGCGGCGTGTCCAGGGGTAGGACTGAAAGGATCGCCCTTGCCGCGCGCGCCGCCGGAACATTGTCGATGTGCAGCAGTTTGCCGAGCGTGGTCTGCCGCGCGATGGAATCCGATGGGAAATTGGTATCGGAAATCACCAGCGTGTCGCCATGGCCCATGGATCGCAGCGCGTGCAGCACATCGGCATTGAGAGCCGGGTCGATATTCTTGAGCATTCCTGTCCTCCTCCAAAGCGCGGTCGCATCAGGCCGTTTCTGGCGCGCGCCGTCAACAGCCTGTTGCTCTTTCTCCACGCTTCGATGGGACGACCACCCGCTCATCCACGAGCGGGATGCTATTCGCCGTAGGGAATCCAGATATTCTTGACGTCGACCGCTCGCCGCAGGAACGCCTGCCCTTCGGCCGCCGAGCGATTCGTCCAGTCGATCGCCCTGCCGTAATCGACGAAGGTGCGCTTGAGATTGCCGACGGACAGCTTCTCGACCAGTGTCGAAAGCTCCGGCGAGCCGAACGCCCAGAGCGCGTCCACGTCGTTGTGCGCGGCGAGTGCCTTGGCGAGTTCGATCGCAGATCCGGTGACGATATTGATGACGCCCGGCGGCACGTCCGAGGTCTCGAGGACCGAATAGAAGTCGGTCGCAGCCAGAGGATGCGCTTCGCTCGGCACGGCGACCACCCGGTTTCCGACCGCAATCAGCGGTGCAACGAGACTGACAAGTCCGAGCAGCGGTGCTTCCGGGGGGCAGATGACGCCGACGACGCCTTGCGGTTCGGGCATGGCCAGCGCAACGCCGCGCAAGGGCGGCTGGTGCACGGTGCCCTCATACTTGTCCGCCCAGGCTCCGTAGCTGAAGAGCCGCGCGATCGAAGCTTCGACCTCCGCTCGGGCATTGGCTGCCGAAGCCCCGGTCATGGCGGCGATGCGGTCGGCGAATTCCGCCCCGCGGCTGCTCAGGTTCTCGGCGATGTAATAGAGGATCTGGGCGCGGTTATGCGCAGTTGCCGAAGACCAGCCCGTGGCGGCCCGCGCCGCAACGACGGCATTGCGGATATCCTTGCGGTTGCCCTCGCCGACTTCGCCGATCACTTTGCCTTTCGGGGAAAGCACAGGCCGCGAATAGTTCCCGTCCGGCCGAGCCTGCTTGCCGCCGACGAAGAGCTTGGCAGTGCGGTCGAGCGCCGGAACGGCGAAATCACCGGCGGCCTGCTTCGCAGCCGGCAAGCCGTACTCGGCGCGCAGCTTGCGCCCCATCCAGGCCTTCGGCTTCAGATATTCGTAGCAACCTTCGCGCCCGCCCTCGCGGCCGAAGCCGGACTCGCGTTTTCCGCCGAAGCCGCTCGATGCATCGAAGAGGTTGGTCGCATTGACCCAGACGACGCCGGCCGCAAGCTTGGCGGCAACATGCAGGGCAAGACCGATCGTTTCGCTCCAGACGCTGGCCGCAAGGCCGTAGCGGCTATGATTTGCAAGCTGGATGGCCTCCTCAGGCGTGCGGAAGGTCATCGACACGGCCACCGGCCCGAAGATTTCCTCGGTCGCGACGACGGAAGTCGGCTGGACCCCGGTCAGCAGCGTCGGCCGAAAGAAGCTGCCACCCTTCGGCAGGTCGATCTTCGGCTGATGCATCGAAGCGCCTTCGGCGACACCCTTCGCCACCAGCTCTTCGATGCGCTGGAGCTGCACCGGCGCGACGATCGCCGCCATATCGATCGCCTTGTCGAGCGGATGACCGACGCGGAGCGTCTCCATGCGCCGCTTCAGGCGATCATGAAAGACCGGCGCCACGCCCTCCTGCACCAGAAGGCGTGAACCGGCGCAGCAGACCTGGCCCTGGTTGAACCAGATCGCATCCACGACGCCCTCGACCGCCGCGTCGATATCGGCATCGTCGAAGACGATGAAGGGCGACTTGCCGCCGAGTTCCAGCGTCAGCGACTTGCCGCTCCCTGCCGTCTTCTCGCGGATGAGGCGTCCGACTTCGGTCGAGCCGGTAAAGGCGATCTTGTCGATATCCTCGTGTTCGACGATCAGCGCCCCCGTCTCGCCCTCGCCCGTCACCACGTTCAGCACGCCCGCGGGGAGGCCCGCTGCAGCGGCAAGCTCCGCGAAGAGCAACGCCGTCAAGGGCGTAAACTCCGCAGGCTTCAGGATGACGGAATTGCCGAGCGCCAGCGCCGGGGCAACCTTCCAGGCGAGCATCAGGAAGGGGAAGTTCCAGGGGATGACCTGTCCGACGACGCCCACGGGCACCTGGTCGGCGAATTCCGTCTCCTGCAGCTGTGCCCAGCCGGCATGATGATAGAAGTGGCGAGCGGCGAGCGGAATGTCGATGTCGCGCGTTTCCCGGATCGGCTTGCCGTTGTCGAGCGCTTCGACGACCGCGATCAGGCGCGCATGGCGCTGGATCATTCGCGCGAGTGCATAAAGGTGTCGGGCGCGCGCATGTCCGGAGAGCTTGGCCCACGGGCCTTGCGCCTTGCGCGCCGCCGCCACCGCCGCGTTCACGTCGTCGCGCCCGCCATGTGCGATTTTCGCGAGCAGTTTGCCCGTCGCCGGCTCGAACGTGTCGAACGTCTTGCCGGAAACCGACCCGACAGAGGCGCCGTTGATGAAATGGCCGAACTTGCCTTCATGCCGAGCGAGCCAGGCGCGCGCCTCGGTGTCGGCTTCGGGGGCCGGGCCATAGGACATATCGTCGAAGAAAGTGGCAACGCTCATCTGATTATCCGATCGGGTGTCTGTTGAGGGCCGAATACGCGCCGCTGACATGATGTTCGAGCTGTCGCTCGATATCGGCGAGCAGGCTCGATGCGCCGACGCGGAAAAGGTCGGGCTCGAGCCATTCCCGCCCAAGCTCTTCCTTCATGAGGAACTGATAGTTCAGCACGTCCTTCGCGACGGAGATGCCGCCGGCCGGCTTGTAGCCGACCTTGATTCCGGTTCGCTCCTCATAGGCCCGGATCATCCTGAGCATGGCGAGCGTGACGAGCAGGGTCGCGTTCACCCCTTCTTTTCCGGTCGACGTCTTGATGAAGTCGGCGCCCGCCATCATGCAGACGAGCGAAGCCCGCGCGACGTTGCGAAGCGTCTTGAGATCGCCGGTCGCGAGGATGGCCTTGACATGCGCATCGCCACAGGCCGCGCGGAAATCGCGCATTTCGTCGTAGAGCGCCTGCCAGTTGCCGGTCAGTACGTGCTCGCGGGTGATGACGATGTCGATTTCCCGAGCACCATCGGCAACCGAGGCCTTGATCTCTCTGAGCTTGACGTCATGGGGAACGAGACCCGCCGGAAAGCCCGTGGACACTGCCGCCACCGGAATTCCGGAACCCTCCAGGGCCTCCACCGCGGTCGAAACGAATCGATGATAGACACAGATCGCGCCGGTCGTGATACCTCGATCGCCCATGCCGAGCGCTTCGAGAATGTCCTGACGCACCGGCTGGCGCGCCTTGGCGCAGAGGCGTTTTACGCGCTCGGTCGTATCGTCGCCGTTGAGCGTCGTGAGATCGATGCAGGTGACGGCTTTCAAGAGCCAGGCGGCTTGCGCATCCTTCTTGACGGTGCGCCGGCCAGGCAGCGTCTGAACGCGGCGCTCTGCCGCAGAGAGATTGACGCGCTGATCGAGCACCCAGGACAGGTCGAGCTCGACACCGTCATTGCGCGGCCAGTTGTGGCCCGCGCCGGCGGGGTGCACCGCCGCGCTTCTCAGAGCAAGGTCTTCCAACCGATTTCTCCCCTCTACCCGGACCACCGGCGGCGCGCTTCAAGAGCGAACACCAGAATGTTAGTTTTCTAACACGATATTTGTTAAACTTTCATCATTTCCGCCGCCTGTCAAGGCTGCGCCCGCTCAAACTTTTCCAGGCGCCGGGGTCAGCACGGTTTCGCCGTCTTCCGTAATAAGCGATCGGAAAGCACCGGGTGGAGCAAAGAAAGCCGCCTTCAGCTTGCCGAGCTTGCTGCTGTCGGCGACGAGGTAATTCTCGCGCGCCAGCGAAATCACCTTCTGCTTGACGGGCACCTCGTGGAAATGAACGCAGGTCGCTCCCCTCGCCGGGTCTATCCCGGCCGCAGAAAGAAAGGCGACATTGATGCCGAGCTGGTCGAGCGTCTCGATGCCGGGCGCACCGGAAAAGGAAGCCGACGACGGGTGATAGACGCCGCCCAGCATTACCATGCGGAGATTTTTCTTCCGCGTCAGCCTTTCGGCCGTGTTCAGGGAATAACAGATCGCCGTAATTGCGTAATCGTCCGGTATCAGCTCGACCAGATATTCCAGCGTCGTACCACAATCGATGAAAATCGTCTCGTCCGGGCGAATGTGCCGGGCGGCATGAATGCAAGCCTGCCGCTTGGCGGCGGCGTGACTGTCGGCCGCGCGGGCAAGTTCGTAGGGCGCATCGCTCTCGATCTCGGCGGCCGGGACGATATGGCCGCCCAGATATCCGAACAGCCTAGGATGGTCGGCGACATCACGCCGGACGGTCATTTCCGATACGCCGAGCAGCGCCGCTGCCTCTTTCAGATGCACGACGCGCCGCGCCGAAAGCGCGTCGGACAAGGTGGCGATGCGTGTTTCCCTGCGGCTGGCCATGGCTCTTCCAAACTATAAAGAAAGCATTTTGCGCAATGTTAATCTGTGAGAAATATCACAGGATTGCCTCGGCCCGCAAGCGATCCACCGGGGCAAAGCTGGACGGACGAGCTGGTCTATGGGCTCGTGCTTCAAGGCACAACGGGCGCCGCACAGCCATAGGGTGTCCCCTGAACTCGCCGTTTCCTCGATTGACAACGCCCGGCGAAGGTTGAAAGAGTGATGTACAATCGAAGTGGCCAGCGTGGGGGGACTTTTGTCTATGCGCGCGTTTCTCGGTCTTTCCACTCTTCTCTTCACACTCGTTTCCCTGGGGATGCCGAGCGCAGCGGCCGAGCCGGAACGCCGGATCGAGATTACGAATGATGCCGACTATTTCGGCTTCGATCTGCGCACCGAGCAGAACGTATCGCTCGACCAATGCCAGAGTGCCTGCATCGCCGACCGCTCCTGCAGGGCCTTCACCTACAATCCAAAGGTGAAGTGGTGCTTCCTCAAGTCCGACTTCAACCAGTTGAACACGTTCCCGGGGGCCATTGCCGGCAAGGTCGTCGAAACCGCCGCGGGCGAAGCCGATATCGGGGCACCGCCGCGCCTTGACTTCGTCTCGGACGATCTCCTGCAGCAGGCGCGCGATGTGAAGGCGAATCTCGTTCTGGCCGACGAGCAGCAGGGTTTCGGGGTCAACGGCCTCATCGAGACGGCGCGCAGCGAGTTGACGGCCGGCAACTTCGTCGCCTCCCTGCGGGCCTTCCGCGGTGCGCTTGCGGTAACGCCGGATGACAGCGCGTTGTGGCTGGAGGCGGCTGAGGCCGCCAACCGGTATACGGGCGGCACGGACCTGGCGAGCGAAGCCGCCCTTGCCGCGCTTAACGGCTATCAACTGACGCGGACCGCGCAAAGTCGCGCGCATGCACTGGCTATTCTCGCCCAGGCGCTCGACAGGCTGCAGAACTATCGTGCCGCGCTCCAGGCCTACAAAGCGAGCCTCGAACTCGTGCAGGCAAAGTCGGTCGAGACGGCTTATCTTGATCTCAAGGCACGGCAAGGCTTTCGGGTCACCGGCCACACGGTCGATCCAGACAGCGCCAGCCCCCGCGCCTGCGTGCACTTCTCCGAGCCGCTACTGAAGAACGGTCCCGATTATTCCTCCTTCGTAACCCTCGATGGCGCCGCGCCGAAGGCGGTGGAAGCCAAGGGCAGCGAAATCTGCGTCGAAGGCCTGGCGCATGGCAAACGTTACAAACTCGTGCTGAGGCAGGGCCTGCCCTCCTCCGTCGAGGAAGTCATCGAGATCCCCATCAGCCTCGACGTGTACGTGAAGGACCGCGGGCCGATGGTCCGCTTCACCGGCGACAGCTTCGTTCTGCCTTCGACTGCGCGGCGCGGCATTCCGATCGTCTCGGTCAATACGGAAAGCGCCAAGCTCAAGCTCTACCGTATCGGCGACCGCAACATCTCTTCGCTGCTCACGAGCTCCCAGTTCCTGACCCAACTCGACGGCTACAGCGAGGAGCGCATCAAGGACGAGAGCGGCGAGCTGGTCTGGCAGGGCAGCATCGACATCGCCACCGAGCTTAACAAAGAAGTGGTGACGAGCTTTCCGGTCGACGAGGCTCTGCCGCAGCGCAAGCCCGGCGTCTACGTGCTGACGGCGAGCTCCGGAACCGGGCTTACACAGGATTGGGACGCCCGCGCCACGCAATGGTTCGTCGTGTCCGACATCGGCATATCGACCTTTGCAGGCACGGATGGGCTTACCGTCTTCGCGCGTTCGCTTGCGAGCGCCAAGCCTCTTGCAGAGGTCGAATTGCAGCTGGTCGCCAAGAACAATGAGGTGCTCGGGACGGCGACGACCGATGCGGAAGGGCGCGCAACCTTTTCCGCCGGACTGATCCGCGGCACGGCCAGCATGACGCCGGCGGCGATCACCGCCCGAAAGGGTAGCGACGACTACGTGTTCCTGGACATGACGCGCGCCGGCTTCGACCTTTCCGACCGAGGCGTCACCGGACGCGCCGCACCGGGTGCGATCGACGTCTTCGCCTGGACGGAACGCGGCATCTATCGCGCGGGCGAAACCGTTCATGCCGCAGCGCTCACCCGCGACGTCAACGGTGCCGCGATCGAGAAGTTGCCGCTGACCTTCGTTTTCCTGCGCCCGGACGGCGTCGAGGACCGCCGCCTCGTCAGCGACGGCGGCAAGCTCGGCGGGCACACGCTCGATCTGCCGGTCCCAGAAAATGCGATGCGCGGCACCTGGACGATGCAGATATTCACCGATCCGAAGGGCTCTGCGATCGCCGAGAAGCAGTTCCTCGTCGACGATTTCGTGCCGGACCGCACCGAGTTCGACCTGACGAGCGAGGCAGAGGCGATCGAGGCCGGCACCCCCGTCGAAATCGCCGTCGACGGACGCTATCTCTACGGCGCACCCGCCGCGGGCCTGACGCTGGAAGGCGAAATTGCCGTCAGGCCGACGCGCCGGAGCGAAGCGTTCAACGGCTATTTCTTCGGCCTCGCCGACGAAGAGGCAAGCGAGGACACGCGCCTGCCGCTGGAAGGTCTGGAGCCGCTCGATGAAAACGGCAAGGCGGTTTTTGACGTCGATCTGACCGAGGTCCCCGGAACGACGCAGCTGCTCAACGCCAGTGTGACGGTTCGCATGCGCGAGGCCGGCGGCCGCGCGGTCGAGCGCACATTGACCCTGCCGGTGAAACCCGAGGGTCCGATGATCGGGATCAAGCCGGAGTTCTCCGGAGACCTCGCCGAAAATTCTGTCGGGAAATTCCACGTCATCGCCGTCGACGCGGACGGCACCAGGACCGCGATGCCGGGTCTCCCCTGGAAGCTGATCAGCGTCGAACGGAACTACCAGTGGTATCGCGACGGGACCGCCTGGAAATACGAGCCGGTCGTCTCCACGAAACAGGTGGCGAGCGGCTCGGCCGACGTGACGGAGGACGGCGCCGAAATTTCCGTCCCGGTCGGCTGGGGCCGTTATCGGCTGGAGATCGAGGCGGCAGCCGTTGACGGGCCGGCTTCGAGCGTTGAGTTCGATGCGGGCTGGTATGTCGAGGCCTCCTCGACGGAGACCCCGGACGGGCTGGAGATCGCACTCGACAAGGAAAACTATGCGGTCGGCGAGACGGCGAAGCTCAAGGTATCGCCGCGCTTTGCCGGCGAACTGCTGGTGACTGTCGGCACGGAAACCCTGGTGACGACGAAGACCGCGGCCATTGCCGAAGCCGGCGGCGAGGTGGAACTGCCGGTGACGGCCGAATGGGGTACGGGCACCTATGTCACCGCGACGCTTTACCGCCCGGGCGAAGCGCAGGAGAGCCGCATGCCCATGCGGGCGATCGGCATCAAGTGGCTGGCCGTCGATCCCGCGGATCGAAAGCTCGCCGTCAGCCTGGACGCGCCCGAGAAGACCGAGCCGCGCCGGCCGCTCGATATCGGCCTTCAGGTCCGGGGCGCCGGCGCCAACGAAGACGCCTATGTCACGGTTGCCGCAGTCGATGTCGGCATCCTGAATCTGACGCGCTACGAGGCTCCGGACCCGGACGGATGGTATTTCGGCCAGAGGCGGCTCGGGCTCGAGATGCGCGATCTCTACGGACGATTGATCGACGGCTCGCTCGGCGCGACCGGCCGGCTGCGCACGGGCGGCGACGGCGGACAAATGCCGCTCCAGGGCAGCCCCCCGACCGAAAAGCTCGTCGCCTTCTTCTCGGGCGCCATCAAGCTCGACGCCGAAGGCATGGCGAATGTCCGATTCGACATTCCGCAATTCAACGGAACGGCACGGATCATGGCGGTCGCTTGGACGAAGTCCGGCGTCGGCCATGCCGTGAAGGACGTGGTCATCCGCGATCCGGTCGTCGTGACCGCAAGCCTGCCGAAGTTCCTGGCGCCGGGAGACCGGGCCGAATTGCGGCTCGATATCGCCAACACCGACGGGCCGGCGGGCGATTATCAACTGCAGGTCACGACCAACGGCCCGGTCACCGTCGAACAGACAGCGGCCGAAATGGTGAACCTCGGCGCCGGCGGCAAATCCGCTCTTACCCTGCCGCTCGCCGGGCAGTATCCGGGAGACGGTCTCGTCACCGTCAGGCTCTCGAACGCCTCGGGCCTGTCGTTGGAGCAGACGCTGAACATTCCTGTCCGCCCTGCAGCCCTGCCGGTCACTCAGCGTCATGTCGTCAATGTCGCCGCCGGCAGCAGTCTCACGGTGGACGAGCAATTGCTCGCCGACAGCCTGCTGCAGGGCGCTTCGGTCAGCCTCAACGTGACGCGTTCGGCCGCCTTCGACGTGCCGGCGCTTCTGATGACGCTCGACCGCTATCCCTATGGCTGCGCCGAGCAGACGACGAGCCGCGCCTTGCCGTTGCTCTATCTCAGCGAGCTTGCCAAGCAAGCCGGGCTTGCCGACGACGAGGGCGTCAAAAAGCGCGTGCAGGAGGCGATCTATCGGGTCCTTGCCTATCAATCCTCCACCGGCAGTTTCGGCCTTTGGAGCCCCGGCTCCGGCGATCTCTGGCTCGATGCGTACGTCACCGATTTCCTTACCCGCGCGCGGGAGCAGAAATTCGACGTGCCGGAACAATCGATGGTGCAGGCGCTCGAAAACCTGCAGAATGCGCTGAGCTACGAGACCAACGTCAAGGACCGCGGCAACGAGATCGCCTATGCGCTCTATGTCCTGGCGCGCAACCGCAAGGCCGCGATCAGCGATCTGCGCTATTATGCGGACACGATGCTCGGCGATTTCCCGACCCCGCTCGCCAAGGCCCATATCGCCGCGGCGCTCGCGCTCTATGGCGACGCCCGGCGCTCGCAGGATATCTTCGCGGCCGCGGCCAACATGTCGACTGGGCTCGTCAATGTCAGCCTCGCCCGCTCCGACTACGGCTCTTCGCTTCGCGACGGCGCGGCCGTGCTGGCGCTGGCAGCCGAGAGCCGGCCCGTGCCGCCGATCATTCCCCAGCTTTCCAGGGTCGTCGCACGGGAATGGCGGCAGGCGAGATACACGAGCACCCAGGAGCAGACCTGGATGCTCCTGGCCGCACGCGCAATCCAGGGGGGCGACGAAGACATGAGGATCGAGGTCAACGGCGCAGCGCGCACGGGCAGTTACGCAGCCCGCATGACCGGCGATGCGCTGATCGAGCACCCGGTCGTTATCCGCAACGAGGGCACCGACATGGTCTCCGCCGTCGTGACGACGGTGGCGGCGCCAGCCCAGCCGCTCTCGGCCGGCGACGAAGGCTTCTCCATCGAGCGGAGCTATTACACGCTCGAGGGAACGGCCGCTAATGTCAGCGAGGCCCGGCAGAACGAGCGCTATGTCGCGGTGCTGAAGGTGACCGAGAGCAACGACTGGCCGTCCCGGGTGCTTATCACCGACCTCCTGCCCGCCGGATTCGAGATCGACAACCCAAGCCTCGTCGACAGTGCCCAGCTTTCGAATTTCGAATGGATCGGCCAGGTAGAGGCTGCCCATACCGAATTCCGCAGCGACCGCTTCGTGGCCGCCTTCGACCGTTCGGCTGGCGACAACCGCGAAATCACCCTCGCCTATGTCGTACGCGCGGTGACGCCCGGCACATACGACCATCCGGCCGCGAGCGTGGAGGACATGTACCGGCCGCAATTCTCGGCGCGCACGGCGACGGGACGCATGGAGGTGCAGGCAGCCCAGTAGGACGCAGGATGATGTTCTCTCGGCGAAAGTCGAACCGCAAAGGCATTGTGGCAGCAACCCCACGCGACCCATCCAGACGCGGCCGGGCGATCGTCGCCGTATCCCTCGTCCTGATCCTGTCCGCTCTCGCAGTCTTCACCCTCGAATGGGCCGACAGGGCCTTTCCGCCGCCGCTCTCCGAAGCCGAAACGGTCTCGGCCGAAGTTCTCGACAGAGACGGCCACCTCCTACGCGCCTTCGCGACCAAGGATGGCCTGTGGCGGCTGAAGACGACCGCGCAGGATGTCGACCCGCGCTTCATCGCAATGCTGATCGCCTATGAGGACCAGCGCTTTCGCGAACATCACGGGGTCGATCCGTTGGCGCTCGCTCGTGCCGCGCTGCAGTTCATCACCAGCGGCCATGTCGTTTCCGGCGCTTCCACGCTCTCCATGCAGGTGGCGCGGCTTATCGAGCCGCGGGAGAGACGCACGCTGGCGGCGAAGCTTCGGCAGGTGGCGCGCGCCATCCAGATCGAACGGCGCCTCGGCAAGGACGAGATTCTCGATCTTTATCTGACCCATGCGCCCTATGGCGGCAATCTCGAGGGCGTGCGCGCGGCAAGCCTCGCCTGGTTCGGCAAGGAGCCGCGGCGCCTCTCGGCTGGAGAGGCAGCACTGCTCGTCGCGCTGCCGCAACTGCCGGAAAAGCGCCGGCCCGACCGCAATCTTGCCGCCGCCGAAGCGGCCCGCAAACGCGTGCTCGCCCGCGCCGCGGTCGCCAGGGTGATCGGCGAAGGCGAAGCGGAGCGGGCGGCGATGACCGCCATACCGACGCGCCGGCTGCAGCTTCCCGCCCACGCTGCCCATCTCGCCGAGGCGGCGCGACGGAAGCATCCGGCGGAGCGCAGGCATCCGACAACGCTTAGCCGCAATATCCAACGGGGCCTCGAAGGCGTCGCCCGCGAAGGTGCTGCAAGGCTCGGCCCCAAGGTGTCGGTCGCCATGGTCATGGCCGATAGCAGGACCGGCGAGATCGTCGGCGAGGTTGGCTCGGCCGACTATTTCGACGCAAGCCGCTCGGGCTGGATCGACATGACGCGGATCACCCGCTCCCCCGGATCGACGCTGAAACCCTTCATCTACGGTCTTGCCTTCGAGGAGGGCCTCGTCAGCCAGGAGACGATCATCGAAGACCGGCCGGCGGACTTCTTCGGCTACCGGCCACGCAATTTCGACATGAGTTATCAGGGCGACGTCAGCGTGCGTGAGGCGCTGCAACTGTCCCTGAACGTGCCGGCGATCCGCCTGCTCGATGCCATCGGTCCGTCGCGCCTGATGGTGCGCTTCCGGCGCGCCGACGTCAGGCCGAAATTGCCGCCGCACGAGGCGCCGGGGCTTGCGATCGGCCTCGGCGGCGTCGGCATCACGCTTCGCGAGCTCGTGCAGCTCTATGCGGGCCTGGCGAACCAGGGCTGGCCGGTGCGCCTCGGCGACGGCATCGAAGGCGTGCCCGGCCCCATCGACGGCGAACCGCTCCTGTCGACGGTCGCCGCCTGGCATGTCGCCGACATACTCTCCGACGTGCTGCCACCGGCGGGAAGCCGCCGGCACGGCATCGCCTATAAGACCGGCACCAGCTACGGCTATCGCGATGCCTGGTCCGTAGGCTTCGACGGCCGCTATGTGCTCGGTGTCTGGGTCGGCCGGGCCGACAATGGCGCCGTCCCCGGCCTGACCGGTTACGGTGCGGCGGCGCCGATTCTCTTCGAAGGATTTGCCAAGGCGGGGATCGCGATAACACCCCTGCCCGGCCCGCCCGCGGGCGCCGTCCGGCTTGTTCAGGCCGATCTGCCGATCAGCCAGCGGCGCTTCTCGGTCACGGCGAACGGGCTGCTTTCGGCCTCGGCCCGTGAAGCGGCGCCGCAGATCGTGTTCCCGCCGGAAGGCGCCCGCGTCGAGCTTGGCGCGCATGGGGACGGCGAGATCACGCCCTTGACGCTGAAGCTCCAGGGCGGCCGGGCGCCCTTTCGCTGGCTTGCCAATGGCCGCCCGCTACCCGACGTGACCCGACGGCGCGTCAGCCAGTGGCTGCCGGATGGCGGCGGCTACTCGACACTCACGGTCATCGATGCGCTGGGGCGTGCCGCCAGCGTACGCGTCTTCGTCCAGTGAGACGATACGGACGCTCCACGCGACCGCCGGTCCGCCTCCTTCACGCCGTTTGCGCAGCCTTGACGCTATCGTCTTGCGGCTCGCGGGCCGGCGATGCCATGACGAGCGGCATGCCCGCTTCAAGGCAAGCGGCGATGAAGGCTCTCGCGCCACTGCCGCCGGCGTCATCCGGTTCAACGCCCGCCGACAAGTCCGCACCGCCCGTTCGTAGCGCTCGCCATTCCTGAGCGGCCACTCGTTTTCCAGGAAGTCGAAGGCCTCGTAAACGGAGGCAACAGTGTGCGTCAGACCGTTGGAAAGGCGCACGGTGAGAGGGACCGTCCAGGGGATCTGTTGCTGCTAGAGCCCACTTCCGGCGCATCCCCGCGATTAAGCGACTTATCGGTCCGGCGTAATCAACGTTACAGTCGGGAAATGCCTCCGATACCGCCCCGTATCCCTCGTCAACAGATCCAACCGGTCGACGGCGGCATGCGCGCCGATGAAGAAATCCGGCAGGACGCCAGTGCGCTGTCCACCTGCCTTGCGATATTTCAGGAACACCTTGCCAGCCAGAAAAAGCGCCGGCCGCGGCATGGCGGCGATATCGATCCCGGCTTCCGACACAAACGCATCCAGTCGCTCGATCTGCTCGTAGCGCACCGCAAGTTCGGCATAGACGACATCATTGATCAGAAGCGGCCCCCGCAACGCCGCGGCTTCGAGTTGCCCGATCGACCAATCCGCCCAGGTCGGATCGTCGGTCACCACATCGAGCAGGACGTTCGTATCGACGAACGTCACTCGTCACCGCGCGTCAGCGCCATGATGGCATCGGTGCTCAAACCCTCCCCGGAATGGCCGCGCAACTTGCTGAAGCGGCTCGCAGGCCGCTTCTCATCCGCCCGCGTCAAAACCACGGTGCCGTCTGCGGCACGCAGAAAATCTACCCGTGTACCCGGCACGATGCCAAGGAAGTCCCGCACCGGCTTCGGGATGGTCACCTGACCTTTTGTCGTCACTGTCGCGCTCATCATCTACCTCGGTAAGGAATGCTCTAATTAAGGTATTACTTTACACGGTCGATTTCAAGAACGGAGCGTGCAAGCATGCGCTCGACGAGTGATAGGCCTCGTCGAGCACGGCTTCCACATCGGGAAACGCCCCCTCCCAACTGCGCGCCCGGCCAGCGATCACACGCAATTGCTCGCGCGTACAGCCGCAGCATTTACCGGCGTCGCGCGTATCTGGTAGCAGATCATCGTCCGGCCCCCGCCCGGAGGCCATTTCGTCGTCTTAACAGACGTTTCCCGTCGCCGAAATGAAGACGGCGCCGCGGCGCGCATGCCGGGGTCTGTGCATGATTACCTGATCCGCCTCCTTTACGCCGTTTGCGCAGCCTTGACGCTATCGCCTTGCGGCTCGCGGGACGGCGGTGCCATGACGAGCGGCATGCCCGCTTCAAGGCAAGCGGCGATGAAGGCTTCCCGCGCGACTGCCGCCGGCGTCATCCGGTTCAACGCCCGCCGACAGGTCCGCACCGCCCGTTCGTAGCGCTCGCCCTTCCTGAGCGGCCACTCGTTTTCCAGGAAGTCGAGGGCCTCGTAAACGGAGGCAAAAGTGTGCGTCAGACCGTTGGAAAGGCGCACGGTGAGAGGGATCGTCCAGGGGATCTCATTGAGAAGCATTTTTCCTCCTTTCCTATGCCGTCAATGAACTGCACGCCCGCTGCACTCTCACGGGTCGAACGAACCAGGCAGCGCTGCGAGGTGCCGTATTGATCTCTGCGCGTCTCGAAAACGTATCGCGCTCACCAGATATTGGAGCGGAAAAGGTAAATTCAAGAACCTCGATCAGCGGCTTGAGCCCTCGTTCGAACGGCCGGTTTTTGCGGCCACCGCCGGCCCGGAGCAACGGACGAAAATCGATGCCCGGAGTCCCTTGAAACCCGGCTTCGAATGACTAAATCGGGTGCGAGAGCCGCCTGTAAGGGGCTCGCAGTCGAGGGGCTCCGTTCTCTTCGGCGCTCCTCATCGTCCATGTTGCTCAAGGAGGATATGGCTATGAGAACAAGCTTCGATTTCTCGCCGCTGTCGCGCTCCAGCGTTGGCTTCGAACATCTGTTCGACCTCTTGGATTCTGCAAGTCGCCTGGCGCCTAACGACAACTGGCCGCCCTACGACATTATGCGGGTCGGTGAGAACCAGTACCGGATCGCAATGTCGGTAGCGGGCTTCGCCCCGGACGAGATCACCATCACGCACGAGCAGCAGATGCTGACCGTTACGGGTGCGAAAACCGGGGAAGACGACACCGAGTATCTCTACCGCGGTATTGCCGCACGCAACTTCGAGCGTCGCTTCCAGCTCGCCGACTTTGTCAGCGTCACCGGCGCTAACCTCGCCAACGGCCTGCTCAAGATCGACCTCGTCCGTGAGCTTCCCGAGCAGATGAAGCCGCGCCGGATAGAGATACATCAGGCAGAGGCATTGCCGGCCGGCGAGGCCTCGAAACAGATCGAAGGCGAGAAACACGCAGCGTAGCTGCGCATGCCAATCGCACCGAAGCGCCGGCGGACGCTGACGCTTCGGTTCCGGAATGGGAGCGGGAGAGGCCGCAAGACCCCACACTCCGCTCCTAGTGCAAAGAAAGGAACGGACCGATGAATGTACGTGATCTCATCCCATGGGGCCGCGCGCAGGGCCAGGTGCCGGCTTCCTATCGCGACAACGACCGAAATCCCTTCCTGGCGCTCCACAGGGAAATGAACCGCCTGTTCGACGACGCCTTCCGCAGCTTCGAAACCCGCCTGCCCTTCAGCGGCCTTACGGGTTTTGCAGGCGGCTGGCCGAGCGTGGAGGTCTCCGACCGGGATAAGGAAATCAAGGTGACCGCTGAACTGCCGGGTCTCGAGGAAAAGGATGTCGAACTGTCCTTGTCCGAGGGCGTGCTGTCGCTGCGAGGCGAAAAACGGGCAGAGACCGAGGACGAGGAAAACCAGTTCTCTGAGCGATATTACGGTCGCTTCGAACGGCGCATTCCGCTCGGATACGAGGTGGATGAAAGCAGGGTGAATGCGACCTTCCGCAATGGCGTCCTGACGGTGACCCTGCCGAAGACGGAGCAGGCCCAGTCGAAAGCCAAGCGCATTGCGATCAACGGGCGGTAGTTGCCTGTTGCGGTCCCCGCCGTCGGCGAAGGCCCTTCACCCGCCGGCCGGCACCTGCTCCCCACAGGCGGGGGCGAAGGGGTTCGCGGCACCTTCCCCGTCCCTCGCGAAGCTCACTATCTAAATGGGCGAGCTGCCGGCAGGCGGATGCACCCTGCTGCACGCTTCCTTTGATCGTACTTTCAGCTATGCCGTCGCCAGTGCCCTCACGGCCTCGGCCTTCGTCTCCCGCCGGCCGCTCTTCATCGGCTCGCCCGCCACATATACCTCGGCCACCGAGCGGTCGTCGCCCATGGTCTGCAGAATGAAGAGCTCTTCGGCAAGCGTCGAGGCAACCTGCATCCTGAGCTCCATGGCCGGCTTGGCGCGGCTGTCGAGGACGACGATGTCCGCATCCGCGCCGGCATGCAGCGAGCCGATCCGGTGTTCGAGATCGAGCGCGCGCGCATTGCCGAGCGTCAACATGTAGAAGGAATTGAGCGGCGAGAGCCGCTGGCCCTGCAGGTGCAGGACCTTATAGGCTTCGTCCATCGTTTCCAGCATCGAGAAACTCGTACCGCCACCGACATCGGTCGCAACCGCATGGCGTGCGCCGAGCCTGTCGAAACGGTCGCGATCGAAGAGCCCGCTGCCGAGGAACAGGTTCGAGGTCGGACAGAAGACGCCGACCGCTCCGGTCTCTGCGAGGACCGATATCTCGCGGTCGCTCAGATGGATGCAATGGCCGAGCAGAGTCTTGCGGCCGAGCAGCTCGTAGCGCGCATAAATGTCGGTATAGTCCTTCGCTTCCGGATAGAGCGAGGTGGCGAAAGCGATCTCGTCCCGGTTTTCGGACAGGTGGGTCTGAACGTAGCAATCCGGATGCTCGGCAGCGAGCACGCGGCTCACCTCCATCTGCTCCCGCGTCGAAGTGATCGCGAACCGCGGGCTGATCGCATAATGCGCGCGGCCGCGGCCATGCCACCTGGCGATGAGCGCCTTCGTCTCGTCATAGCCCTTTTCCGGCGTGTCTTGCAGCGCGTCCGGCGCGTTGCGGTCCATCATCACCTTGCCGCCGATCATCAGCATGTTTCGCTCTTCGGCCGCGGTGAAGAAGGCATCGACGCTTTCCGGATGCACCGAACAATAGGCAACTGCGGTGGTCGTGCCGTTGGAGAGGAGTTCGTCCATGAAGCGGCCCGCGATGAAGGCGGCGTGCTTGGGCGACTTGAACTTCTGCTCCTCGACGAAGATATAGGTGTTCAGCCATTCGAGGAGCTGCGCACCGTAGGAGGCGATAGCCTGTGTCTGCGGGAAATGCAGGTGCGTATCGATGAAGCCGGGCAGTACGAGGTGCGGCCGATGATCGGCGACCTCTACGCCGGGCCCCGCCTGCCCCGCTATGTCGCCGTAAGGGCCGACGCCCTCGATCTTGCCCTTCCTCACGAAAACGGCGCCGTCCTCGAGGTAGCGATAGGAGCCGGCATCGTCGATGCTCTCGGGTTCCTTGACGAAAGTCAGCACGCGGCCGCGGATCAAGAGATCGTTCATTGGACCTTTCCTTCCTTTACGGTCGTCTCGTACCAGGAGGCGATAAGCTGGCGTTCCTCCTCGGTGATGCCGGTGACGTTGGCAGGCGGCATGGCATGCGATCGCCCCGCCTGCAGGTAGATTTCGCGGGCATGCGCGACGATGTCGCGGTCGGCTTCGAGAACGACGCCCTTCGGCGGCACGATTATGCCTTCCCATCCGGGCTCGCGCGCATGGCACATGGAACAGCGGCCAAGCACGGTATCGCGCACTTTGGAAAAGTCCGGCGACGCGACGACGGCCTCGACGGCCGTCGAAGCCCTGGCCTCTCCGCCTTCGGAGAGGACCTTGGGCACGGTGGAGAGCCACATGATGGCGATGAACAGAAGCACCGTCGCGAGCCATGTCCAGGTCGGGCTGCCCTTGTTGGCGTGGCGGGTGTTGAACCAGTGACGGATCGTGACCCCCATGAGGAAGACCAGCGAGGCGATGATCCAGTTATACTGCGTGCCGAAGGCGAGCGGATAATGGTTCGAAAGCATCAGGAACAGCACGGGCAGCGTCAGATAGTTGTTGTGCGTCGAACGCTGCTTCGCCTGCTTTCCGAGCGCAGGATCGGGCGTACGGCCTGCGATCAGGTCGGCAACGACTTTCTTCTGGTTCGGGATGATGATGAAGAACACGTTGGCCGACATGATGGTCGCCGTGAAGGCGCCGAGATGGAGATAGGCCGCCCGGCCCGTGAAGAGCTGGGTGTAACCCCAAGCGACGGCAACGAGGATGAAATAGAGCAGCACCATCAGCCGCGTATTGTCGTTGCCGAACGGCGAACGGCAGATCGTGTCATAGGCAAGCCAGCCGAAGCCGAGCGAAGCCAGCGAGATGGCGATGGCCATCGGCTTCGAGACGTCGAGCACGTTCGGATCGATGAGGTAGAGGTCCGCGCCGGCATAGTAGACGAGCGCAAGCATGCCGAAACCGGAGAGCCAGGTGACGTAGGACTCCCACTTGAACCAGATCAGGTGCTCAGGCATGTTTTCCGGCGCAACCAGATACTTCTGAATGTGATAGAAGCCGCCGCCATGCACCTGCCACTCTTCGCCGTAGGCGCCGACCGGCATGCCCGGACGCTGCTTCAGCCCCAGGTCGAGCGCGACGAAGTAGAAGGATGAGCCGATCCAGGCTATGCCGGTGATGACATGCAGCCATCTCACCGCAAATGTCAGCCAATCCCAGGCGATGGCATACTCGTACATTGAGTTCTCCCCATTTCTCTCGCGCTCATTATGTGTCATTGCTTGGCGAGGCGGGAACGGCGCCATCGCACCAACTCTTTCAAAAAAAACTATAAAATCGAAGAGGGGCCGGAGCGCTACGTTCGCGCCGGAAGAGCAGAGGCGGAAGCATGTCCTATCTCGATAATGTGCGTGTGTTCGTGCGCGTCGTGGAACTTGGAACGCTGTCGGCAGCGGGCCGCGATCAGCGCGTCACGCCGGCGGTTGCCAGCAACAGAATCAAGGAGTTGGAGCGGCATATGGGCGTGCGCCTGTTCAACCGCACCACCAGAAAACTGACGCCGACCGAGCACGGACGAGTCTTCTACGAAGGCGCGGTAAAGATCCTCGAAGCGGTGAACGAGGCGGAGAGCGCCATCGCCGATCTTTCAAGAAATCCGAAGGGAGCGCTGAAGATCACCGCCCCGCTCGGCATCGGCAGGCGACTGATCGCGCCCGGCATACCGGAGTTTCACGACCGCTACCCGGATATCGAGGTGCGGTTGCGCCTCTCCGATCATAATGTCGATATCCTTGCCGAGGGCGTCGACATCGCCTTCAAGCTCGGGATACTCGAGGATTCGAACCTGCGCATGCGCGGCATCATGAACTGCGACCGCGTGCTCTGCGGGTCGCCGCGCTATTTCGAAAGGCGCGGCATCCCTTCGTCGCCGGACGACCTCCTAAGCCACAGCCACGACTGTCTTCTGCTGCGCTATCCCGGGTCGAAGGAGTATTACTGGACCTTGCAGACACCGGATGGCGTTCGCAAGTTCGAGGTCGGCGGTCCCTATGATTCGGATGATGGCGACGTGCTCACCCAGTGGGCGCTTGACGGACGCGGCATCGTCAACAAGCCGCTCTTCGAGGTGAAACAGCATATCGACGAGGGCTTGCTCGTCCCGGTGCTCGAGGAGACGCCGCCGCTCGGCGCCCAGCTTGCGGCGATCTACCCGCACAAGCGCTTCCAGGATCCGAAGGTCCGGCTGATGATTGACTTCATGGCCGAGCGCTGTCAGCGGCTGATCGGCAAGATGCTTGCCGAGCCTCATGAGGTGCAGGAGCGTTCAAGCGCTTGAGCGCAGCGCCCTCAGGGCACAAGCACGACCTTACCGATCGTTCGGCGGCTCTCGATCGCCCGGTGTGCGTCCGCTGCCCGATCCAGCGAAAAGCGGCTGTCGATCGCGACCGTCAAGGCGCCCTCTTGCGCCCGGTTGAAAAGCTCGGTGAGATCCGCCTTCGATCCGGCGAGGTTCAAGAGCGGCAGTAAGGCGAAGCCGCGCAGGGATTGGTTCAGTGCGAACATCGATTCTGCTTGCCGCGCGCTCAACGCAAACCTGCCGAGGGCCCCGAAAACCAGCTCTCCCGCCGGTGCCAGCAGATCGATCGCAGCGTCGGTAAATTCGCCGCCGACGAAATCGTAGAGAATGTCGACCCCGCCACCGTTCAAAGCCCTCCTGAGCGTTGCCGTCCAATCAGGGGCCGCATAGTTGATGCCGACGTGAGCACCGATCGAACGGGCGAAGTCGAGCTTTTCCTCCGAACTCGCAACGGCAACGATCGTCCGCGCACCGCCTTTCCTTGCCAATTGCACGAGCAGTGAACCCACACCGCCTGCCGCAGCGCTGATCAGCAGCGTTTTGTTCTGCAGCGCGCTTTGCCGGACGAGATAAAGAGCCGTGAGGCCCTGCACCATCATGGCAACAGCCGCTTCGAAGGAAAGTCCGTCCGGGATCGGCACCAGCATCGCGGCCTCGACCGCCACATATTCGGCATATCCGCCGGTACCCCGCCCATGAGCGAACATCGGGGCCGCGACACGACTGCCGACGAGATCTTGAGGAAGATCCTCTCCGACCGCTGCGACGACGCCGGCGACCTCCACACCCGGGATCATCGGCAGTTCGGGCGTGACCGCGTAGCGGTCCTGCCGCATCAGAACCTCGAAATAGTTGACGCCGACGGCACCCACGCGGACGAGCGCCTCGCCTCTGCCCGGGCTCGGTGTAGGGACATCGACGCTCGGAGCACGTCTGGCGCCCCGAAGCGGCGAAATTCAATGGCCTTCATAAGAACTTACCTCGAAACTGTTGGTTTGCGCGGTTATTTAGGGGTAGTCTCCGGACCACATCTACACACTCTTTCGTTCCATACTGACCGATGGGTAACCATGGCCGACATCATAAAGAAATTGCCGGTGCTGCCCTCCGAGCGCGCACTCAAGGTGATCTCCGGACGCTGGAAAGCCATCATCCTCTACCATCTGTTCGATAGGCCGAAGCGGCTTTCCGAGTTGCGAAGGCTGATACCCGCCGTCAGCCAGAAAGTGCTGATCCAGCAGCTCCGCGAAATGGAGGAGCATGGCCTCGTACGCAGGGAGATTTTCCGCGAGATACCGCCGCGCGTCGAATATTCTGCGACGACGCTCGGCCTCAGCCTCGAGCCAGTCCTGCTGGCACTCTGCGAGTGGGGTCAGCGCCACGCCGCCGAGCTGAACGAGGCCGATCGCGTGACAGACTGCGTGATCCGCCCGCGAAAGGGCGACAACCGGCCTATGCCTTGATCGATCTCTGGCTCTTCGGGGTGAGCGCGCGAGGCTGCAGATGGCGGTTCAGCGCCGCGGTCATTATCTCGGCCGCGGTCAGGGCTGCGATCACCGGCGGCCGCTTGTCCTTCACCACCGTACCACCGATCGGGCAAACCAGCCTCTCGAAAAGCTCAGGACGATTGACCTCTCGCGACAGCCAGTTCTTGAAAGTCGCGCGCTTCGTCTTCGAACCGATCATGCCGACGTAACTGGCGTCTTCGCGCCCGAGCGCCTCAGTCGCGATCAGGAAGTCGAGTGCGTGATCGTGGGTGAGGACGACGAAGGCGCTGCCCGGCGGCGCGTCGCGCACGACGGCTTCGGGCATTGCGGTCAGGCAGGTCTCGATACCCGGTACGTCGGCGGCCGAGAGCTCATGTTCGCGGGTGTCGACGAGAACGGTCCTGAGCGGCACGTGCGACAGCGCCATGGCGAGCGCGTTGCCGACGTG
This sequence comes from Sinorhizobium sp. 22678, assembly GCF_052044265.1. Classification (NCBI taxonomy): domain Bacteria; kingdom Pseudomonadati; phylum Pseudomonadota; class Alphaproteobacteria; order Hyphomicrobiales; family Rhizobiaceae; genus Sinorhizobium; species Sinorhizobium sp. 22678. The sequence continues at coordinate 187,240 of NZ_JBQEMS010000005.1, read as the reverse complement.
CCCGGCGCCGAAGATATAGACATGCGGCCGATGCGCGATCTCATCGTCGCTGCGCTCGATGAGTGTCGCACGCGTGTCCGCATCGACCTTTTTGAAGGAAAGCGCGACGTGGCCGCCGCAGCATTGGCCGATCTCCGGGCCGAGGGGGATCGGCAGTCGAAGGTCCGCCTTCGCCCCCTGAACGAGTTTCCGCGCGTGGTCGATCGCCATGAATTCCAGCTGTCCGCCGCCGATCGTGGCGAAGGTGCGGTCTTTTGAAACGAGCATCCAGGCATCGGTATCGCGCGGCGTCGAGCCTGCCGCGCTCGCCACCTCGACAAGCACGCAGGCCCTTTCACGGCTCAGGAAATCCCGGATGTCTTCTCGGCGCGCCATCTCAGTCATCCATTATCTTCGCCGCGCGATCGTCCCTACCCGTCCCGGTGGGCGCGCAGGCGCTCGACCGCCATCAGCACGCGCTCCGGCGTCGCCGGGGCATCGATGCGCGGCGGAATACGATAATCCGCAACGCTCGCCGCTGCCATGGATATCGCCTCCAGAACCGAAATCCCCAGCATGAAAGGAGGTTCCCCGACCGCCTTCGAGCGCCGGATCGTCTCCTCCCGGTTGACGGACCATTCGGCCAGGCGCACGTTGAACACGCGCGGGCGATCGGAGGCGAGTGGGATCTTGTAGGTGGAGGGCGCATGCGTCCGCAACCGGCCCTTGGCATCCCACCAGAGTTCCTCCGTCGTCAGCCAGCCCATGCCCTGCACGAAGGCGCCTTCGACCTGGCCGAGGTCGAGCGCCGGGTTCAGAGACTTGCCGACATCGTGGAGGATATCGGTCCGCTCGACCTGGTACTCGCCGGTCAGTGTGTCGACGCTGACCTCGGAGCAGGAGGCGCCATAGGCGAAGTAATAGAATGGACGCCCCCGCCCTTCGGCGCGACTCCAGTGGATCTTCGGGGTCTTGTAAAAACCGGCCGCCGAAAGCTGGACGCGCGCGGCATAAGCCCCCTTGATAAGATCGGTAAAGGCGATGCGTCCGGCGCCGATCCGGACCGTGTTCGGCTCGAAGGCGATATCAGCTTCGCTCACCCTGTAGTGCTCGGCCGCGAAGCGCACGAGCCGCTCCTTGATCTGCTGACAGGCATTGGCGGCTGCCATGCCGTTGAGGTCCGAGCCGGACGAAGCGGCCGTCGCAGAGGTGTTCGGCACCTTGCCGGTCGAGGTCGCGGTCACCTTTATATGGTCGAGATCGACCTGGAACTCGTCCGCTACGACCTGCGCCACCTTGGTGTAGAGCCCCTGCCCCATCTCCGTGCCGCCGTGGTTCAGCTGGATTGAGCCATCCGTATAGACATGGACCAGGGCGCCGGCCTGATTGTATTCCGTCTTGGTGAAGGAGATGCCGAACTTCACCGGCGTCAGCGCGATGCCGCGCTTGATGACGGAGCTCTCGCGGTTGAATGCGACGGCCGCCTGCCGCCGGGCGGCATAGTCGGACGAAGCCTCGAGCTCCTCGATGATCCGGCCGATGATGTTGTCCTCCACCGTCTGGTGGTACGGCGTCAGGTTACGCCCCTCGCCGCCATAGAAATTGAGCTTGCGGATTTCGAGCGGGTCCTTGCCGAGCACGTAGGCGACGTCTTCGATTATCCGCTCGCCGCCGACCATGCCCTGCGGTCCACCGAAACCCCGGAACGCGGTGTTCGAGACCGTGTTGGTCTTCAGCGGCCGCGAGCGCAGCCGGACGTTCGGGTAGAAATAGCAATTGTCGGCGTGGAAGAGCGCGCGATCGGTCACCGGTCCGGAAAGGTCGGCCGAGAAGCCGCAGCGGGCGGCGAAGACCGCGTCCACCGCCTCGATGCGGCCCTCGTCGTCGAAGCCGACCTTGTAATCGACGTGAAAGTCGTGGCGCTTGCCGGTCGCCGTCATGTCGTCGTCGCGGTCCGGGCGCACCTTGACCGCGCGGCGGTATTTCCTCGCGGCCACTGCCGCAACCGCAGCGAAAAGATTTGCCTGCGTCTCCTTGCCGCCGAAGCCGCCGCCCATCCGCCGGACGTTCACGGTCACTGCATTCGACGGCACGCCCAGCACATGGGCGACCATGAGTTGCGTCTCGCTCGGATGCTGGGTCGAGGAAAAGACCGTCACTTCGTCATCCTCGCCGGGGATCGCAAAGGAGATCTGGCCTTCGAGATAGAAGTGATCCTGGCCACCGATACGCATTTCGCCCGAAACGGTGTTTGTCGCCTTGGCAAAGCCGGCATCGATGTCGCCGCGCTCGAGCTTCAGGGGATCGATCACCAGCGGATAGTTCGCAGCCGCCGCTTCGAGAACATCCGTCACATGCGGCAGATCGCGATAATCGATCTTTACCTTGGCGGCCGCGCGCCGGGCGGCCTCGCGCGAGGTCGCGATGACCGCGAAGATCGGCTGGCCGTGGAACTCGACCTTGCCGGTCGCGAAGACGGGATCGTCGTGCTTGTGCGCCGGACTGACATCGTTCTCGCCGGGTATGTCCTCCGCCGTGAGCACTCCCACGACACCAGGACTGTTACGCACCGCCTCGAAATCCACCGACAGGATTTCGGCATGCGCGCGCTGCGAGAGCCCCAGATAGCCATGAAGGGTGCCCGCGGGCTCGGGAATGTCATCAATGTATTCTGCGGTTCCGGAAACGTGCTTGTGACCGGATTCGTGGCGTTCCTTGTCGTGGACGGCGCCGCGGACGCGATCGACGGGCTGCATCACATTCATGGGTCCACCCTCTCTACATAGCCACCGCGACCGTGCGGTCGATCCGGATATTGCGCGTTTCCTGCGTTTCCAGATGGAAGCGCCGCAGAAGATTCCTCGCAACGAGCATCCGATATTCGGAAGAGGCGCGCCAGTCGGTGAGCGGCGTGTAATCCCGCTCGAAGGCCGCTACGCCAGCCTCGATGGCAGCGTCGTTCCATTGCGCGCCCTTGAGTGCGGCCTCCACGTTCGACGCGCGCTTCGGCGTGCCCGCCATGCCGCCAAAGGCGATAGCCACGTCGGCAACCTTGCCGTCACCGTCGAGCTTCACGCGAAACGCGCCACAGACTGCGGAGATATCTTCATCGAAGCGTTTCGTGATCTTGTAGACGGCGAAGCGGTCGGTCTCGTCCAGGAAGGGGATCCGGACAGTCTCTACGAATTCGCCGGGTTCGCGATCCTGCTTGCCGTATTCGATGAAGAAGGCTTCGAGGGGCAGCGTGCGGCGGCGTGTTCCCTTGCGCAGGATCACCGAAGCGCCAAGTGCGATCAGCGCCGGCGGCGTGTCGCCGATCGGCGAACCGTTGGCGATATTGCCTCCGACCGTGCCCATATTGCGCACCTGCTCGCCGCCGATACGATCCCAGAGCTCGCGAAGTTGCGGGAAGTGCCGGACGATGACCGGATAGGCCTCCGTGTAGCTTACGCCGGCGGCAAGGCTGATCCCGTTCGCATCGACGGAGATCCGCCGCAGTTCTTCAAGATGCGAGAGATGGACGACCGGCGCGATGTCGCGCATGAATTTGGTGACCCAGAGCCCGACATCGGTCGAACCGGCGACGATCGTCGCCTTGGGGTTCGTCTCAAGAACCACAGCGAAATCGTCCAGCGAGGCCGGAAGCACGACGCGCTCGTCTTTGCCTCCGATCTCGACGCGCCGCCCGTCCCGAAGCGCCTCCAGTTGCCGCGTGATCTCCTCACGTTCCACGATCAGCGGATCCTTGCCGAGCTCGCCGACCGATGCAATCGCTTCCGCCGCCCGAATGATCGCCGCATAACCGGTGCAGCGACAGAGGTTGCCCTGCAGCGCCTTCTCGATTTCCTGAACGCTCGGCTTCGCATTCGTCATCCAGAGGCCGTAGAGCGACATCACGAAACCGGGTGTACAGAAACCGCATTGCGAGGCGTGCGTGTCGACCATCGCCTGCTGCACGGGGTGCAGCGGCCCGTTCGGCTGCGCAAGCGCTTCGACCGTCACCACATGGCAGCCGTCAAGCGATGCGACGAAGCGGATGCAGGCGTTGACGGATTCGTATTTGAGCTTGCCGTCGAGAAGCCGGCCGACAAGCACGGTGCAGGCGCCGCAGTCGCCTTCCGCGCAGCCTTCTTTCGTCCCGCGCAGACTCCGGTCGATGCGCAGAAAGTCCAGCAGCGTCTGCACCGGCGATACATCGGCAAGCTCGACGGGCCGGTGGTTCAAAAGGAAACGGATCGTATTGCGGATTTCGGTCGTCATTGCCGTCAGCTCCCGCGATAGGTGGAATAGCCGTAGGGCGAAAGCAGGAGCGGCACGTGATAATGCGCGGCCCGGTCGGCGATCCCGAAGCGGATAGGGATCACGTCGAGAAACGGGTGCGTGCCGCGCTCGTCCGCAGTGCCGAGATATTCTCCGGCGTGAAAGCGCAGCTCGTAGGTTCCGGTTGCCATCGTGGAGCCGTTGAGAAGCGGCGCATCGCAGCGCCCGTCATCGTTGGTGCGGGTCGAGGAAAGAAGCTCCGTCCGTTCACCTTCAATCCGGTAGAGATCGATGCGCAGATTGCTTGCCGGTTTCCCGCTCGCCGTGTCCAATACGTGGGTCGTCAGGCGCCCGGGCGTTCCGTCTTGAACTTGCATTCTGTCGCTCCTCCGAAAGTCAGCATCGAGGATAGAGTATCCGGGGGGCGGGTGCCCTTGTGTAGCGGGCTCAACCTTCGAGACTTTCAAATTTTTCGGGGGGAATGGGAGAGCGGAATTCTCGCTACGAATTGGGCGACGAGACAATCTCTGGAGGAGCTGCTGCTATGAGATATCCCCGCGATCTCCTGGGCCATGGTCCGAACCCGCGCATCGCCTGGCCCGACGGCGCCCGGATCGCCGTGCAATTCGTGATCAATTACGAGGAGGGCGGAGAGAACTGCGTGCTTCATGGCGACGCGGCGTCGGAGGCCTTTCTCTCGGAAATCGTCGGCGCTCAGGCCTGGCCAGACCAGCGCCACTGGAACATGGAATCGCTCTACGAATACGGCGCGCGCGCCGGTTTCTGGCGGCTGCACCGGTTGTTCACCGAAAAGGAGATACCGGCAACCGTCTACGGCGTCGCCACGGCTCTCAAGCGATCGCCCGCACAGGTGGCCGCCATGCAGGACGCCGGCTGGGAAATCGCTTCCCACGGCCTCAAATGGATCGAGCACAAGGATTTCGACGCGGAGCGCGAGCGCGCCGAGATTGCCGAGGCGATCCGCCTTCACACGATCGTAACCGGCGAACGGCCGACCGGCTGGTATACCGGCCGCTGTTCCGTGAACACACTCGACCTCGTGACCGAGACCGGCGGCTTCGACTACGTCTCCGACGCATATGCGGACGACCTGCCCTACTGGCACGAACATGCCGGCCGGCACCAGCTCGTCATCCCCTACACCCTCGACGCCAACGACATGCGTTTCGCAACGCCACAGGGCTTCAACAGCGGCGACCAGTTCTTCAGCTATCTGAAGGACAGTTTCGACATTCTCTACGCCGAGGGCGCTGCCGGCGCGCCGAAGATGTTGAGCATCGGCCTCCACTGCCGTCTAGTCGGCCGGCCCGGCCGCGCCGCCGCACTGGCGCGCTTCCTCGACTATGTGAAGAGCCACGAGAAAGTCTGGCTTGCCCGCCGCATCGACATTGCCCGCTACTGGGCAGAAACCTATCCGTTCCAGCCGAATGAAAACCGACCGTCGCGATTGTCGAAAGATGACTTCATTGGTCGCTTCGGAGGGGTGTTCGAGCACTCGGACTGGATCGCCAGACGCGCCTTCGCAGGCGAACTCGGCCCCGCCAACGACACCGCGTCGGGACTGCACGCGGCGCTCTGCGCGGTCTTTCGCGAGGCAAGCGACGAGGAACGGCTAGCCGTCCTCATCGCCCACCCCGATCTTGCCGGCAAGCTCGCCCAGGCGAAGCGCCTGACCGAAAGCTCGACTTCGGAGCAGGCTTCCGCGGGTCTCGACGCGCTGACGGATCAGGAGCGCGAGCGCTTCACGGCCCTCAACCACGCCTATGTCGAGAAGTTCGGCTTTCCCTTCATCATGGCCGTCAAGGGGCGCAGCAAGGACGAGATTCTTGCCGCCTTCGAGAACCGTATCGGCAACGATCGGGAGACCGAGTTCAACACCGCGTGCCGCCAGGTGGAGCGGATCGCGCTGTTGCGGCTGCGCGACACTTTGGCGGGCTGAGGCGGCGCCATGACGCGCGCCGCTGAAGTTCCCCCCGCCTTTGCGGGCGGGACGATCAACCTCGCTTCCGCGGGTCTCGGCGCCCGCGCGCTCTTTGCGACGGACGAATTCTTCGGCCCGGTGGAGCGCATGCTCAAGGACGAGCCGGCCGCGTTCCACCCCGGCCTTTACGACGATAACGGCAAATGGATGGACGGCTGGGAAACCCGCCGCCGCCGCGGTGCCGGCCACGACTACGCGGTCATCGCGCTCGCCGTGAAAGGGCGGATTGCCGGCTTCGACGTCGACACGTCGCACTTCACCGGCAATTATCCGAGCGCCTGCTCGATAGAAGCCTGTCATTCGGCGGAAGATCCGGACGAGGCGACCGAGTGGATCCAACTGCTGGCGGTCACCGCCCTCGGACCGAATGCACATCACTTCTTCGCCGTGCACTCCGACGCGGTCTACAGCCACGTCCGGTTGCGTATCCATCCGGATGGCGGTATCGCCCGGCTGCGGGTCTACGGCACTCCGGCCCTCGATCTCAAGGCTATGGCGAACGAGACGATCGATCTCGCCTCCTGCCTTTCCGGGGGCCGGATCGTCGCCTTCTCCAACGGCCATTACGGCCACGAGCGCCTCATTGCGCCCGGCCGGGGTACGAATATGGGCGATGGCTGGGAAACGCGCCGACGCCGCGAACCGGGCTACGACTGGATCATCGTCAAGCTTGCCGCACGCGGGCACGTCGATCGCATCGTCGTCGACACGGCGCACTTCAAGGGCAACTACCCGGACGGTTGCTCGCTACAGGCGGCTGACCTCGCAGGCGTGGCTGCCGGGTGCGACATGCTCGCCGCCTCCTCCGCGATGTTCTGGGAAGAGCTTCTGCCGCACCGGAATCTTTCCGCCGACAGCATCCATGAGTATGGGGCAGATATGCTTGGACATGCCGGTCCGGTCACGCATGTGCGCCTGAACATCTACCCGGATGGCGGCGTCAGCCGCCTACGCATTTACGGCCGGGTCGCCGAGGCGAGCATATCCTAGATCAGAATGACATTAGGTCGGGTTGACCTAGAGTCGTGAGTGTGATCGATTCAATAGGTTAGAGCGGGACGTGGGCGGCAGACCGCGCACACTTTTCCTCATCCCGCTCTAGCCGCGGGCCGTTTTGCGCGGCCGCCCGCCCTTGGCACCATTAGCACGCGCGGCTGCTGCCTTCGCCGGCGATGTCACTTGCCCCGCCCGCCGCGCCATATAAGCCTTGGTGCCGAATATGCCGGCCAAAAGGCCCGGAATCGAAAGATCGACGTCCAAGGCCTCCCAATGCAGGCCATAACCTTGCCCAAGGATCTCGACTGCGGCGAGCTGATCGCTGCTCCCATCTTCCAGTCCCTGCGCCAGGCGTGGCGGAAAAGCGAACGTGCAGCCATTGGTCAACTCCACAACGATCCGGCCGCTTCGCTCGTCATAGCGCGCAGATGCAGCACGGGGCTCTGTTTCTCGCGCCATCCGGCCGCTCTCCAAAGCTGCTTCGATTTGGGTGTCCGTCAATTCAGCCATGAATCGCCCTCCATCTGCCGAGGAATTGCTGTTGCCGTTCGTTGACGATCTGGACGGCCCGGCGTACATCGCTCCGCTTCATGCCATCAGCCCAAATCAATTCCGGAACGCCATCCGGTCCGATCAGGTTGATCTTGACCTGCCCATCGCCAAAGACATGTACATGGGCCGGTTCATGATCGTCAGTAAAGATGACGACGCTCAGGCCGTTTGCGCGATAGATCGTGGCCATATACGCAAGTAACCTATCATGATGGGTTACTCAAGTCCAACTTTGTCACGCGAGCGCCGCGAAGTATGTCTTAAAGTCCGGCAAGAACGCGAGAGGTTTGACGGCTTGTCAACGACCGTGGCGGCTTGGAGGGCCGCGCCGGTCGCGACCCTCCCCCAACCATGCTCCGTCACTCGGCGAAGAATGCGAAGCGGACGATGAACAGTGCCGCGACGAGCTGGGTCGCCGGGTGGATGACGTTCCACTTGCCGGTGCAGACCTTCAGGACGACATAGCTTACGAAGCCGAAGGCGAGACCGTTGGCGATCGAATAGGTGAAGGGCATGGCGATGGCGGTCAGCGCCGCGGGTGCCGCCTCCGTCAGGTCGTCCCATTCGATCTCGGTGAGCTCGCGCATCATCAGGCCGGCAACGTAAAGCAGTGCCGGCGCGGTCGCATAGGACGGAACGGCGGCGGCAAGCGGCGAGATGAAGAGCGCGGCGAGGAACAGCACCGAGATCGTCAGCGCCGTTAGACCGGTGCGCCCGCCCGCCTGCACGCCCGAGGCGCTTTCGACATAGGCGGTCGTGCTGCTGGTGCCCATCAGCGAGCCGGCGACGATGGCCGAGCTGTCGGCAAGCAATGCACGCCCGAGACGGCTGGGCTTGCCCTCTTCCACCAATTTCGCGCGCTTGGCGACACCGATCAGCGTGCCGGTCGCGTCGAAGACCTCGACGAGCACGAAGACGAGAATGACGTGGACAAGACCGCCATGCAGGGCGCCCATGATGTCGAGCTGGAGGAAGGTCGGCGCAATGCTCGGCGGCGCAGAGACGATGCCCTGGAATTCCGACACGCCGAGAAACATCGACAGGACCGTTACCACCAGGATACCGATGAGGATGGATCCGCGGACATTGAGCGCGTCGAGAACGGCGATGACGAAGAAGCCGAGGATCGCGAGCAGCGGTCCCGTCTGCTTGATATCGCCGAGGCCGACCAGCGTCGCCGGATTGTCGACGACGATGCCGGCGTTTTTCAGGGCAATGATGCCCAGGAACAGGCCGATACCGGTCGCGATCGCGCTGCGCAGCGAATGCGGTATGCCTGCAATCAGCCAGCTTCGGACCCCCGTGACCGTCAGGAGCAGGAAAATGATGCCGGAGATGAAGACGGCGCCGAGTGCCTGCTGCCAGGTGAAGCCGAGGGCGGCGACGACCGTGAAGGCGAAAAATGCGTTGAGGCCCATGCCCGGCGCCATGCCGATCGGCCAATTGGCAACGAGAGCCATGACGGCGGAGCCGAGAGCGGCCGCAAGACAGGTCGCGACGAAGATCGCGTTGCGGTCCATGCCCGTGGTCGACAGGATGTCAGGATTGACGAAGATGATGTAGGACATCGTAAGGAACGTCGTAACGCCGGCGATCACTTCCGTGCGGACGGTCGTGCCGTGCTCCTTAAGCTTGAAAAGTCGTTCAAACATTTTTCCTCCCTTGGCAGACGTCATCTCGACGCAGCCGAACGACAGAGACCGGGTGTGTTGCTCCTCCAAGAGCCCGGCCATTGCAAGTTGATCGCGCCCCGATATTTCTTCAGGGGGTATGATCCAGGCCGTGCGGCCTCGCCGGATGGGACGCCATCGCAAGCACCCGATTGTGCGTTTTCGCGCGCATGATCGCTAGCCACCGATTTCGACGCCGGGAGCGAAAGACTTTCAAGTTTTCGAGGGCATTCCCGGCGCTCCTGCGGGCACCGGCAACGTCAGATCCGGGTATCGGACGCGGTCCAGGCGCCGTCTTCGGCCCGGACGAGCATCGGCGTCGCGAAGACGCCTACGGTCCGCTCCGGCCATTGCGGAGAGAGGTCGGCGAGCGGCTTGCGCCACCGGTCCGACTGCAACATGGCGGCAGCGATCGCGACCGGCTCGATGCCGCAGGCCGCCATCAGCGACAGGCCGGCAAGTATCGAGGCCCCGCTCGATATCACATCATCGATCAGGGCGACTCGCCGGCCCCTCAACAGCGGCAGCATGCGGGGATCGACGTAGAGTCGCTTCTTCTGGCCCGGTGTCGTGATGGACGACAGGGGAACGGATAGATCGTCGACGTACCAGAATTTTCGCGAGGTTCCGAGCGGCACATAGCGCTTGTGGCCGAGCTTGCGGGCAACGGCTGCGGCAAGCGTCAGGCCGAGTGTCGGAAGACCCGCGACGATTTCCGGTCGGAAGGGTGAAAGTCGGGCGGCCAGTTCCTCCGCGAGCGCGTCCTCCACCTCGAAGCTCGCCTGATTGATGATCAGCGAGGCCAGCGCATGCTTGCCGTCCGCAAGCGGCCGGATCGGCAGGAGGATCTGGCGTCCGTCCGCGAGAGTGGCCGGAAAAGAGGCGCGGAAGCCGCCGTGCCCGACAAAGCTACCGGGTGGAAAGACCTCCTGCCAGTAATCGTGCGGCTCGATCGCCTTCGTTTCCGTCATGCCAAGCGTCCGTTCGGGTGAGTAAAAGGTTCTGATCCCAGAGTTTTTCGTCTATACCCATTGCCGCTTCGATCAAACCGAAAGGGCACACCCGAGCGCCAAAAGCTGGGGAATTCAGGCCCTTTCCAGACTGCTCAAGGAATGCCTGCCGATGCGCGTGCCCCCCGGGATTGTCGACGATCTCACCTTTCTCACGGCCTTTCGCCGCGACCTGCACGCTTATCCCGAACTCGGTTTCGAGGAAGAGCGGACGAGCGACCTCGTAGCGAAGCTCCTCGAAGAAGCAGGCCTCAAGGTCCACCGGGGCCTCGGCAAGACAGGCGTCGTGGGCACGCTGCAGGTCGGCAACGGCACGCGCGCGATCGGCCTGCGCGCCGACATGGATGCGCTCGCGATGCCGGAATTCGCCGATCGGCCTTACAAATCCAAGATAGCGGGAAAGATGCATGCCTGCGGCCATGACGGCCATACGACGATGCTGCTCGGCGCTGCGCGCCACCTTGCGGCCACGCGTGACTTCTCGGGAACGGTCCATTTCATCTTCCAGCCTGCCGAGGAAGGCCGCGGCGGCGCCAGGCGCATGGTGGAGGACGGGCTGTTCGACCTTTTCCCTTGCGACGCGGTCTATGGATTGCACAACATGCCGGGCCTTGCAGTGGACGAGATGGCCGTCGTGGCGGGGCCGCAGCTTGCCTCGTCCGACAGCTGGCGCCTCACCTTCCGCGGCGTCGGCACGCACGGCGCCAAGCCGCATCTCGGCCGCGATCCGATCACGGCGGCAGGGACGTTTCTTGCTTCCCTGCAAACTGTGGTCGGCCGGGTGGTCGACCCGCTGCAGCCGGCGGTCGTCAGCGCCTGCGCGCTGCAAGCAGGCGATCCGAAAGCCCTGAACGTCATTCCGGACACGGTCGAGATCGGCGGCACGGCGCGCGCCTATACGCCGCATGTGCGCGACCAGCTGCAAGAAGAGATCGGTCGGTTGGCGCAGGGGACCGCGGCGATGTACGGCATCGAGGCCGATTATCGTTTCGAGCGGCGTATTCCCCCGGTCGTCAACGATCCGGACGCGACGGCACGCGCACTTTCGGCCGCCCGGTCCGTCTTCGGCGAGAAGGCGCTGACCAGCTTCCCGCCCTCGACCGCCGGGGACGACTTCGCCTTTTTTGCGCTGGAGACGCCCGGCTGCTATGTCTGGCTCGGCAATGGCCCCGCCGTCGACGGCGCGCTGCACCATAACAGCGCCTACGACTTCAACGACGCGGCGATCGGTCCCGGCGCTGCCTTCTGGACCGCGCTGGTGGAACAGGAGCTCGAGGCCTGAAGAGCGTCAGAACGTCTCCAGGACCGGGCTTTCGAGCAGCTTGCCGGTCGCCACGTCGGCAATGCCGCGATCCGTCTGGTGCGGCCCGGCATTGCAGGCGAGCGTCGCCCCGAAGCAGGCCTTGAACACGAGATAAGGAGGCTGCCACTCCACGATTCCGCCGGCAGCCTCGCGAATGGCCGCGAACCCTGCTGCGACTTCGGCCAGCGACGTGTCCGAAACAAGCCCGCAAAGCGGCAGAGGCAGCAGCGCCTCGACCTTTCCTCCGGCAGCGACCGCCATCCCGCCGCCGGCTTCAATCACCGCATTGGCCGCAACCATCATGTCGCGGGGGTTGCCGCCGAAGACCGTCAGATTGTGGCTGTCGTGCGAAACGGTCGTCGCAAAGGCGCCGCGCCACTCGCCCCAGCCTTCAAGCAAACCGACCCGCGGACGGCTGTCGGCGCGGCCATGCCGATGGGCGACGGCGATCAGCGTCGTACCCTTCGGCGGCACCAGATATCCGCCCGAAACCTCGGCTCTCGTCTCGCCCCATCGGGTGAAGCGCGGCCGGTCGATCGTCACGACCCGGGCCGTGCTGCCAGTGGCAGCGATGCGAAAATCGTCCACTGTCAGCGGTTCGATCTTCATCGTGTTGCGCAAGGGCGAGACATCGGCCGCGACGGGCGCCTGAAGCATCCCACCGCCGCTCGCCACCAGCCTGCCGTTCGCCAGCACATGCCGCGCACGGAAATCACGAATGTCCTCGAAGAGCACGATGTCGGCACGGCGACCGGGAGCGATCAGGCCGAGATCGGCCCTTCCGAGCCGCCGGGCGGCATTGAGGGTTGCCGCCTGCAGCGCCCACTCGGCCTTGAGCCCGTAGCGCACGAGGCGGCGGACCACGTCGTCGAGGCCGCCGTCGCGGTGAAGATCGTCCGGGAACACGTCGTCGGTACAAAGTGTGACCGTCTGCGGCAGATGCCCGAAAGCACCGAGCGCTGTCACGAACTCGGGAAGAAGGTGATCGTGCGAGCCCCGCAGCTCGATGGTCAGTCCCGCGCGGAGCTTCGCTATCAGGTCGTCGCCGGAGACGAGTTCGTGATCGGAGCTGACGCCGGCCGTCACGAAGGCCTGCAGGCCGGCTCCCGCCAGGCCGCGCGCATGCCCGTTTACCTGTTTGCCCGCCTTTAGCCCCGCCTCGACGATCGCAGTCATGCGCGGATCGCCGTCGATGACGCCGCGCATGTTCATGACCTCGGCAATCCCGCCGATCTCCGGCCAGGACAGCATTTCCGCGACGGCATCGGCGTCGAAATCCGCGCCGGCGACCTCCAGACCGGGAGCGGAGGGCACGCAGGACGGCGCCAGCACCACGGCGCGCAAGGGCAGACCGCCCATTGCGTCGACAGCCCAGCGCACGCCGGCAAGTCCGCTCACATTTCCCAGTTCGTGTGGGTCCCAGACGACTGTGGTCACGCCGCGCGGCACCACGGCGGCAGCGTAGACCGCGGGCGTCACCATAGAGCTTTCGACATGCATATGCGTGTCGATAAGGCCGGGCGAAAGGTAGGCTCCCGCCGCATCGATGACCGTGTCCGCGTCGCTGCGCGACCCGGGTGCATGGACGCTCGCGATGAGCGCGCCGACGATCCCGACATCCGCTGCCCGGCATTCACCCGTCACGACATCCACGACCGTGCCGCCGGCCACGAGCACGTCGAAGGGCGCATCTCCGCGTGCGGCGGCAACTGCGCGCGCCCGCAAGCCGGCGTCATCGAGATCGGCGGGTTGCTGCAGGTCCTTCATCTGGCGGCTTCCTTGGCGAGCGCACCCAGCAGGTGCCCGCGGACACGCTCCGCATCCACGTCGACCGCATAATGGGCGTTGAATGTCTCGTGGCTCCCCCGGGTCTCGACCACCGTCCGGCCGCGCGTCAAGGCACCGGCAAGCTCGACATCGATTCGCGCCGGGCGAAACGACACAGCGTTTCCATCGACCAGCGCAACGGCTGCGCAGGGATCGTAGATCGCCATGCCCACCCTTCCACGGCTCGTGCCGATCGCGACGTAGCCCGCGAGAAGGTCGGCAAGCAGCGCGGCCTTCGCGCCACCTGCGATGCGCATGGCTTCCACATCGTCCGGATAGGCGATGACCTTCCGGCAGAGGTCGAGATCGACCATCCGGAACGGCACGCCGTGGGCAAGCACGATGGCAAGCGCTTCCGGATCGGCGAAGGCGTTGAACTCGGCCGACGCCGTATGATTGCCACTGGAAACACCGCCACCCATCCAGGTGAGCTCGTCGATCCGCGCGGCGAGGTCGGGACGTGCCAGAGCAAGGGCAGCGATATTGGTTAGCGGCCCGAGCGCCAGGATGCGATGCGGACCGCCGCCGTCCTCCAGCCAGCGGCAGAGAGCACGGAACGCGTCGCTGTCCGGCAGGGCGGGTGCATCGGGGAGGCTCATTCCCGCCGTCGGAATGCCGGTCCTGCCAAGGATGCGCTCCGCCGTCTCGAGCTTCCCGAGCACGGGTAGCGCCCGTCCCTGATGGATCGGAAAGGTCCAACCGAAGGCCTGCGCTGCTGCCGCGGCGTTGCGCTTCACCTGCTCGAGCGGAACATTACCGTAGACCAGCGAGACGCCGTCGACGGCCTCACCGGCGTGAAGGACGACGAGCATCGCGGCGATGTCGTCGAAGCCCATATCCGTGTCGATCCAGATGCCCATGGCGGATCAATTGAACCTTTCCAGCCTCGCGGCCCTTTCGACCGGCAGATCGAAGGCGAGCGTGGTGCCTGCGGCGTGCGCGGGCACGGCCGCATCCACTTCGGCCTTCAGTGCACCGAGCGGCGTATCGAGCAGGTATTCGCGCGTGCTGCCCGAAAAAGAGGCCCCGCGCACTGTGCCCGTGAAAGGACCTGACCCCAGGGTCACCATGCGCGGGCGCCAGGCAAGCCCCGCCGCACCATGCGGCAAAGGCCCGGGAAGCTCGATCGGCCCGTTTCCGGCGCGCAATTTGCCGTTCTCGATGGCAAAGATATTCTCGAAGCCGACGAAATCGGCCACGAAGGCGGAGGCCGGCCGGTTATAGATCTCTTCCGGCGTGCCGATCTGCTCGATCGCACCGTTCAGCATCACCACGATGCGGTCGGCCAGTGACAGCGCCTCGCCCTGATCATGGGTGACGAAGATCATCGTGACGCCGGTTTCCCTCTGGACCCGCTGCAGTTCCGTGCGCATCTCGAGCCTCAGCCGCGCGTCGAGGTTGGAAAGGGGCTCGTCGAGAAGAAGTACCTTCGGCTCCATCACCATAGAGCGGGCAAGTGCTACGCGCTGCTGCTGACCGCCGGAAAGCTCGGCCGGTTTCCGGTCGGCAAAGCTCGTCAGCCCGACGGATTTCAGGCCGGTCCCGACACGGGATTCGAGCTCCGCGCCGGAGAGGCCCTTCAGCCGCAGACCGAAGGCGACATTTTCGAAGACGGTGAGATGCGGGAATAGCGCATAGGACTGAAAGACAAGACCGACGGAACGCCTGTTCGCGGCAACGCGGGTGATGTCGGCGCCGTCGAGGCTGATACGGCCCGATTGCGGCTTCAGCAGGCCGGCGATGGAGCGCATCGTCGTGGTCTTGCCGCAGCCCGAAGGTCCGAGAAAGGCCACAAGCTCGCCTTTTCGAATAGACAGATCGAGATCCTTCACCGCGACGGTGTCGCCATAGGCGAGCGTCAGTTTTTCGAGGCTGAGGAAGGCGGGGTCAGACATAGCGGGAAAATCCTAGGAAACGCTCGGCGAGGAAGACGATGCCGATGGACATGAAGGCGAGAAGCGCCGAAAGCGCCGCGACCGATGGATCATAGGTGATCTCCATGTAGGAGAGCATGTCGATCGGCAGGGTGCGCACGCCGGGGCCGGAAAGGAACAGCGAAACCGGCACCTGATTGAAGCTGGTGACGAAGCCGAGGATGAAGGCGGCGAGAATGCCGCTGCGGATATTCGGCATGACCACACGGAAAAAGGCGCCTGAACGCGACGAGCCGAGCAGCACGGCGGCCTCCTCGATATCGGATCGCAGGTTGTTGAGGCTCGCCGAAACGACCCGCACCGCATAGGGCAAGACGAGCGCCGTGTGTGCCAGGAAGAGCGCGAGCGTGATGTTGAAGCCGAAGGGGACGACGAGATAACGCAGCAGCGCGAGGCCGACGATGATGCCAGGCACGATGATCGGCAGGGAGACGACGGTGCGCACCGTTTCGCCGAAAGGCAGCCGGTAACGCGAAAGCGCGTAGGATGCCGGGATGCCGAGGGTGAGCGCGGCAGCCGTCCCGCCGATGGCAAGCAGCATCGACATGGTGAAGCTCTCGCGGAAGCTCTCGACCTCGAAGACCTTTGCGACCCATTTCAGCGACAGGCCCTGCGGCGGAAAGGCAAGCGTTTCGCCCCCCGACAGCGATGCCGCGACGATGATGAAGAAGGGGCCGATCAGAAACGCGGTGACGAGTACGAGCACCGTTACCGGGAAAAGACGGGAATTCATCGCTTGCTCCTCGCGGTGGCAAGCCGCTTCAAGAGAAGGTTGGCTGCGAAGCTCATGACGATCAGGATGAAGGCGATGACGCTTGCGGAGACGAAATCATTGGCGACGGTCACACGCTGATAGAGGAGCGTCTCCAGCATCAGGACCTTGGAGCCCCCGAGGATCGCCGGCGTGATATAGGCTGTCAGGGAGCCGGTGAAGACGAGCGTTCCGCCGATCACCAGACCTTCCTTGGTGAGCGGCAAAATGACCTTCCAGAAGACCTGAAACCAATTGGCGCCGAGTACCCGCGCGGCGGGGATCGCGTCCTTCGGCATGTTTTCGAGCGCGCTGATCAGAGCCAGGATCATCAGCGGCAGGAAGAGCTGCAGGAGTCCGACGAAGACCGCCGTCTCCGTGAACAGGAAGCGCACCGGTTCGTCCGTCAGGCCGACGCTCGTCAGTGCCTGATTGACGATCCCGGTCCTTCCCAGAATGACGATCCAGGCATAGGTGCGCGCAACCGGCGATATCATCAGCGGCAGCACGACGAGACCGATCATCCGGCCCTTGCCCTTCGGCGGCAGGTTGACGATCGCGAAGGCAGCGGCATAGCCGATGACGGCGGCGACCACGGTTACCGTCGCGCCGAGCCGCAGCGTGCGCAGGAACACCGTCCGGTTGAGCGGATCGGAAAGGAAGCCGGTATAGGCGGATACCGACCAGCCCTCCGCATTGCGGAAGCCTTCGGCGAGCAGAATGACAACCGGCGCCAGAAAGACGACGGCGGCGAACACGGCCGCCGGCAAGGCAAGCGCCAGCGCCTCGGCCCGGTTGTGGAACATCTCTACGCCTTTCCGCGGCAGTGCCGCCGTTGGATACGTGGCGCGACGCCGGCAGATTCTGGCGTCGCGCGAAACAGGAGCCCGGCTCTTACTGGCCGACCTTGGCGTTCCATTCGGAAAGCCAGGCTTCCCGGTTGTCGAGCGCCACGGCCGACGGGATCAGTTTCAGGTTCTTGACCGTCTCTTCGCCGTAGGTGAGATTCTCGGCAATCTCGGGCGAGACTTTCACCTCCTTGTTGGCCGGGCTGTCGACCAGCTTTTCGGCGAGCGCCGTCTGGATTTCCGTCGACAGCCAGAAATCCATGAACTGAAGCGCCAGATCCTGGTTCTTCGAGCCCTTGGCCAGGACCATGACGTTCATGCCGCCGGTCTGGCCCTCCTTCGGAGTCGCCCACTTGATCGGCAGATCCATCTTGGTGAAGCCCTCCCAGGAGAAACGGCCGATCGGCGCTGCCCAGATTTCCTCCTGCTGCATCAACTGCACGAGTTGCGAGGATTTGACGTAGAAAGTGACGATATCGTCCTTCTTCTCGCCGACGGCGGCGATCGCAGCCTTGAGGTCAGGCGCATTCTGCCCCAGCGCCTCACCGATCATGTAGAGCGTGGGCGGGCCCTGATTGGTCGTGACGTTCGGAAGAGCCACATGCCCGGCGAGCTTGTCGCCGAGCAGATCGGCCCAGGACGTGACTTCCACCTTATCGGACCGATAGACGATCGAGGTGGCGTAGAAAGTGTAGCCGACGCTCATGCCGTCGCCGTTCGGATCCTTGGCGATGTCGTAGAGCTTGTCGAAATTGCTGAGCTTCGAGGTATCGATCTTTTCGATCAGGCCGGCCCTCGTAGCGGAAAGCGCGTCCGCCATGGAAACGACTGCCATGTCGATGACCGGATTTGCCTTGTTGGCCTCCATCTTGGCGAGGCGCTCGACGCTGTTGCCGGTTTCGACCACGAGCTTGCAGCCGCACTTGGCTTCGAAGGGATCATAGACCAGCTCCTTGAACGCGTCCTGGGCGAAGCCGTAGACGGAGATGGTCAGTGTCTTCTCCTGAGCGGATGCGGCATGGGCGCCGATCAAGAGAAGTGCGCTCGAGGCGAGCAGGATGTTCTTCATGGCTGCGGTTCTCCTTCGCTGACAATGGGTGGCTGGACGTTGGGGGGTGGCTGCACGTTGGGGGGCGGCTGCACGTTGGGGGGTGGCGTCGCCGTGGACTGGCGGACGACGAGTTGCATGGGCACTTTCGAAATGGTGGCTGCAACGGGCGCGCCAAGCGGGCGAGGCTCGGCTTCTCGGGTGCCGATCGCCTGCACCAGCGCTTCGATCGCAATCGCTGCGATGCGCGCCATGTCCATTCTGACCGTCGTCAGCGCCGGCGTCACGACCGGCGACCAGATCAGGTCGTCGAAGCCGGTAACGCTCGCCTGCTCCGGGACATGGATACCGGCGCGCTGCAGTTCCGTCAGCGCTCGCAATGCGTGAAGGTCGGAGACTGCCGCGAAGGCAGTCACGCCCCGCGCTACCTTCCCGGCCAGCCCCAGCGGGCAACCCCTGCCGGCTACCTGCTCCAGCCGCTCGATCCACAGCGTCTCGACGCGCACGCCTTCACCCAAAGCCGAGCGAAGGCCGCCAATGCGGTCGTTCTGTACGTTCGAGGCTGGATTGTTTCCGATGATCAGCAGGCGCCGATGGCCGAGCTTCAGGAGATGTTCGGCGATCTGGCGTCCACCGTCCCAGTGATCCGCAGCCACCGTGTTGCCTGGCGTCGACGGCGTGTCCACCACTGCAACCGGGCAACCGACATCGGCAATGCGCGTCCCGCGGCGCGGCACGATGACCATGCCCTCGACGCCCCGTTCGATGAGCCGCTCGATCGCTCTCGTCTGGACCGCGACGTCGCCGCGGGAATCGGCGATCAGCACGCCGTAGCCGGCAGAAGACGCTGCGAACTCGATGGCCTGGGCGATCTGGGGAAAAAGCGGATTGCTGATATCGGGCAGCACCAGCCCGATAACGCCGCTCCTGCCTGTCCTGAGCGCCCGCCCCGCCTGGCTCGGCACGTAACCGAGCTCCGTCGCGGTGGCGCGGATCTTTTCGGCGAGTTCCGCCGAAACACGCCCCTTGCCCGAAAGCGCGTTGGAAACCGTCGCCGCGGAGACGCCGAGAGTAGTGGCTATCCTCGTCAGTTTAGGTCCGGGACGTGCCAAGGTCCAGTTTTCCGCCGCAAGCTGATTAAACGATTAACCAGCGATATATCAGCCGATTGACCCTGTCGAATCATTTTTCCCAAGAAGCTGTGGATCGAGCGCTGCTCGGGCACCTACCGCGCGACGAAGAGCAGGTCGAAGCCCTTGATCTCACCTTTGGAGATCGATTTACGTATCGCGCGCCAGAGCGCCGCCCGGTTTTCCAGGCGAAAGCCGCGCAGACTTCTTATCAGACGGAGGGTCGCCACCGCAGTCCTGGCCAGCCGCAGAACGGCAGGCCCGGAGAGCGACGCTGCCAGTATTTGCGGATGCACCGCGAGAAGCACGCTCGCGGTCCTCTTCCGGTCGATCGCCCGAAACTGGTCGAGCACCTTGTACTCGTAACCTTCGATATCGATCTTGAAGCAAAGCCGTTCGGTCCTCGCCATCGCCTGAAGCTCGGGAATGGTGATCGTTTTTGCCTCGATGGACATGCCAGTGTCGTCGGCGATCAGCGCAGACGTTTCGGAGCTTCCGAAACCGCCACCCACTGAATTGAGAACGAGGCATTCGTCCTGCGAGAGAGCCGCGTTGACGAGTTCGACCTCGCCGGCGTTTCCATCTTTCATCTCGATGAGGATCCCGAAACAAACCGGGTCGGGTTCGACAACGATGACATTGTCGGCGCTTTGCGCCGCCCAATAGGGCGTCACGCCGATCCACCCGCCGATATCGATATAGGTCGTTTTCTCGTCGACGAAGCGCGCGATATTGCGAAAGGTGCCTGGCTCCCATTGGCCCGCCTGGAGGCGACTGAAGAAGCGTGCCTTTTCCGGCTTGTCGGGGAAGTAGACGGTTCGCTTGTGATAGGTGATGGCGCGCATCGCGCTTCTCTAGCGCATGAATTCACAAAGCGGAACCGTTTTCCGGGAAGTCGCGGGAGACAGGTAAGGGTGGCCGAAACTCAGGCCTCTGCCCTCTGGGCGCGGCTGCGCGCCTCCGTCAACTCGGAAGTCGTCTGGCTGAGACGGTCGGCCAGCACCCGCATGATCTCGACTGCCATCTCCGGGAAATCAGCCAATAGTTTGAGGAAATCATCCTTCCGGATCCGCAATGCTTCGAGTGAGGTGGTCGTCTTGACGGTTGCCGTACGCGGCGTGTTGCAGAGGATGGCGATCTCGCCAACGATCGAATTCTGCTCCACTTCGGCGACTTTCAGCTGTCCGCTCGGCGTCGAAACGAGCACATCCGCATTGCCCGAAAGGATCACATAGGCAGCGTCGCCGATATCCCCCTGATGAAACAGATCTTCTCCCGCGCTGTACATCACCCGGTCGGAGGTGAAAGCCAGAAGCTTGAGCTTGGCAGGCGGAAGTCCGGAAAACAGCGTTATCCGGCGCAGCATTTCCACTTCATCTTTTAGGAGCATAACAGTCCGCTTCTCCGAATGCGTCGCGCTTGGTGCAAACAGGTTCTAACCCGGCCGGCGGGAACATATGCTTGCCTCCTGACAACAATATTACATCAAGATGCCAGTTCCTTGTAGTCGCTGTCTCTTGAGTGCGTTTCCACCGGTTCGTCGTGCGCCAACCGTCCGTTTTCGAAATGGGCGACGCGGTCGAAGAGTTCCGCCAGATCCTGATTGGCAAGAACCCACAATATAGCGGGCTTTCGCTCGCCATTCCTCAGGAAAGCGAAGGCCTTCCGGGTGATCTGATCCTGCGTGCGCTGGTCGAGCGCCAGAAGCGGCTGATTGAAGACGTAGAAATCCGAGACCCGGATCAGGGCACGCGCGAGATTGAGCTTCTGGCGCTGGCCGGACGTCAAACGCTTGCCGCCGGCGCCGACGTCGAAATCCAGCCCGAACACGAGCACCTTGTTGTAAAGCCCAAGCGACTCGAACAGGTCACGCACGATTGCGCGTATCCGCTCGGACCCGTCCGTGTGCTTGTGGCCGATGCGGCCGAACAGCACGTTGTCCAGGATCGTCGCCGAGGCCATGTAGCGGTCCGGCTGGTAATGCTCGATGATGCCGACGAGATCGGCCGGGAGGCCGTCGCTGAACTCACGGCGCGCCTCGACGATCTTCTGCATGAGATCGTCCGTCAGGAGACCGAAGCGATGCCGCGGCTCGATATAGCCGAAACACAGGCGGATGATCCTGATGGCATCATCCTCGGACACCTCCTCGAGCGGTTTTCCCCTCACCTTCTGAAGAAGCGCCTCGTAGGCGGGGATTTCCTCGGCCGTCATGAAGGTGAGCTGCTGGAAGAACGGGTGGTCCGGCGGCAAGTCGCGGAACAGTTCAACGACGTTCTCGGCGATTTCCAGCCCCATCTCGTAGAAGGTCTCGTGCAGGCCCGCCCGCTTCAAAACGGTCTTGAAGAAGGGATGGTCCTCGAGCGCCTTCTCCCATCGGTTGCTGTCGGTGACCGTGCCGAAGAGCAGGTTCTCCCCGACGGTCGCCTCGACATTGTAGGAGCCCGGTTCGAAGAAGACGACGAGGTCGCTGAGCTTCTCGGCCTCGAGCCTTTGCCGAAGCGCGCTGCGCATCGCCACGATCTCGCCGGCGAAAGCCTCGTGCTCGGTCGGATCGATCGTCGAACGGACAGCAAGCGCAAGGACGTCATTGCTCAAGAGAACGACGTCCAGCACGGCTCTGATCTTCGCGAAGAGGTCGTCCGGCCCCGTCGCGCCCGCGGCCGGGTAATCGATCCAGTCACTGTTCAGGTCGTAATGCGGATTGCCGGCGAGCTTCGCCTCCACAAGTTCCCACCTGCGTTGAGCTTCACTGTCGCCCTCATAGACGACCTCCGTCAACGGAGCATGCTTGAGGCCGTAGAGCAGATTGTCGCCGAGGCTGCCCTGGAAGGCAAAGACGTCGGAGGAGGCGTAGGATATTCGCCTGCCCACCACCGATTCCGGCAACTCATGAATATCGACGTCGCCTATGAGGATTCGGCCGGTTGCGGGCCAGGTCAGCCGGCCGAATGCCTCGGCCAGCGCCTCGCCGCCTCCGGACGTACCCCCGGTAACCGCGACCGTTTCGCCGGGTTGGACCTGCAGCGATACATGTTCCACGACCTTCGAGCCGCCGTCGTCGGCGACCGAAAGGTTGACGGCCGCCAGCGCTCCGGTGAGCGGCGTTGCCGGGTCGAGGGAAATCGCCTGCACCTTGGGGTCGATCAGCGGTTCGACGCTGAACTGTTCTACGACCTGGGCATATTTGACCTGCACATCCTGGCGCGCCTGGTCCCAATCGATCAATTCCTTCAAAGGACCCGGCAGGTCCTTGTAGGCGCCGATGACCGCGACAAGCTGGCCGATATCGAGCCGGCCCTGAAGCGCAAAATATCCGCCGATCGAATAGAACAGGAACGGCGTCACCTGGGCCAGGAAGTTGTTCAGGAATTTGACCAGAAACTTCCACTGATAGAGATCGTAGCGGATCTTGAATATCCGGCCGAGCCGCGCGGCAATGTCGGCCCGTTCGAAATTCGAGGTATCGTGGGCGCGGATCGTGCCGATGCCGTCGACGATCTCGCTGACGCGCCCCGACAGCTCACGCGCCGTCAACTGACGCTCGCGGCCGAGCACCAGCAGTCGCCTGCGCATGCGCGGGATAATGACGGCCTGAACGGCGACTATGGAGGCTGCGATGATGCCCAGCCAGAAGCTCTGGAGGAGGATGAAGATGAGCGCCGTCAGAGCCTGGCCGCCGAGAAGGGCGGGCTGTACGAAGGCGTCTCCTGTGAAGCCGCCCATCGGCTCCACCTCGTCCTTGATCATGGTCGAGATTTCGGCCGGCTTGACGCGCTTGAGATAGCCGGGGGGAAAGCGCAGAACCCGGTCGACGAGCTCGAAGCGGATTCGCCGCAGAAGCCGTTCGCCGAGCCGGCCCTTGTAGGTGTTGATATAGAATTTGAAGAGCCCGTTGATGATCACGAGCAGCAGGAATACCAGGCTCAAGGCCAGCAGCATGCCTTCCCTGCCGAGATCGAAACCCGAGAAGAGGTTGACCTCACCGAAGAACGGCAGGTTGAACGAAATCGGCAGGAACGGTTGAGTCGCCTCGGGGCCGTCGAAACCTGCACCCTGGATCGGTCCGTTGACGATCTGCTTCGGCAGATCGAACGACAGGAAATAGGGAACCATCGACAGCGCCACGACCAGCAATATCCAGAGCTGCTGCTTGCGGGTGTGAGTCCAGATGTAGCGGGAAAGACGTGGTTCCATGTGCCGGTAAAGAGACCTATCTGAAATTCGGGATCGCTCGGCTGTTCTGCCGGCGGACTACAGCGCCGCAATTGGTGCCGGTCCGCCTGATCGTCAATGGGCCTGCGCTACCTCCACGAAATCGTGACTACCCGGCATGAGAGCAGAGCGATGCGCTATGTCAAGCCTCGATAGATACGCAGTACCGCTCATCTGCGCAGGCGTCTTGCCTCCACTCCTGCGGCCCACTCCGGCGCCTTGCGCTCAACTGGCCGTGAGCTTACAACAGCCGCATGACGCATGCCAGCCACTCTTCCCGCCTTCCCGAAGATTGGCGCGAAAGCGCCCATGACCTTGCCCGGGGTTGGCTGCGTATTCCGGCAGCCGGCTCGTCGGTGGCATAGCCAGGGTCATTGCGAAGCATCCGCACGCGAACATTGCCAACGCCTTCAACCACAAGCAGGTCGACTGAAAGATGTGGGCGCGCGACAAGCTCTTCGAGAGCATCGGCGCAGATTGTCGCCGGGTCGTCGTGCTCGGCGGCAGGTACGGCGTCCTGTCGGCCATGCTGCTCGAAGATTTGCGCTTCGACATCGAATTCGCCGTGAGCTGCGACCTCGATCCCGCGGTCGAGCCGATACGCACACGCTCGACTATCGCGCCCTGAATGCGGATCTGCTGACCAACACGAGCTGCGAGCAACTCGCCACGCGCGTCATGCTGATCGGGTCGGTCTAACTCCTGGAGCGGGATGAGGAAAAGTGCGGTTTTCCGCCTGCTTGCCTCGTCTCGACTTATTAGCACATCATGATCCAGGTCGATCCGACCTAAATCATCGTGATCTAAAGCGCTGTCTCGACAAAAGGCGCTCACCGATGATCCTCGCCGTTCCTGCGGCTCCGTCGAGGTCGAGCGGCGGGATGGCCGGTCTCGGTCGTGCAAGCATCGCCCTCACCTTCGCGGCCAGAAGCTCGGGCGTGATCCCCTCCTCCGGCAGCACCCCGGCGAGATCGAGCTGTTCGAGCCGTGCCGCCCGCGTGCTCTGTTCGGTCTCGCCACCCGCGGTAAAGGGGATGAGGAGGCATGCGCATCCTGCACGCAGAATGTCGCACACGGTGTTGTAGCCGGCCTGCGAGACGGAAAGGCGGGCACCGCCGAGCAAGCCACCGAAATCCCGCCGGAAACGAAAGAGGCTGACGCCCTCCGGAGCCGCGGCCGCGAATGTGTCGAAATCCGCCTGCGGCAGGTTCGGGCCTGTTATCAGGCACCAGCGAAGCGCATTCGGCAGAAGCTTCCCGGCCTCGAGCGCCGCGCCGATCAGCTCCCTGCCGACAGCGCCTCCGCCCGCCGAAACCACAATGTCGAATTTCTCGGCCGCTTCATTCGGCGGCGGCGGGGCGATGAGGCCCGTATAGATGACCTTGTCGCGGATTTCGTCGGCAAGGGGAAATGTTTCCTCGATACGGGCGAATCCGGGATCGCCGTGAACGAGTACGAGATCGAAATGGTTCTTGACGAGTTCGACGGTTTCTTCGGCCCTTCCAGGCTTGACCCTCTCCTGCAGAATGTCGCGCAGCGACGTCGCCACGAGCGGCGGCCGGTCGCTCGCCGCAATTTCAGCGAGCAGCGGCAGCAGTTCGAACCGCATCTGCCGGCGCCCGAAGGGGAAGGCCTCGATGATGACGACGTCCGGTTCCGCGCGTCGGAACGCCTCTATGAGCAGATCCCGTCGGTGCTCCTGAAAAAGGGCCGTGACCGGGTTTCCGTCGCCGTCGACAAGCCCGGAAAACCCTTTGTCGCCGGCAGTCACCGCCGGTAGCGCGACGGTCTGCACGCCTTCCCCCGGAAAGCCCGGCACCGGCGTGCCGCCGGTCACCATCGTGACCTCGAAATCCCGTTCGACCAGCGCTCCGGCAATGCGGCTCGCGCGCGCCAGATGCCCGATACCGAGTAGATGCTGCACATAGAAAAAGACGCGGGGCCTGCTCAAGGGCTTCTTCTCCATTCGCTTTCGAAGAGCCCGACCAGCTGACCGACGCTGGAGTGATGGTCGAACTCGTTGCGCACGCGCCGTTCGCCGGCGGCGCCAAGTCGCCGGCGAAGCTCCGGGTCGCGGATCAGCCGCTCCAGTGCCGCGGCAAGAGGCTCCGGGCTTTCCGGCGGCACCACAAGCCCGTTTTTGCCATCTTCAAGAAGTTCGGGAATGCCGGAGACTGCGGTCGAGATACAGGCAAGCCGCTGGCTCGACGCTTCCACGAGCACATTCGGCAGCCCGTCGCGGTCGCCATTGGCCGTCACCCGACAGGCCAGTGCGAAGATGTCGGCCTCGCGGTAGCGGTCCAAAACGTCCTTTTGATCGAGCGCCCCGTGCCAGCGGACGCGATCCTCGATGCCAAGCTTTGCAGCAAGCGCCTGGAGCCGGCCGGTGAGCTCTCCCGCACCGATGTGCTCGAAGCGCCAGTTGGCATCCGCAGGCAACAACGACAGCGCCTTCAGGAGGACGTCATATCCCTTCTTGGGAACGGCGCGCCCGACGCTGACGATGCGCACCGGATCGTCGGGATCCGAGCCGTCGCGCCGGGTATGCTCGCCTTCGAAGGCCGGGAAACGATCGAGATCGAGGCCGTGATAGCTCAGATGGACCCGGGTCTGGTCCTTCGACAGGTCCCGCAGATGCTCATAGCCGCTTCGGGTGCAGGTCACAGTCCAGCGGGCCCGGTCGAGCTTGCCCGAAAGCTCCCAATCCTCAGAGGTCCAGATGTCCTTTGCATGGGCGGAGCAAGTCCAGGGTATGCCGGTGATGATGCTCGCATAGTCCGTTACCGAGGCCGGCGTGTGAATGAAATGGGCATGCAGCCACGCGGCGTCTTCCGGCCATTCGGTTACGAGCACCAGCGCCTGGCCGAGACGGCGGAAGCGGTTGCGTGAAACGTCTCGCGCGAGGTCCCGGAGGAACGGCCCCAGCACGCGCCGGAAGCCGGGCTTCCGGACGGTCTTCACCAGCGCGCGGAGAACGCGCCACGGCTCCTCATGCAGATATTCAGGCAGGTAATGGACGGCCGCGCGTATTTCGTCATGGACGGGATGGCGCTTCCTGTCAGTCGGACGGCGCAGGGCGACCAGGACGAGCTCATGCCCTGCTCTTTCGAGGCCCAGCAGTTCCTGCGCAATGAACGTTTCCGAAAGGCGTGGATAACCCTTCAGCACGACGGCGATCTTCGGTTTCGGTAACACGTGTCTTCAGTTCGATCTTTTCACGACGGCCAAATGCTCCTTCGATCTATGATCGAGCCATTCGCCGACGATGTCGGATATGTGGACGAGGCCTTCCAGCCTCAGGCCATTGGCGCGGAGCGACGGCGGTGCGCGCTGCGGCAGCGCCTTCAGGGCCGCAGCAAGGCGCAGCGGCTCCTCCGCTTCCTGCGGAAGCAGCATGTCGACGAGCCCGAGTGCGGAGGCACGCTGGGCGCGGATCAATTGTTCTTCGCGTGGCTGAAGACGCGGCACGATCAGAGCAGGCTTGTCGAAAGAGAGAATCTCGCAATAGGTGTTGTAGCCGCCCATCGACACCACACCCCTGGCGCCGGCTACCAGTTCCTCCATGCGATTGTCGAACTCGATAATCTTGATGAATGGGATCTTGCTTCCCTTCTTGATCAGCTTGTTGCGCTGCTTTGCGGGCATGTAGGGGCCGAGGACGACGAGCGCGTTATGCGTGAGTTCGGGATCCTCCTGATAGGCGTGGATCACGTCATGGATGAGGTCCGCTCCGTCGCCGCCGCCGCCGGTGGTGACCAGTATGTAGTCGCCTTCCGGCTTATGGCCGTGCAGCGCATCGTGGGAAACGCTTCTTTGCAGAAAGCCGACGAAGTTCATGCGATCGCGCACGGCAACGGGCACGTCGAGCCCGACCAGCGGATCGTAGAAATCCGGCGGTCCGTAGACCCAAATCGAATCATAGAACTGCTCGATCTTGCGCATCGTGTCGCGCCGCTTCCATTCCTCTTCCAGGAGGTGCGGCGAGTCCATCACTTCCCTTAGGCCAAGCACCAGCCTGGTGCCGTGCGTCTTCAGGTAGGCGAGCGTATCCTCCACCTCGCCGCGCAGGCCCATCGGCTCCTTGTCGACGACGAAAATATCCGGCCGGAAGTTTTCCGCCGTCGACCGGATGATCGACTGCCGCATTTTCAACGTTTCGTGCAGCTCGATGTGGCGGTCCAGCGAAGTATATTCGCCGTTTCGGAGCTTTATGACGCTCGGAATCTTCACGAAGTCGACGCGGGCGCGATAATCGAAGGCGCCGGCGATTGTCGCACCGGAGATGATCAGGATCTGCAGTCCGCTGTAATCTTCCACCAGGGCATGGGCGATGGCGCGACAACGTCTGAGATGGCCGAGCCCGAAGGTATCGTGGCTGTACATGAGGATGCGGGCATCCTCGAAGCGCCGTGTCATACGAAAAACCTTTCGCTCAAAGATAGAAACGTCGAAGTCTATTGCAGCGATCGCTTGCAGCCAACAGCGATACCGGGGCTTATTTGTAGGGATCGGCGGCGTCGCGCAACCCGTCTCCCAGGAAGTTGAACGCCAATATCACAAGAATGACCGGGATCGTGGGGAAAAGCAGCCACGGATAGAAGGCAATGACGCTGACGCTCTTTGCCTCGGTGAGCAGGATGCCCCAGCTGGTTATCGGAGGACGCAGCCCCAGGCCGAGGAAGCTCAGCGCCGTTTCTCCAAGGATCATGCCGGGTATGGAGATCGTTGCCGTGGCGATGAGATGGGACATGAAGCCCGGAACGAGGTGGCGCCCTATGATGCGTCCGCTTTTCGCGCCCATCAACTGCGCGGCAAGGACATAGTCTTCCTCCCTGAGCGCCAGCAGCTTCGAGCGCACGGCGCGCGCAAGGCCGGTCCAGTCGAGAAGGCCCAGGATGACGGTTATACCCAGATAGATGAGAAGCGGGCTCCATGTCGCCGGCATGATCGCCGCCAGGGAAAGCCACAGCGGAATGCTCGGGATCGACTGCAGGACTTCGATCAGTCTCTGAACCACAAGGTCGAAGATCCCGCCATGATATCCGGCAAGCCCGCCGATGACGATGCCGAGAACGAAGCTGACGGTGATGCCGAGAAGTCCGATCGTCAGCGATATCCGCGCTCCGTAGATGATCCGCGACAGCACGTCGCGGCCGAGACGGTCCGTGCCCAGGAGGAAAAGCTGCCCTCCCTCCGCCGGGCAAACCAGATGCAGATTGCTTTCGAACAAACCCCAGAAACGGTAGTCGTCCCCGCGGCAGAAGAACCGGATCCGCTCGACGGCCGTCGTATCGTCCGTGTAGTTGCGCTTCAGCGTGTCCATGTCCAGCTTCATCGTCCGGCCGTAGACGAAGGGGCCGACGAATTCACCCTCGTGGAAAAAGCGAACGCTCTGCGGCGGCGCGTAGATGAAATCGACATTGCGTGTATGCAGGTTGTAGGGCGCGAGAAACTCGCAGATCAGGATCATCCCGTAGAGCATCGCGAGGAAGATGCCCGAGACGAGCGCGACCTTGTGGCGCTTGAACTTCCACCACATCAGACGCAGCTGCGATGCCTGGTTCACCCGCACCTGCTCCTCGGTCATGACCTCCACGGAATAGGGGTCGAAGGGCGCGGTCGAAACGTAGTGCGGAAGGGGCTCGCCGGGCGCCGGGATCGGTGACGTCACTTTGTGCTCCTGCCTTGCAGACGAATTCGAGGATCGAGGACGGCGAGCGCCAGATCGGAAACCAGCACTCCGATCACGGTGAGGAACGCGAGGAACATCAGGAACGACCCGGCGAGATACATGTCCTGGCTCTGCAGCGCCTTGATCAGCATCGGTCCGGTGGTTTCGAGGGACAGCACGATTGCCGTGATTTCCGCACCCGAAATGATCGCCGGCAGGATCGACCCGATATCCGAAATGAAGAAATTGAGCGCCATGCGCAGCGGATATTTGAGCAGGGTTCGGGTGGGCGAAAGCCCCTTGGCGCGGGCGGTCACGACATATTGCTTCTGGAGTTCGTCGAGCAGATTGGCCCTGAGGCGCCGGATCATGCCGGCGGTACCGGCCGCGCCGACGATGATGACCGGGATCCAGATATGCTCCAGTATCGACTTCGCCTTTTCCCAACTCATCGGCTCGGAAAGATACTTCTGGTCCATCAAATGGCCGATCGAAGTTCCGAACCAGATATTGGCGAAATACATGAGGACCAGGGCCAGCATGAAATTCGGGATTGCGATGCCGATGAGTCCGATCAGCGACAGGCCGTAGTCGCCCCAGCTGTACTGGTGCGTGGCAGCATAGAGGCCGATCGGAAACGCGATGACCCAGGTGAAGATGATGGTGAAGAAGGAGACCAGGACCGTGAGCCACAGGCGCTCGCCGACGACCTCGCTCACCGGCAATTCATATTCGAAGGAATAACCGAAATCGCCCTGGAGCATCCCCGCGACCCAGTGGACATAGCGCAGGATCGGCGGCTGGTCGAAGCCATACTGCTTACGCAGCGCCTCGATCTGTTCCATGTTGACGCCCTCGCCCTGCGCCCTGATCTCGGCAATGTAGCTTTCGAAATAGTCGCCCGGGGGCAGTTCGATGATGGCGAAGACGAGCGCGGAGATGATGAGGAGCGTCGGGACCATGACTGCGATGCGCCAGAGAATGTACCGCAGCATCTCAGTCGTCCTGTTCCAGCCAGAAGGTGTCGGGCTTGTAGGCGCCGAGGTAGCTCGTCGGGTCGAAACCGTACAACCCTTCATCGGGGAAATTGCGCAGCTTCTTCGTGACGAGGATCGGCTGCAGCGAGCTGTTGACCAGCCCGATCGAGAAGACCTGATCCGTGTAGATGGACAACATCTGTCTCCAGATGTCGGCCCGCTCGGCATCGTCCGCGGAATGCCTCCAGCGCTTGAGCAGGTCGAGGAGCTCGACGACCGCGGGAAGGTCGGGTGCCTCGCCCATTTCGCCATGCGACATATAGTTCAAACCCCAGACGGGCCACTGCAGCTGGTCGTCCGTGGTCGGTGCAAGCTGGCTGGGGCTCATGTCCGCGGTCGGCACGCCGTTGTCGAGACCGAACCACATCGACATGATGATCTCGCCGCCGACAGCGCGGCTGCGGAAGGTGTCGCGCTGCGAGGTGCGAATGAAGAGCGAAATGCCGACCTCACGCCAGTAATCGGTTATGAGCTGCAGTACATCGGTATCGAGCGTGCTTTCGCCGGCCGTCTCTACGACGATCTGCGCCTTTCGGCCGTCGGGAAGAATACGGATTCCGTCGCCGCCGCGCTTGGCCAGTCCGGCCGCGTCGAGCAGCGCGTTCGCCTGTTCCGGATCATGGGCGATCCAGGCATTCGCGAATTCGGGCCGGAAGAGAGGACTTTCAGGCAGCACAGTGTCGGCGCTTTCCTTCGTCAGCCCATAAAAGGCGGCCATGTTGATTTCGCGACGGTCGATTGCAAGCGACAGCGCACGACGGACGCGCACGTCCCTGAGCAGCGGCCGCCACACCGGGTCGGCAGAGTTGAGGTTCGGCAGCAGCGCCAGGCGTGACCCCGACGTCTTCTTCCAGAGCTTTACCTCGACCGGGTGCCGCTTCTCCGCATCTTTGAGATAGGTATAGTCAACGAAATCGACCCCATAGGCCTGCAGGTCGCTTTCGCCCGTGCCGGCCTTCGCCGGAATGAGCGAGGACGAACTGACGCTGAGCACGAACCGGTCGATATAGGGCAGTTGCAAGCCGTTTTCGTCCACCCGATGGTAATAGGGATTGCGTTCGAACACGAACTGTTCGGCCGGCAGGGGCGTGGTGTTGCGCCACGGGTCGAGGGTCGGCAAATCCGGATTTTCGGGCCGGTAAGAGCGCGCCATCCGCATGTGCAGCTGGCTCCACTTCTTGACCCGCTGTTCCTTCAGGAACGTCTTCAGCTTGTCCTCGTCCTGATATTTTGTGTGGAACTGCTTGAGATAGGCCGAGGGCATGACGACGACCAGCGGCTGTGGTGCAGCGAGTTCCTGCAGGAAAACCGGGTTCGGCATCGACCAGGAATAGCGGACCGTTCGCTCGTCGACGATTTCGAACTTAGGCGCCTGCCCGTCCATGACCATCGCCGGCGGCAGGCCGGCCGGGGTAAGATTCTCGTTGAGGAGCACGTCTTCGAAGCAATAGCGGAAGTCCTCGGCCGTCAAAGGCGTGCCGTCCGACCACTTGTGTCCCTCGCGCAGATGAAAGGTGAAGATACGATCCTCGACCGTCTCGTAGCTTTCGAGAATATCGGGCTGGAGATTGAGCTTCTCGTCGTAGCCGACCAGGCGGGTATAGCCGTAGATCGTCATCAGGCGAATGTCCTTCGCACTGCCGATCAGGCTGCGGATCGTGCCGCCGTGGCGGCCGGCCTTTCGTCCCATCGCCGCGACATCGATCACCCTCGGCGTCTTCGGCAATCGTTCGCCGACCGGCGGAAGCTTGCCTTCCTGAACGAGGGCGGCGAGCGCGTCGGTTCCGCCTGCGGCCGCGAGCATTGCTTTTGGAAACGCAGCCGACGCGAGAATGCCAAGCGCGGTTCTTCGGGTGATCATCGGCGTAACTCCCTGGCATCCACCGATTCGCGGGCGAGGACATAGTGCCCGCCACCGAGGTCGGCGGGAATAAGAGCACCGTTCTCGCCGCCGTCGGAAAATTGCGCGCCCCAGCGCTCCTGGTCCGATCCGCCGCTCGCCGCAAGGGAATCGAAGTCGAGCTTACGGTCGAGGTCGGGATAGGGAACGGCGGCGAGGAGCGACTTCGTGTAGGGGTGGACCGGATTGCGCATCAGCACCTCGCGCGGCGCCAGCTCCACGATCCGGCCCGCGCACATGACCGCGATCCGGTCGGCCATGTAGTCGACGACCGCGAGGTTGTGCGAGATGAACAGCATCGTCAGGCCGAGCTCTTTCTGCAAGTCCTTGAGAAGATTGAGGATCTGTGCCTGCACAGAAACATCGAGCGCAGAAACGGGTTCATCGCAGATCAGAAGCTGCGGCACGAGCGCGAGCGCCCGGGCGATCCCGATGCGCTGCCGTTGCCCGCCGGAGAAGCTGTGGGGATAGCGATTGATGAAGCGCTGGTCGAGCCCGACCGCCTGCAAAAGGGAGCGAACGTGTTCCTCACGCGATTTCGGCGTCCCTCGGCCGTGAATCTCCAGCGGCTCGCTGAGGATGTTCTTTACGGTCATGCGCGGCGAAAGCGACGAGACGGGATCCTGGAAGACCATCTGGATCTTCGCCCGCAAAGCCTTGAGTTCCCCGCCGTCGAGCTTCAGGACGTCGAGCGCGCCCTCCCCGTCGTCGAAGGTAATCGTGCCCTTGTCAGGCGTCACGGCCCGCATGAGGATCTTGCTGACGGTCGTCTTGCCGCAGCCGCTTTCGCCGACGAGCCCGAGGCATTCACCGCGGCGGATGTCGAAGCTGACATTGTCTACAGCGCGATGCCGATATGCGGTGCCGCTGCCGAACCAGCCGGAGCTGCGCGTGGAAAACGTCTTCGAAAGATTGCGGACGGACACGAGGACATTGGGACCCGCGGCTTTCTTGACTTCGCGGTCGCCGACGATCGCGCCGGCCTTGACCGGCACCTCGCGCAACGCCTTCAGCCGCTCGCCCGGTTTCATGTCGAAGTGCGGCACGGCAGCCATCAAACCCTTGAGATAGGGATGCCGGGGATTGCGGAAGATCGCATCCACAGGTCCTGCCTCGACGATCTCGCCGTGGTAGATAACCACCACCTCGTCGGCCATGTTGGCAACCACCCCGAGATCGTGGGTGATCAGAAGCATGGCCATGTTGAGCTTGCTTTGAAGCTCGCGCAAAAGCTGCAATATTTGCGCCTGAACCGTCACGTCGAGGGCCGTCGTCGGTTCGTCCGCGATGAGCAGCGCCGGTCGGCAGATCAGCGCCATCGCGATCATCGCGCGCTGTCGCATGCCGCCGGAAAGTTCGAAGGGATACATGTCGTATGCCCGCTTCGGATCGGAAAAGCCGACATAGCCGAGCAGTTCCTCCGTTCTCTCGCGGCGCCCTGCCTTGTCGGTATCCGTATGGATCTTCAGCACTTCCGAAATCTGGTTGCCGATCGTGTGAAGCGGCGACAACGAAGTCATCGGCTCCTGGAAGATCTTGCTGATGCGTGCGCCGCGGATCTCCTGGATATCGCGCCCGTCCGTATCCAGCGAAAGCAGGTCGACGCCCTTTGCCTCGGCTTCGGGATCGTTGAACAACACCCGGCCGCCGACGCTTGCCACGCTCGGCAGGATGCCCATGATCGCCTGGCTGATGGCCGATTTGCCGGACCCGGACTCGCCGACGAGCGCCGTCACCCTTCCGGGCAGAATTCTGAAATTCGCTCCCCGAACGGCTTCAACCTCGCCGCCTAGCACCGAGAATGTGATCCGCAGACCCTCAACTCGCAGCAGGTCCGCTCCTGACGTCATCGCAGCACGCTTCCCTCAATACCCCTCCTGCACAATTCCAACTCGAGGCCGCCCCCAAAATAAAATCATGCAGCCACTTTCTGCAGCGCCGCGCGTCTGACCCCGCGTGCAAAGCTAGCCCCGCCGGAGGCACCGTAACTTTTTGCCACTCAAAAACAGTAGCCTAGGTTAAACGGGCTGTCCAGCAGGCCACCGGAAGGTCAGGAAGCGTGGAGCGGCATTAAGAGAAGGGGCAGCTGCCGTTGGTCAGGACGTCCTCGCAGCGCGGCGAACGCCGGAAATCGTCGTAATAGAGCGTCCAATCGGTCGTATCGGCGGCCCGATAAGGTCCGAACTTGAAGTACTGGTTCTCACCGAGGCCCTTGTCCGCATGGCCCACATGGCCTTTGACGGAAACGATCGGCTGGCCGTTGGCAAAGAGCTCTATGTGGCCCGAGCCGTCGGGACCGGGTTTCGTGAAGACGACGAAATCGATCCAGCCGGACTTCGGATCCGGCAAGGGATTGCCATGGCTGGTAATGGTGATCCCGTCCGTGCATGAATTGAAGAGGCTGCCGTCTTCCGGCTTCCAGTTGCCGTCGGTCGCCACCAGCATGCGCATCTGGTTGACTTCCGGACGGAGCCAGACCGGCGCCTGGCCTGGGGCGCAACGCGCCGCTACGCCATCAGGGCCGGCGGTGACCGGAGGCAGATCGTTGGTTTCGACCGTGGCGAAGAGCTTTCCAAAATTCATGCGCAGCGCCAGGAAGGGGCTGAAGTCGCCCTCGGCACCGGGATCGATCTCTCGCTTCCACTGTGCGATGAGATAGCGGTGGTCGTCGCTCGGCACCGGATCGTCGAACTTTACCGAGAAGCCGTACCAGACCCCCTTGTCGTAGGGTACTCGCAACTCGGTCTTTTCCCAGATCTCCGCGCGTTCGCTGCAGCCGTCGTGATCCGCAGGGCAATTCGGCACGATGCTAAGCTTCAGCCCTCCGTTGCCGCTGCGTTTGACGGCGCTCTGGAACTCGTATGTGCCGGCGCTCTGCTCGAAATTCTTGCGGTAGTAGAGCCCCCCGTCAGGCGCGAAATCCGTGCCCTCGAAACCATCGAACAATTTCCGTTCGTAGACTGCCGGCTCCTCCGCCGACTGGGCATAAGTGAGACTCGGCAAGGCAATCGCCGAGGCCAGCAGAGCTATACGAAACATCGGTCCCCTCATTGCAGCATCTTGTCGATCAGACCGCGCGGGCCGGGCGGCCGCTTCTTGTTGCGGTAGAGCAACATGACATGCTCGGCCTCGGAAAGTCCATCCTCGGTTGCATCATATGCCCGCTCCTGCGCGATTGCGGCAAGTGCGGTATCCCGCGGGTAGAGGACCGTGAACTTCTGACGAACCCCGCGCAGTTTCTCCTGCCCGAGCGTTTGCCATTCCCCGCCGCAATAATTCACGAAGGCCTCGCTCGCGACGACGCTGTGGTCATATTTCTTCGTCAGATTCTGCAGCCGCTGTACCTCGTTCACCGCAGAGCCGAACACCGAGAAGGTCAGCCGGTCGCGCAGGCCGACATTGCCGAACATGACGTTCCCGACATGCAGGGCGATGCCGTAGCCGATTGGGTCGCGGCCCTGCGTCCTGCGTTCCGCGTTGAGGGCGGCCATGCGCGCCGTCGCCGCGCCCACGGCGGCGAATGCCTCGCGGCTGGCCATCTCCGACGGCTCCTTATGTCGGCCGCAGGGGTAGACGCCGATGAAGCCGTCGCCGATGAAGCTCAGTATCTGTCCGCCGTTGCGGTTGAAGGGCGTGGCGATCGCGTCGAAGAATCCGTTCAACGACTCGATATAAGCCTGCCGGCCTTCCTTTTCGGCAAGCATCGTCGACTGGCGCATATCCGCCATGACGAGAACTGCGCGCACCGTCTCGCCGTCGCCCCGCCGGACCTGGCCGCTCATCACGCGGCGCCCGGCATTGGCGCCAAGATAGGTGGTCAGCATGTTGTCGGCGAGCTTGCCGAGCACGGCCACTTTGGCAGCGATCGCCAGATGGTTCTGAAGTCTGAGAAGGGCCGCAATGACGTCGTCGCTGAAACCTCCCTGACGGTCCGTCGTCCACGAGCCGACCATTCCGTGTTCGGATTCGGCTCCAAGAGGTTGCATGAAGGCTATGTAGTCGGTCGCTCCCTGCTCCTTCAGCTCGTCCAGAATCGGAAACTCCGAGGGCAAGGCGGGATCGATCCGGCGCCTGACATGATCGAGATTGTTGCTGAGCAGGTAATAATACGGGCTGTGCAGGAATCGCTCGGGATTGAGCGCCAATTCCTCATGGCGCAGACCGCTCACCTCGACACCCTGACCTCGCCACCAGGTGAAGCCGAGGGCGTCGTAAAGCGGGTGAAGCATCGAGAAAGACAGATGGACGCGCATGAGCGGCAGGCCCGCCGCCGCCAACCGCTCACAGAAACCGCGCACGATGGTTTCGAGTGTTTCGTCGCTGAGCGAGGTTCGCATGAGCCAGTCGGCGACCTTGTCCAGGAGGATTTGGGAAACGTTGTCGTTGATCGGGCTCATGCCATGTCCTCATCGTCGCGGCAACGGTCGCCACCGGCGCCGACCGCGAAGCAGCGATCGCTCGCTCGCGGTAGCACTGAGTGGGTACCCGTCGGTGAAAGAAGGCTCCCGCCGCCTCCCGCGGCCGTTCGTGCAGCGATCGGGTCACCGCTGCGCTCCTGCAGATATTCACCGGGGAGCACATTTTCCAGAGACCACGAGCGATTTTTGATCGTTGCCGGATCGTACACGCAACAGCCCTGCGCATTGCACCCTGAAATTGCTGGGGTCCCTCACGACCGCGCGCCTGCCCGGGCCAGACAAAACGACGCAGGCCTTGAGGCGTGCGGCTTCGCCGACGGCGCGCCGCGCTTGACTTGCGGTGGCTTTCCCGCCAACAAAGCGGCACCGGGCTCCGCAGCCGGATCGCTGAAGCGGCCCTCCCGGCAACAGAACTGGAAGCCAATCTTGACCTCTCCGCATCACGACAGGCTGCTCGAATCGATCTCCCGCCGCACCGCCCGCGTCGGTGTGATCGGCCTCGGCTATGTCGGCCTGCCGCTTGCCGTTGCAATCGCGCGCTCCGGCTTCCATGTCACCGGTTTCGACATAGACCCGGGCAAGATCGTCGCGCTCGACGCCGGGAGCTCCTATATCGAAGCGGTTTCGGACGCGGCGCTTGCCCGTGAAGCCGGCGCCGGGCGGTTCCGCTCCACGACCGACTTTTCGGATCTCGGCCTTTGCGACGTCATCATCATCTGCGTGCCGACCCCGCTCACCAGGCACCGCGATCCCGACCTCTCATTCGTGGAGAATACGTCGCGCGAGATCGCTGACCGCTTGCGGCCGGGTCAGCTCGTCGTTCTGGAGTCGACCACCTATCCCGGCACCACCGACGGTATCGTGCGCTCCATCCTGGAGGAAACGGGGCTCAAGTCCGGCGCCGACTTCTTCGTCGGATTCTCGCCGGAGCGGGAAGACCCGGGCAATCGCGCTTACGAGACCACGAGCATCCCCAAGGTCGTGGCCGGAGACGGCCCAACGGCCGCAGCGCTGATGGAGCGGTTCTATGCCGCCGTGGTCACGACGGTGGTTCCGGTTTCGTCCAACGCGACCGCAGAGGCGGTGAAACTGACCGAGAATATCTTCCGCGCCGTCAACATCGCCCTCGTGAACGAACTAAAGGTCGTCTACGAGGCGATGGGCATCGATGTCTGGGAGGTGATCGATGCCGCCAAGACGAAGCCCTTCGGTTACATGCCCTTCTATCCGGGACCCGGGCTCGGCGGCCACTGCATTCCCATCGATCCGTTTTATCTGACATGGAAATCCCGGGAGTACGAGCTGCCGACGCGCTTCATCGAGCTCGCCGGGGAGATCAATT
The DNA here is from genome assembly GCF_052044265.1 of Sinorhizobium sp. 22678. Classification (NCBI taxonomy): domain Bacteria; kingdom Pseudomonadati; phylum Pseudomonadota; class Alphaproteobacteria; order Hyphomicrobiales; family Rhizobiaceae; genus Sinorhizobium; species Sinorhizobium sp. 22678. The sequence goes on along the minus strand of NZ_JBQEMS010000005.1, from coordinate 149,347 downwards.
CGGCAATGCCCCGTCACGTTGTGGCAAGGCTCGCCGAGGCGCTCGACCGGCGGGAGGGAAAGGCGCTCAGCCGCTCGGCGGTCCTCGTCATCGGCCTCGCCTACAAGAAGAATGTTCCGGACATTCGTGAAAGCCCCTCCCTGAAGCTGATAGAACTCATCGAGGAGCGTGGCGGCAGGGCCGCCTTCTACGACCCCCATGTGGATGAAATTCCCTCGACCCGAGAACACATGGCCTTGAAGGGCCGGCGGTCGGTCGTCTTCGACCAAGCGACGGTTCGCGGCTTCGATGCCGTGCTTATCGCGACCGACCACGACGCGGTGGACTATGCCGCGCTTGCCGACTGGGCGCCGCTGATCGTCGACACGCGCAACGTCTTCGCGCGCCACGGCCTTGCTGCCGAGCACATCGTCAAGGCTTGACCGCGGGGGGAATATCCCCGGTGCTCGACAGGTCCGCTTCGGCAAGACCGGCCTTCAGGTTCCGGGCGGCCACCGCATAGCCGCCGGCCGCACCGTCGATGAAGTGCATGTGGTCTCTGCTCATCGGGCTCGGAACGATGCACGTCATCAGCGCCGAATCCTGCCGGTGCAGCCCGTAGCGGCATATGCCCGCCGCCGCTCCCTGCTTCAGCCGTTCCTCGATACGGCGCAGCCGATCGAGACTGACGTCGATCGTCATCTTCAGCGCGTCGTCGAACTTGCGGAAGTCCGAATTGCTGGCGAGGTCGCGCGCGTATCGCTTGACGTCGAACGGTCCGAAATTGATGCCGAGCCTGAAACAGAGAAACAGTGCAAGGCTCTGCGCCGCAACGAAGGACCAGGCGAGGAAGCGCCGGCCCCTCGGCGCGACGGCGCGCGATTCCACCGTAATGCCGCGCACGGAAAGGTGCGGCTCGGGTCCTTTTTCCGGTACCGGGTGCCCGCCTCGCTCCTCCCCCTCGGCCAGGGACACGATGTCGCCGATCAGCGCCTGGTATTCCGGACCGATGCCCCGCTCCCCCGGCACCGCGATAATGGAGACGATCGCTCCGTGGTGCGAGACGATCGGATTCCAGCGGCATGACAATCCTGTCAGGTCGGGTCTCGTGCCGGGCGGCGCGGCCTCGATCTGGTAGCGGCCCGCCTTCATTTCCGCTTCCGCCCAACTGGCACCACCGCCGGAAAACATGGCGTAGGAGACCTCCTCGCTCGCCTTAAAGCGGGCGACACGCATGTCGAACCCGCTGGCGCGCACGTCTGATACCGGGACGATTGCGGCGCGAAGCTCAAGGCCCAGTTCCTCCGCCACCCATGTCTTGGCCGCGGCGAGCACGTCCCTCGCTTTTGCCGCCAGCGTTCCGGGCACGGCAGCGAGCGCCCCGTCGCCACCGAAGACGAATGCGAGGTTTTTCTCGTCGAGCCCGTTCATGAGCGCCGAGATGACGCTCGCGCCCGCCATGTTCACGCTCTTGTATCGCCCTTCGGCGATCGCTCCCGTCGAATTGACGATATCGGCAACGGCGAGCCACCAGCCGTCGGGCAAGGGCCGGTAGTTGGCCTCGTCGGCGACCCCTTCGAATGCCGCGAAAAGAGGAAGGCCCGCGTAAAATTCCCTGTCGGCCGGCTGCACCATCGTTGCCAAACTCCTAGAGGCGACATCTGTTGCTGATTTCCAGGCTGGAGCGATTTTCAGCCGATTACGACGGATAAAGCACCTTCGCTTCGATGGATAGATTTCTCTTCTCGCCATGCAATGCGTGCGCGACGGCGCCAATGGCATTGCAGGACCCTCATGATTTGTGCTTGTCTAATCACTACGCCCGGGCAAAATGCCACGGCAGGCAGGATAAAGCCGGAACGGAATGCAGGACGATACATTTCGAGTGAAGTTTTGGGGCGTAAGAGGCAGCTTGCCGGTATCCGGCGAGCAGTTCCTGCACTACGGAGGAAACACGCCCTGCATCGAAATTCGCTGCGGCAAAGAGGTGCTGATATTCGACGCGGGCTCGGGCCTGCGCGAGGCCGGGCTGTCGCTGATGTCCGAAGGCATCGCCGAATTCGACGTTTTTTTCACCCACACCCATTACGATCACATCATCGGCCTGCCCTATTTCAAGCCGATCTACCGCTGCAGCTCCGCCGTCCGCTTCTGGTCCGGCCATCTCCACGGCACGATGTCCACGGCCGAAATGATCAACGAGTTCATGAGGCCGCCATGGTTCCCGGTCGGAACGGGCATCTGTCAGGCGAGCCTCGACACCGTCGATTTCCGTCCGGGTGAAACACTATCGCCGCGAGAAGACATTTCCATTCGCACCATGAGCCTCGTGCATCCCGGGGGATGTGTCGGCTACCGTATCGAATGGGGCGGACGGGCGGTCGCGCTCCTCTACGACACGGAACACGAACCCGGGATTCTCGACCCCGCACTCCTCGATTTCATTGCCGGAGCCGATCTGATGATCTATGACTGCACCTATCTGGAAAGCGAGATGCCGACCTTTCGCGGCTACGGACACTCGACCGGGATGCATGGATCAAAGCTCGCCAAAGCCGCCGGCGTCACGCGTCTCGCCATGTTCCACCACGATCCGTCGCGCACCGACGCCGCACTCGCCGCCATCGAACAGGAAGTCCAGGCTTTCTTCTCGGGTGCCTTTGCCGCGTGCGACCGTCAGGTCATCGATCTATAAGATCCGCAACGCTGCGCCAGCGGCAGGCAGCGTGCGAGGCGGTGATGTCGAAAAGTCTGGATAGGAATTCCCATACGCTCTCGTCGTGAACGAGGTGGTGGATAAGAATTCCCACCGTCCCGCCGCGCTTCTCGATTTCATCCAGCCGGCGATCGATGTCGCGAAGAATCTCGCCATGAGGACGGCAGCCGCGGGTGCCGTGCCAGTCCATCACATCCACATGGGCGTTTATGAGCTGCAGCCCCGGAGCGCGTAACACCGCGGATTTTGCCCCGTCCTCCGGTCCGAAAACCGAAAGGGCCCTAAAGCCGATCTCGTACAGTCCGGGCACCAGCCCCGGGTCGATCCGGTTCCATGGCGGAACGAGGAGCGGCACCAAAGCGGCGGGATAAAGCGCGCGCAGACGCGCCCAGCCGGTGCGCAAGTCGGACGCAATCATCTCGCGCGACCTGTGCCCTCCCAGTTCCTGGCGTTTTTCCGTAGGGGGGGCGTGGTTTTGATGGGACCACCCGTGGACGGCAACATCGACAAGCGGGCGGCCGGCAAGGCAGCGCGAAAGGCGCTCGTCGGTACCTGCTGGTATGACGGCCAAGGTCACCGGTACCGAAAAGCGGTCGGTGAGGTCGAGCAATCGGTGGAGCGCGGCCGTCGGCTCGATGGCGTCGTCGTCCCGCAGCCAAAAGTCGACCGATTCGCCTGCCTCCTGCAGGCGATCGAGCCTGTCGGCCAGCGTTTCCCAGATCGATGCGATCGTCATTTCGCACTCCCAACGAACTCGGCGAAGATTCCCGAGAGACGTGCGGCGGCGGCGGGAAGCGAGCGGTGCTCGAAAACGAAGCGCCGCGCGCGCTCGCCAAATTGTCTGCGTAGGGATCCGTCCAGGAGGAAGCGCCGCACCGCTGCCGCCAGTGCGTCGATGTCCCCGGACGCCGTCAGATATCCCGTTTCGCCGTCATGTACGACTTCCGGCACACCCGCCGTGCGCTGCGCGACGACCGCGAGGCCTGCAGCCTGCGCCTCCAGATAGGACAAGCCGTAGGCCTCCCCGCAGCCTGGCCAGACATAAAGGTCGCCGCCGGCGAGAATCTCCGGAATCGCCTGAGGCGGCCTTTCGCCAAGCCAATCCAGCCGTTCTGCGGGCACGGCCGAAAAGGCTTCCGATACGTCAGCCCGTGCAGGGCCGTCGCCAACCACGGTCAGCGTCCAGGGCACATCGGCGACGAGCGCGAGCGCGCGGGCAAGCATGCGATAACTATCCATCTTGTCGCCCTGACGCATCATCGCAACGGCAAGCAGGCGGTTGCCGCCGGCCCCGGTCCTTCGCAGGTCACGAAACGGCGACACATCGATGAAAGGGGCGAGCAGCGCAGAGCGCACTTCGGGTACCACCTCTTCGAGACCCTCGCGGTCACGATGGGTGAAACAGATGTTGACCGCAGCCTGCCTTGCACCGGCGGCGACCTCATCTTGCGCAAGTTTCCATGACCCCAGGTTGCGCCGAAAGGAATAAGAACTCTCGGCAGTAACGTATGGAATGGAGAACTCCGCCGAAAGCGCGGGACCAATGAGATCCGGAGCCTTGTAGTACGGGTGGTAGCAAAACCAGAGGTCGGGCGGCCCTTTCGACTGCCAGAGCCGCCGAAGCCGTGCGATCTCCCCTTCGGCCTCCTTGCGGAACGCTGAAAATGCCGCATCCGAGGCTTCACGCGAGAAGGTGCGCAGCTCCGAGGCAATGCCGACCTCGTGACCTGCCAGCCGCAGCGCTTCGATCAGCATGCGTGCCATCTGCCTGTCGCCGGAAGGGACAGGGTGGTCGGGTGATTTCAGTGGCGCATGAAAGGCGATGTTCATTCGGCGCGAGCTATCCCGCCTCCCGTCGCGATGTCAACAGGCCCCCAGCCCGCCGATGTGCGGCTGCAGTGCACCGGCTATTCCGCCGCTGCCTCCCCGCCTTGGGCGAGCGCCGCGTTCTTCTTGGCGATGGCGTCGCGTGTCGCAGCAGCTGCCGCCGGCGCCGATTGCACGTCGTCTCCGGCCACCTGGACCGTCGGCGAGGCGAACTGGATGCCGTTGGTCTTGAAGGCCTCCTTGATCATGGCCTGGGCCCTTCTTCTCACCTGGGTCTGGTGGCCCGGCTTGGTTTTCATGGCGAAGCTCAGCGTTATGCCGTAATCGCCGAACTGCTCGACGCCTTTCATCTTCACCGTTTCGATGATCATCGGCGCGAGCTCCGGGTCTTCGAGCAAGGAAGCCCCGATGCCCTTCACGACCTTCTTCACCTTGGCGACGTCGGAGTCATAGGAAACATTGATCAGGAACTTGTCGATGACCCAGTCGCGGCTCATGTTCTGCACCGCGCCGAGCGAGCCGAAGGGCACGGTGAACACCGGTCCCCGGTGATGTCGCAGCTTGACGGAGCGGATGCTGAAGGACTCCACCGTGCCCTTGTAGCTGCCGCTCTGTATATATTCGCCGACCCGGAAGGCATCGTCCATCATGTAGAAGATGCCGCTGATGATGTCCTTGACCAGCGTCTGGGAGCCGAAGCCGATGGCGACGCCGAAAACCCCGGCGCCGGCGATCAACGGACCGACTGCGACGCCAAGACCCGAAAGCACCATCATACCGGCGACGACCGCGATGAAGGCCGCTAGGAAATTGCGCAGGATCGGCAGCAGCGTGCGCAGGCGCGTGTTGCGCGCGAACTCGGCGGAATCCTGCACGGTCAGGCTGGCGCGCGCCATGCGCACGTTGATGGATTCCTTGGCAAGCTGCCAGACGAGATCGGCCGCAAGCAGTATGACGATGCCGGCCAGCACGCCGCGGAAGATGCGGTTGAAGGCATCGTCCTGCATCATCTGCGCGCCGTCGATGCGGAAGGTCATGGCAAGCCACACGGCCGCGAGCGCGATGATCACCAGCCTCGCCCCTCGCTCGATCAGAACATTGCGCAGGACGCGGAAGTCCTCCGCCGCGGCAGCATCCAGCATCGCTCTGGTCGCGGCGCTGGTGAAGCGCAGCAGAGGCGGCAGACCGAGGGCATAGACGCCGAGCCAGAACAGCACATCCATGCCTGCAACCCAGAAGACCCAGAGCAAGACCAGGAAGGAAACGATCAAGGCATTTCGCAGGATGCGACGCGCGGGCGCCATCTCGGCAATCGGCCGGCGCAAGGTCGTGTCGATCGCCAGTCCGAGAACGAAGAGCCCCAGGACCGCGCCGGTGAGGTTGCGCACGTCTTCGGGAAACGCGAGCGCGCGCATCATATCGCCGATGGCCCATACGAAAGCGACGGTGCAGATGAAGTGCACGGACCGCCTGAGCCAGTAACGGGCACGATGCGGAGCAAGCGTTACATACGACCTCGCCTGATCCGTGGCCGCCCCCGAGATGGCCGGCGTCAACACGGCCGATGCGATCGCGATCAGAAGTCGAGCCACGATCCAGGCGATCAGGAGCGGCGCCACCGCTGCCCCGAGGTGACGCGGCCAATCGGCGATCACGAAAGCAGCGACGGCCGCAATGGCGAAGGCGACAAGCGGCGCAATGCGAACGAAGGCCGCCAATCCGCTTCCTGCTCGCACGTGGTTGCGGCTGGCGCTTCGCCGCAGGAGATGGCGCAGAAGGAACTCGGCGCCGTAGCCGATCAGCAGAACCAGGGCAAACGCCCAGATGATCGGCAATCTTCCCTTGCCCTCCATGTCCCCGTACACACGGTCTCGCGCCGCCTGCCATTCGGGCAATACGCGCGGCGCGGCATTCAGAAGTGCAGTAAGGTGCCTCCTGGCCTCGGCCATCCAGCGCGAAGCGAAGCTCTGGGGCGGCGTGACGGCAACGGGCCCGGAGGCCGCCTGCCTGGGTTCGATCCCTTGCCTGGTCTCGATCCCCGGCCTGGTCTCGATCCATTGACGGACCTCGGGATCATCCAGCAGCTGAATGAGCTGCTGCACCTTGGCCGGAGGCGCCGCCCCCGGCTCTTGAGCCGCCGAGAGAGCCGCAGAAGCAAAGATCAGTTGAAGAAAAAAGACAACGACTGCTGCGACGCGCCCTACACCTGCACCCATGCGATAGCCCCCTGATCGCCAGACCACTCGGCGGTGATAGTGGCATATCAACACATACGCGTCACCCCGCAATCCCGTAGCGCTCCGAAGGATGCATGATCGGGTCTCGCGCCGAAGTGCCGGCGCCCGTGCATGTCTTCCTTGGTCGCAGCCGGTCAAAGGAGACATGCAACAGATCAAAGTGCCACAGCGACCTTTGCGCGTCCGGTAAGACGCCCGGCGCTGTAGGCCGGTGCAAGGCTCTCCGGATTATGGTCCGGCTCAAGCCGAACCGGCTTCAGCGGCCGACACTGTGGAGGCATGTTCGCGGGCCGAGTGTTTCAGGGCCGACGACGCAACCGCGTCCCACTGCGAAAGTATGCGTTCCGGCAAGTATCTCTTGGCGCTCGCCTCGGCATTGGTAGCTAAGCGACCCCTGAGTTCACCGTCGCCGAGCACCCTGGACAGTGCCTCGGCAAGCGCATCCACATCGTTGGTGGGAACGAGGATTCCATCCTCGCCATGCTTTACCATGTCCGAGGGGCCCCACTCGCATGCAAAAGAAACCACGGGAAGCCCTGCAGCCATGGCCTCGAGCAAGACGATACCCCATCCCTCGTAACGGGACGACAATACGAAGACGTCGGCCGTCTCCACCCATAGCCCTGGTCTTTGCGTCACGCCCGGTAACTCAACCCTGTCCTTCAGGTCCAGCGCGTCCCGCAGTGCCTCGAGCGATTTCCTGTCATCGCCCTCGCCCCAGATGACGAGCTTCCATTCGGGGTGCCTCGTGGCAATCCGTGCAAAGGCCTCGATCAGGAGATCGAAGCCCTTCTGACGCGTGAGCCGGCCAACAGCGGTCAAGATATTGTTGCCGCGTCTCTTCTGCCATTCGCCGGGCAGGTCGACGGCATTGGCGATCACCCACCCCCTGCTGCGCATCTTCTCCGGAAAATAGTCGAGCGCGCCCCTGGTCATCGTCACCAGACCGAACGCGCGCGGATACAGACGGCGCTGAACCCATTTCCAGACTGGGCCGAAAGGCTGGAGGGCCGGATTGTTGCGCTCGGAAACGATCACCGGAGCCTGCAGCCCAACCGTCGCCAGCAGCGTCAGTACGTTCGTTCGGGTCAGGAAGCTCAACACGAAATCGGGTTGCGAGCGGCGAATGGCGGAACGCAGGCGATAAATTCTCTTGAGCACGAGCAGGCCCGCCTCGATCTTCCCAGCCCTTTGCGGCGGCAAATCGAGACGTTTGATCGCGATCTTCGGATCCAATTCGTAGTAGGGCTTCGCATCCGGCGGCTCGAGAGTGATCAGCGTGACCATGCAGCCAAGCCGGGCCCAATGGTTGGCGACAAGGTTCACCACGTGCTCCGTGCCCCCGGCGCCAAGGCCCGGTAGGACGATCGTCACACGCGCTCCGGAAATATTCGACGACTCAAGCGCCGGGGAATTCGAACTGCCGTTCATTTCGAAATTCCCCTCCCCTGAAGCCCCGCGAACGTCCGGCCCAGGGGTCATGGCTGCCGCCACAGCAACGGTTTCTCTTCGCCCAAGGGACATCATCTGGTGCCTCCATTCCGTCTTCGCGATGCAAAACATCACGATCTTCACCAATGCTGTTTGGAATGTTACCGGGCGCGCCTCACGCCCTATGCAAGCACGTTATTGACAGAATGCTTGTTTTTCATTTCATATTCAAATTGCTAAAACGAATGCCTGAAATTGCCAGCCACGGGACGACCGGCACCATAAGCTTAATTAATTGCTTCAAAGAATCAATACCACACAAGACGCGCGACCACTGCACACGCAAAGAATTTCTTTTTTTCATTCCAAATCTCCTTATGAAATAGGCGGTAGATTTATTTCTGTAACGACATATTGTTCTATTCCGCGCGATCAGTGCGCCAAAACTACTTTTACCATGCGTGCACGGCGCGCCGGTGATCTCAATTTGAGGGACAAACGATGGCAAGCATTCTCAGGCGGGCATGGCGTCGGGTCGAGAAGCGGGTACGGCTTACCAGCCATGCTGCCCAAGCCGACAGCTTCCTGATCTCCTATCCAAAATCGGGGCGCACCTGGTTTCGATACGTTCTTTCCCACTATCTTGCGGCAATCTCGCGGGTGCCGGAGCCTATTGACCTTCACAATATGTTTTCGATCGTACCGAACTTCGATCTTGACCCGGTGCGCGGCATGCCGGGCTACCGCTTCCGCGAGGCAAAAGACGCAATCCCGACGATCCTCGTCAGTCACCTGGACTATCGCGCCAGCTTGTTCCTCAGGCGTCCGGTCATAATGATGGTAAGAGACCCGCGCGACGTGATCGTGTCGGCCTATTTCCATGCGACCCGGCACAAACACCGTTTCGCCGGCACCCTTACGGAGTTCATAAAGGACGATGACCAGGGTATGCCCAAGATGATCAGTTATCTTAATCGCTGGGCAGCCGGTTTGTCCAACCGCGCCCACTTCGTTCTGAGCTACGAGGGGCTCTCCGCCGACACGGAAGGACGAACCGAGGCGGTGCTGGAATTTCTCCGCTGTCCGGTCGATCGAGCGGCGCTCCGGGCTGCAGTCGAGGCTGGGCGGTTCGAGGCCATGCAGGACAGGGAACGGGTAGAAGGCATTCCGGCTCATGACTACGATCGGAACGACGTGGAAAGCCTGCGCATGCGCCGTGGCAAGGCAGGTGGGTTCAGAGACTACCTGGACGAGGCGCAGGTCGCAGAGGTCGAGCGTTTGTGCGCGGCCGACCTGACGGTCGCCGCCAAACGCCTCGTCGGCCACACGGGATTGAACGTCTGAACCCGCACCTGCGCACCCGTTTCCGGATAGAACTGATCTAACGCCGCGCGGCATCGAGGGCTGGCCTGCCGATGCTGGCCCTTGCAAACACCTCCCGCAGGACATGCGCCGTCTTCTCCATTGCCGCCGTATCGAGCGCGGGATCGACCAGGAAGGCCAGGCTCGTCTCGCCGAGCTCGCGCGCGTCGGGCAATCTCTGCGTCGGGACCATGCCGATGTCCGTAAAGGCCTTTTCCAGGTAGATTTCCGAGCAACTGCCGCTGAAGCATGCGACGCCGGCGCCGTTGATTTCGGCAATGATCCGGTCCCGGCTCCAGTCGGGCCGCAGGCGCTCCGGCCGAAGAAACGTATAGAACCTGTACCACGCGTGCTGAATCCCACGGGGCGGCAGAGGCGTGCGCAAAGCCTCGATCTCCTCGGCCGCTCTGGCGACAATGGCCGCGTTGTGCGCTCTTATGCTGCGCCATTCCGTCAGGCGCTGCAACTGACGCGATCCCATGACCGCCTGGATCGACATCATGCGCCAGTTGGTCCCGATGGACTCATGCAGCCAGCGGAAACCCGGAGGGTGCTCCTTGTTGTAGACGGCGTCATACGATTTGCCGTGGTCCTTCCGGCTCCAGGCCTTCTTCCAGAGCTCGTCGTCGTTCATGGCCACGAGCCCGCCCTCGCCTCCAGTGGTGATGATCTTGTCCTGGCAGAAGGAAAAAGCCGCGATATCACCGAAACTGCCGACCGGTCGGCCGTCGATTTCGGCGCCGTGCGCCTGGGCGCAATCCTCTATCACCCACAGCCCCTTTTCGCGGGCTAGCGCCATGATGGCGGGCATGTCGCAGGGCCAGCCGGCCAGATGTACGACGATGACGCCCTTGGTCTTCGGCGTCAGCTTCGCCCTTATGGTTTCCGCGGTGATGTTCTGGCTGTCGCGATCGACGTCGGCGAAAACCGCAACTCCACCCGCCATCGGCACCGTGGAGGCCGAGGCAATGAAGCTGCGCGGCGTCACGATGACCTCGTCGCCCGGCTCAAGTCCGAGCGCGTAGAGCGCGAGGTCCAGCGCCACCGTTCCGTTGGCGAGAGCCACCGCATGTTTTACGCCGAGAAAGCGCTCATACGCAGCCTCGAAGTTGCGTACGTGCGGTCCCGTCCAGGCATTCACTTCGCCAGATCTGAGGATCGACACGACATCCTCGATCTGCTCCTCGTCGTAAACCGGCCAGCGTCCCATCTGTCCCTCCGAATTGAATTGGGTCTTATGGCGTTAGTGAGAAATTCCGAGTGACGCCGTTCCTCAACCTAAACGACGTGCCGGACCAATACGAAAGCTTCGGCCGCTTGCCGCATCACGGTCGCGCCGCGCAAGGTCGCCAGCGCCCTGAGGGTCGCAATCGAGCGCTCATGCGGCGGCTGGCGTACCTGCGAAGCAAACATCTCCATCGCCTTGAGCTTTGCCTCGAGATGTTCGCTGATATCGACGAAGACGTTCGGCACGAATGCCGGAGACAGATAGGGCGCGTTCCAATTGGTCTCGGACAGGGTCTCGTAGGCGAGAACGAGCTTCGGGAATTCCGCCTGATGCGGGCGGCAGGCGACCAGCGCCGACGTGAAGGTCAACTGATGGTCCATGTGCATGTCGCCCACGAAGGGCAATAAGACGGTTTGCGGCGACAGCCGGCGAACGAGCTCGAGCAAGGCGGCATTGACGGTCGCATGCGCCGTTTCCGCAAGCTGTGCCGCCGGCAGCCGGAGCCATATGGTTTCCGTCACGCCCAAGGCGCGGTGCGCTTGCCTCGCTTCCGCCTGTATCCGCGCAGTTCCCTCCGGATCAAAGGCGGGAGGCTTTCCCTCCGTCACGACCGCGACGAACACCTCTTCGCCTTCGGCCGCAAGCCTTGCGATCGTCCCGCCTGCGCCGAGCACCTCGTCATCGGGATGCGGCGCCACGACCAGAGTGCGCCCGAAAGATATCTGCCCGCCACCCATAAAACCTCCTGATCAAAAATATTGTCGCCTTGGCGCGTGCTCATCCGCCGCATCACGCCTTCGGCGTCTCCGCGCCGAGACGACGCGAAACAAACTCCCTGGCCTCTTGCAGATGCCGTTCATGAACCCGCTCGCCGGTGACCAGCGTCTTCACGGTCAACAGGAGGATCCGCGCATCCAGCCAGAGACCGGCGTGTGCGACATACCAGAGGTCGAGAGCGATCTTCTCTTCGTCCGAAAGCCGCGTATTGCCGTTCACCTGTGCCCAGCCGGTCATGCCCGGGGCGACGCGGCAGCGCATGCGGCCGAGTTCGCCGAAGGCGGCGACGGTCGCCAGGGGAAGCGGGCGCGGGCCTACCATCGACATGTCGCCGGAAAGCACGGCAATGAGTTGCGGCAGCTCATCGAAACGCAGCCGCCGCAACAGAGCGGTTGCGGCGGTCTGCCGCATCGCATCCGGCAAAAGCGTGCCGTCAGGCGCCCGCGCATCCGTCATCGTGCGGAATTTGGCAACGGTAAAGACGCGCATCCCCGCACCGGCACGCGCCTGAGTGAAGAACAGTGGCAGGCCGAGGCTAGCCCAAACGACCGCTGCCGTGACCGCCATCAGCGGCAGGCACAGGACGAAAACGGTTCCGGCAAACAGGCAATCGAGGAAACGCTTGAGACGGTAAAATCCCAAGGTGGCAGGCAAGCCAAAGCTGACGGCCGCAGGTTCTCTGTAGGTTTTCAACTCAATATTCCCTTGGCGCAGGGCGCTTAAAGCCTGTTTTAAAAATATCTGAAATTAAGTCTTACATTCCGGCAATTGACACCATGAGTACGTCGCCCGGCACGAGTTCAGTCAGGGTCGATGCCTTTATGCTCGTCGGGGTGCCGCCGACCGGGTTCCGGCGAATCTCATAGGTATATGAAATCTGATTTTTCTTGGACTCGTCTTCGGCCACCGCGGCCATGAGGAGTATTTGCTCTTCGGCGGAGTGCTTTCCGGAAATCAGCTTTTTGATAGCGATCTCACGCGCCTGAAGCTGCGTCAGTATGTCTTTCTCACGATCGGCTGCAAGCTTTGCCAACTGCAGCTTCAACCCGCTCAACTCCTGGCGCGATCGCGCAAGTGTGGCAAAGGTCTCCAGAAGCTGCGCCTGTTCGGCCGAAGCATTGTTTTCCGCGCGGGAAAGATCGCTTTCGGTGTTCAGCCCGCGTTTGCGCAAGGTAGCGATACGCTCCACATCTTCCTTGCTGTTCTGGACCACGTCCTTTTGCTGCAGGATGAGTTGGTTCAGTATCTCGATGCCGCCCTCTGACTGGGTTATGCCCTCAGCCAGGATCTGCGCTTGCGACTTGTTTGCGGCGAGGTCTGCCCTCAGAATCTTTTCTTCGAGCTCGATTACGCCATCGAGGGGCACGCCGTTTACATAGTCGCGAGCCACCTGAGGCACATCGGCAAGGTCAATCTTGTCGCTGGATTTCAACTGAGCCACAAGCCGCGCCGCATAGATGGCCTCGTGGATGATCTCGGCGTTGGCGGCCTCCGCCTCCGCACGCAGACGGGCGCGTGCGACGATCCGGTCGGATGCGCTCGCCGCAGCGACCTGCATGCCTCCGGCAAGACCAATTGCCTGCTCGACGGTCAGCCCGCTGTAGAAAGGAAACGAGCCCGGGGTCTTGACCTCTCCGAGCACGAAGATCGGCCGAAAAGTCGAAATATCGAGAGAGATTTTCGGATCGACGAGAACGTCGCGCCTGCGGTACTCGCCGCGGAGCTTCGCCAGCGCTTCCGGCACCGTGAGGCCGACGACCTCGACCCCGCCGATGAGCGGAAACTGCGCTACGCCGGCGCCCGAGACGGTCGCAGTAACCGGCAAGTCGGCATCGTCAAGGAAGTCGAAGGTCAGAACATCTCCCGAGTTGAGCCGGTAATCACCGGCCTGAGCGGGCATAGACGCAAATATCGGGAACGCGAGCGCCCAAAGAACCATCAGCAGCAGGAACGCCCCAAGCTTCCAACGGGGCAAAATCGTCCCACAAACGGCCGGTGAAATCCCCATCTCACAGCCTCCAAAAAAGGAATAAAGAAAACTCTACCAAAAAATATTGGGCGACTATATTCTTCGATGCGCTATCACGTCAAAGGTTTTTAACTATTCGCAGCCTCATTGTTGGATTTGATCCTTGAGCCATCCCTCTCATGGATGAAAATTTTATAATATTTCAAACCGTTGCAGAAACTTATTGCGTCTTTAGAGGAGCGTCGGCGGGGGAAAGGGCGGTTCACCTTGCAACAAATGCGGACGGCTTGCGAGCTTGTCGGCACGGTTTTCGCCGGCTCTTCCCCTGACGAGATTCACTTAAGGCTACACAAGAAATCATGGCGGATGGTCCGTTCCTGAGCGGCGTACGACTACCGGCTCCGCACAAAGCATTTGCATATACCTATTATCTTATCTCTTAAATCATAGGCGGTTCCAGTGGCGTTCCGAAAGAAGCTTCTCAAGAAAATCGGCAGCTTGCGGCAAATTCTCAGTCGAGAGAAAACGATGCTGGAGCGCCTGCAAAGCATTGCGCACCTGCTCACGGGAAACATTCTGAGCTCGGTCATCGGCCTTATCGGCTTTGCGCTCACGGCCAGGGCACTCGGTCCGGCAGGCTACGGTGTCCTCGCGCTATGCTTCTCCTACACGCGCGCGGTCGAACGGATCGTCAGCTTCCAGTCGTGGCAGCCACTGATCAAGTATGGCGCGCATTCGCTCGCGGAGAACGCCGACGATGCGACCGAACTTCCGGCCTTACTCAAATTCGGCCTGCTGCTCGACATCTCCGCGGCACTGGCGGGATGGCTGGTTGCCGTCCTGCTAATCCTGGTAGCCGCGCCCTGGTTCGGCATATCGGGGGACGGGGCGAACCTTGCCATTCTCTACTGCACGGTCCTGCCGTTCCAGGTCTCCGGCATGCCGACCGCCGTGCTGCGCCTCTACGGGCGCTTCATGGCGATCGCCTATGGCCAGGTCGTCACGAGCGTTCTGAGGGTCGTTCTTTGCGCCATCGGCGTCGCCACCGGCGCAGGCCTATTCGAATTCGCGCTGATCTGGATGGCGGCTCAGATTCTCGGCACCGTCGTCCTGGTGATTTTCTCGCTGGCCGAACTGCGACGGCAGGGCGTCCTTTCGGGCCTGATGAGCGCTCCGCTTCGCGGCATTACCAAGCGGTTTCCGGGTCTGTGGAAGTTCGCGATCTCGGCGAACCTCTCGCTCACCATTCGTTCAAGCGCAAATGAGCTCGATACGCTGCTCGTCGGCTATCTTGCCGATCCGACCTCCGCCGGCCTGTATCACATTGCAAAACGCATCGGCCGCATCGCACAGCAGGCCGGCGTGCAAGTTCAGGCAGTCCTCTATCCGGAACTCGCCCGGGCATGGGCAACCAAAGCCCTCGGCGCCTTCCATCGCGCGGTCGCGCAGATGCAGGGACTGCTTCTCGGTTGCGGCCTGCTGCTGATCGGCAGTCTTTACCTCGTGATCGACCCGCTGCTCACCTGGGCCGCCGGGCCTGATTTCGCAGCTGCGGGCCCCCTCGTCGTGGTGCAGTCGGTCGCAGTGACCATGACGCTGTGCGGTGCGGTCGTCCGCTCGGCACTTCTCGCAATGGGACGCGAAAACGAAATACTGCGCAGCGTAACGATCGCAGCGATCGGCTTTCATGCCACCGCCTTCGCCCTTATTCCGGTCATAGGCGCGATGGGAGCGAACGTTGCTCACATCGTCATGGCCTCGATCTGGCTGTCCACCATGATGCTGAGCTACCGCCGAACCCCTGCGCCGTGAGGGTTGAAACGCAAAGTTAAAGAAGCATCTTGCCTCCAGCCTGTTTTTCTGTGAAATTCGGCGTCAGATTTTATTTATTTCAAATATTGCTGGGATTAACACTTAAAACTGAGGTCGCTTTTCCGGATCTTTCGCGCAAATTCTGCTGCTTCGCCACGGAACCTCAACCTATACCTTCAATACCGACGGCCGACCGTAGCTGCACCCCATTCACGCTAGCGAATTTCGGAAGCACTGTTTGACCCAGGACCAAAGCCCCTGTTGGGGGGCGGCGAACCGTTCGTTTCGGTGCAATCGCCCTGGAGGCGATCGATGAAAGGGCCAAAGATGGAAATGCGGGATATCGACTTCCTGATCATCGGAGCGACGAAGAGCGCGACGACGTGGCTTCAGCAATCGTTGCAGCAGGACCCGGGCATATTCATGCCCGATCCCGAACTGCACTATTTCAGCCGCTATTACGAGCGCGGCGACGAATGGTATCTGGAACATTTCGCAGGCCAGGAGCACCGGCGGCTGCACGGTGAAAAATCCAACTCCTACATGGATGTGCCGGAAGCGGCGGAGAGAATAAGGGAAAAACTGCCCCAGGCCCGCCTGATAGCGCAGCTTCGCAATCCGGTGGACCGAGCCTATTCCGATTATTGCATGCTTTATCGCCGCGCCGAGGTCGGGCGCGACATCGCCCAGTACCTCGATCCGCGACAAGGAGCGGGCGGGCGCTTCCTGAACGGCGGTCTTTATTTTCAGCAGTTGCAAGGCTATCTCGATCGGTTCCCCATGGAGCAGCTTCTGGTGCTCCTCTACGAGGACCTGAAGCTCGACGCCCGCGTCCAACTCGCCCGCGTCCGCGGCTTCCTCGGGCTCGAAGCCGATGTTCCGCTGAAGCCGCTTGCAAAAAAGGTGAAGGACAAATCGGAACCGGTCGTCAATCCGACCCTGCGCCGTCTCCTGCG
Organism: Sinorhizobium sp. 22678; assembly: GCF_052044265.1. NCBI lineage: Bacteria > Pseudomonadati > Pseudomonadota > Alphaproteobacteria > Hyphomicrobiales > Rhizobiaceae > Sinorhizobium > Sinorhizobium sp. 22678. The sequence continues at coordinate 133,053 of NZ_JBQEMS010000005.1, read as the reverse complement.
TCCCTTAAAGCCGGTTGCTGCTCCATTCCGGCAGAATACCGGTTTCAAGAAACTGCGCTCGCTGATTGCCGGCGAGCTTCAATACGCACCGCTCAGCCATGATCTGCGCGCGCGGATGACCGATTACTTCGCGCCTGAAACGGAAAAACTCGGCGCCCTCGTCGGAAGGGATCTGACGGGCTGGCTGAGAAACAGAGGCCCCGAGAAATGACATCCGGCCCGGCGTACCGGGTGATCAAGCCCTTCAACAGTTCCTTGGGGTCTAAGGCAATGACGTCTTCTGCAGCAGTTGATCTGAGCCAAGCGGAAACGCCCAGCATAGGCAGCGGCGATCAGGTGGTCGTGTGCCTTCCCTTCATTGGAGATCTTGTCGGCGGGAGTCACATGTCCTCGCTGGGCCTGATACGAAATCTCCCAAGATCGCGTTTCATGCCACTCGTCGTGCTGCACGACACCGATGGACCGGTCGCAGATTTGTTTCGCCGTGAGGGCATCGACTTTGTCGCCGCTCCTGTTCTGAACCGCCTGAAGCGGGCGGCTCCGCGCAACAGCGCTGCAATCGTCAATGTTATGCGCACACTGCCCGCGCTCGTCCGATTCTTGCGAGCGAACAATGCCTCGATCGTACACACGAACGATGGCCGCACACACCTCATCTGGGGTCTCGCTGCGCGCGTCGCAGGGTCGAAGCATCTCTGGCATCATCGCGGCGACGCGACTTCGTTCGGTCTGCGCCGTGTCGCGCCATGGCTTCCCAATCGCCTTGTGGCCGTATCGAAATTCGCATCGCCCCGCCCCGGGCTTTTCTCGGCTGCGGGCAAATGCAGTGTCGTGCACAGCCCCTTCGACGTCACGAAGATGGCCGGATTCGAGCGCAAGCAAGCCCGCGACAATGTGCTGGGCGCGATCGGGTGTACGCCCGAGACGAAGCTTCTCGGCTATGTCGGGACCCTGGTTGACCGTAAGCGACCAATCCTGTTTGTCGAAGCGGTTGCCGCCCTGAAGCGGCTTTCGCCTGAGACCAAGGTTGCGGGTCTGTTTTTCGGCAATGCGCTCAACGGTCTGGACGAGGCCGCGAAAGCGCGTGCCGAGGCGCTTGGAATTGCCGATTGCATACACTTCATGGGTTTCCGTTATCCGGGCGAGCCCTGGATCGCCGGATTGGACGCTTTGCTGGTGACGGCCGTCAACGAACCGCTCGGAAGAACCCTCGTCGAGGCGATGCTTCTCGGCACGCCGGTCGTCGCGGCCGACTCGGGCGGAAATCCGGAAGTGGTCGAAGATGGCCGGACCGGCATGCTCGTGCGCGCCGACGATCCGGATGAATTCGCCAGGGCGTGCCGGAAACTGTTCAGCGATGCGGCGCTTCGCGATCGGATCGTGGAAACGGCGCGCGGCGAAGTACGATCCCGTTTCAGCTTCGAGCGCCACGTACATGCGATTACTTCGGTCTACGAAGAGCTGACAGGCATCACCGCCATGCAGCGCTCCGCCAGAGCGGGATGAGGAAGAGTGCGGACGGGACATATCCCGCCCTCATTAGTTGTGAGGCGATCGTGTCAGAATCCGGTTTGACAACGGCACATCAATTTCGTTTTGCGAGCCAGCCCAGCAGAACGAACCTTCGCCTTGCGGCGATCGAACGTGCCGTCGTCTATTTGGCCGTTTTCCTGGCGCCGTACGCGACATTCCGGTTTTCCGAACTTTTCTTCACGTTCAGCGATTTCTTCTTTTGCTTGAGCCTGTTCCTTCTTCTGATCACCGGGCGTATCAGGAGCAGACCGCTCGAACAAACGACGTCGATATGGCTTTGCGCTTTCACTCTGTTGTTCATCGGGATCATGCTTGGCAGCCTGTTTCACGGCAGTCCGCAGCGCGGGCTGATCGTGATGGGGCAATATCTCTTCGCCTACCTGATCTTGATGGTCATCCTCATTCGTGAGGACCCAAGGGAAGCCTATCGGCTGGCCGCCATCTTCCTGGCCAGCGTCATCCTCATCGATATTCACGGAATTATCACGTTCTACACGGTCGGGTATGTGCCTGGAGAAGGTAAGGGCGTCGTGACCGGCGGGAAGCGCCTCGCTACCGTCTTGCGCAACCCAAACCTTGCCGCGGCGATAAACGCCCTGACGCTGCCGATTCTGCTGTTTTTCTGGTCTTCGGGCCGCCTGAAATCGTACCTCGCTTTGCCTGCTCTCGCGATCGTCATCGTCACGGTCGTCCTGACGAGTTCGAACAGCGGGCTGTTTTCAACAGCGCTTTGTCTTGCCGTCTTCATCGCGATGATTTCGACGCCGCGGCTGCTCTTGCGACTGGCACTTGGATTGGCCATCGTCGTTGGCGGCGCGGCACTATTCGGCAGTAAGGAGATGCTGCCTAAGACATTCCAGACACGCGTTTTGGGCGCGTTGTCCTCCGGAGACATATCCGAAGCGGGGACGTTCCTCTCCAGAGCCGCGCTGATGGAGGAGGCGATGCATATAATCTCGGAGGATCAGATCCGGCTCGTGGGGCTCGGTGCGGATCAATTCCGTGAGAGAAGCGTTCAAAGCGCCCCGGTTCATAATATCTATCTTCTCCTCTGGGTCGAGGGCGGACTGCTCGCGCTTGTCGGCTGGTTGATGTTTTCGGGCGTCGGCATGCTGCTGGCGCTCGCGATTTTGAAGGTTGGCGGAGACAAACGCGCGCTCGCGGCGGTGGTGACGACAATCCTGGTCTTCCTGGTAATTGCTCTCTTCAATCCGCATATGTATGCGCGATATTGGACCATGCCGATTCTTCTGTGTTTCGGACTGGGCCTTACGCAGCTGAGAGGTGTCGGACCAACCAAGGCTCAAAGCCCGTGAACCATGCAAGCGACGTCCCAATCAAAAGGCACCGTCAGCAACCGAGGACATTCAGGTTACGATTTTTACTGGCCGTGCCGCGAAATCCGGGGTATCCTCAAGTTTGTAACGCCCTTCGTTTTTGATCGTGGCGTATCGATATAGTATCTGCGACTTCATCTGCGCCGCGGCATGGACGAGGCCGCGAGTCAAAGAGAACGTGCTTGTGCAGCCGAAGTAAATTTTTGCCGCATCGAACTAATTCATTGCGCCTTATTCAATATTTTACTAAAGTAACTGAATATAGAAAATTTTTTGATATTAGCAGGTTTCCATGACGACATTCGTTCCCGATGGCAGCCTATCTGCCCGCGCTCATCACCGAGAAACCGTCGATTTTGCCGCTCAGCAGAGTGGGACTACAGTCGGCCTCTTCGATCTCTGGGCCGTGGTAAAGAGGCGATTCTGGCTTCTTGCGTCAATCATCGTCGGCTGTACCTTGCTGTCTGCAATTGCTTCTTTCTCGCTCCCTAAAACCTATACCGCCAGCTCGGAAGTGGTCCTGGAGCGCAAAGATGTCCGGCCATTTGCCACCGATGCAGCTTTGACATCCATCGACCGCGACCGCTCAGCGGCGGAAACCGAGATGGACGTGTTGCAGTCGCGCAAGTTCGCCGGCCGCATCGTGGATCGGTTGAATCTCATCGGTGATCCCAGTTTCAATCCTTATGCGCCGGGCGGGGATAAGTCGGGCGACCGGGGCCTTGTTGACGACATCAAGGAATTCATCGGTATCGGCAGTTCGTCGACAACCGTTCGGGTCGTACCGGATGTGAGGACACAAAGGGATCACGCGATCTCCGCTCTGCTGTCCCAGTTCGAGGTGAGCCGGACCGGCGAAAGCCTCGCCGTGCGGCTTGTCGTAACCAACCAGAATCCGAAACTCGCTCAGCAAATCGCAAATACGATCGCCACCCTCTATGTCGAAGCCTCTCTCGAATTCAAGCAGGACGAGCGGGTCGCGGACAAGCAACGCGCGCTCAACACCGGCGGTGCAGTGGCTTTTCTTCGTCAGAGCATGACGCAGCCGCTTCTGATCACGTTGCGGAACGAAGAGGCTCGGTTGCTGCAGAGCAAAGCCGAACTCGCTGCCAAATACGGCAAGAATCATCCTCAGATGATCGATGCGGATTCGCAGATAGCAGGCATTCGCAGCATGATCGAGGATGAAGTTCAGCGTATCCTGTCCGACCTCGAAGCCGAATCCCTGAAACCCAGCGCACGAATCGTATCGACAGCGGAACTCCCCAATTCACCGTCGTTCCCCAAGCCCGGCCTTATTATTCCGGCCGCATTCGCCGGTTCTACGCTGCTTGCCTGTGTGCTCGCGCTGCTGCTGGAAACGACCGACACCCGTGTCCGTAGCGGACAGCGCACGGCGCAACTGCTGCGAATCCCGAATCTCGGCTATGTTCCGAAGGTGCCGAAGCATCTCACCTCTCCGCGCGCCAAGCGGTCCTCGTGCATTCCGGACTGGAGCAATTTCACGTCCGCTGAAGCGGAGCGGGCGGTTTATATGGCCGGTCGCTATTCCGACGCGAAGCAACTGCGGCGCATCGTGATGGTCACCTCCTGCGTTCACGACGTCGCAAACGCGTCGACAGCTTGGGGAATCGCAACAGCCGCAGCAGCGGACGGCCGCCCTACCGCCTTCGTGAATCTCGACTTCAATCGCCACAACGTTCCCTATCTGAAAAGCATGGAACGTTCACCGGAACCGATCGAACGCTATCTCCGAAATCAAGCGGTGATAGGCGAGATCGTCCAGTCCATCCCGACTTTGCCCGGTTTCGGGTTCATCGACGCGACGCACGTGATGACGGAGCCATTCAGATCGCTGGACTCCGACAAGCTCTGCGAGCTCATCATGGATATTAAGCAAAGCGGATACGACTTCATCGTGCTGAATGCTCCGCCGGCGCTCGCCTCCGGCGATGCAAGTTGGCTGGCGCCCTTTGTCGATGGCGTGATCCTCATAGCCAATTGGGGCAAAACGACTGAAGAGCAACTGCTGGAAGCTGCTACGCAGCTCCGGATGAACCATGCGCATCTGATCGGCACTGTGATCAATCAGGTCAATCCGGAAACCCACAGGCGCCACCACTATGGCGGTTTCGTCATCACGTCCAAGCGCATTCCGGCCGGCCGCTGGCATCGCGTCCGAGGCAATGGCGCATTTCCCGAATGGGCGGACACGGACGTCAACACGCTTCATGCTCCCGCGGCGAGACCTTCGATCACGCGCCCGTCGAATGTCGCTTAGCTCACCATGGGGTGAAAGAACTCTTCCAGCGCCGCAAACGCGGCGCTGCTGGGTCTTTGGTTCCTGTGACAAGCACAGGATGAGGAGTCCTTAGTCCGCGGTATCGCCCGCTATGAAATGGAGAAATGCTTCGAGATTCGTCCATCCGTCGCCATCCAAGTCTTGTCGACCATCGCTGGCATCTGCCGGGTTGGTACCGTTTTCGACCTCCCAGTCATCCGAGATACCGTCCATGTCGCTGTCCGGATACGGCACCCCGGCATCGAGGTCCGGCCAACCGCCGACGTCCTGCGGATCGTTCACGAGCAATCGCCCGCTGCGGTTCCTGACCGCCTCGGTGATGCGGCGATCGACGGCGTCGCGGCGGGGCTTCGTCGCACCGGCACCCGCCAGGACGTCCTCGTAAGCAATTTCGGGTGCAGAGGCGCGGACCGCGGGTGCATCAAAAGCCGAGGCTGAAACGAATCTTCTTTGTTTCTCGGCTAAAACGAGGCTGTCATCTTGGCTGGCGCCGGTGCGATAGGGTTCGTCGTAATTGTCCTTCAGATAAATCGCGTGCCCGCGTCCGCTTTCTTCGAAGAGATGAACCATATGGTCGTTTCGCAGCTTTTCCCCAGCGATCTTGTAGTTGCCGACCACATTGGCCTGGATCCGCGCCCATTCATCGCCGAAGCTCAAGACATATTGCCATTTCGGCGAGAAAAACACGTTGTTCACGACATCCGCGACGGCGCCTGGAATTTTCATCTTTATCAGCGGATTTCTGAACTGGCCGAAAGCGAAGAGAGAGTGATGCACGGAGACGTTGCCGCCCTTCGTGAACAACATGTTGCGCGCCCGCTTGTCCTTCCCGGGGCCGCCCCGCAGCAGCGGTTCGCTCGCAATACCCCACTGCCAGGTGAAGTTGCTCGCTTCTTCCGAATCGATCGTCTCGTCTGATCCCCAACTGGCGGAGATATGATCAAGCATGATATCCTTCGCTGAGTTGGAATACATTCCGAGGCCTCCGGAACAGCAAGCCTTCACGGCATGCGGACCGGGGCGAAGACGAATGTGCCTGATGATCACGTCATTGGTCACGATTTCGATTGAAGGGCGAATTTGCGTCTCGCCGTTCCGGATGGCGATCCCCCCGCCCGGTGCCGTCTCTCCGGCAATCGTCAGGAATGGATGTCGAACGACCAACGATCTTTCACGAAGAACAATGGTGCCGCCCGTGCGGAAAATACAAATGCGCGGGCCGGATGCCTCGATGCACGCACGCAAGGAGCCCTGCCCCGACTCGTTCGTATTGACGACATAGATCACCTTGCCCCCCCGCCCTCCAAGAGAGCCGGCGCCGAAGCCTTCGGCCGTGGGAAAGGCACGTTGTCTCCCGTCTGGAAGCTTGGGTGAAAGGGGCTGGGCCAGTGCCGCCTGTGCTAGAGCTTCCCGCGAGAAGCCGACCCATGATCCGCAGACCAACCCCGCCAAAATCAGGCAACGCGCTATGGTGAAACCAAATGCCCTTACGTCATGCGCCTGGTAGATTACCGTCATGCTATTGCGCCGCCATCCTGCAGAAGTATGACACCGACCTTCAAAGATAGCCGTAGCGTCGAAGCATCCAACCGCCCAGCCGTTCGAAGGAAACCTGCTGACGGGTCGGCATCCGTGTTCGCCACGTTTCATCCTTGTTGAGCGCGATCGACGCGTTCATGCGCAGCCGATTGCCTGCCACCTGATGTCCCGGCCCCATAGCCTCGCCGTTCTGCAGCGATGTACCCACCTGATTGAGGTCAAGCTCGAGGAACGTCCCGATTTGCTGCATAACAGCAACAGGGTCAGACGCGAAATCCTCGTATCTGACACGCATGACCTTTTCAGAGCCCAATTTTCGCGAGAGATATTCGACCGCAAGATTGACCATGCTCCAGCGCAAGGCTGTCCTGAATACCGATTTCGGTTTGATTTCCTTCTGCAAGCCCGATTTGGCATCGCGCTCGTAACCCTTCAGCAACGACCAGGCTACACCGCGCCCGTCACGCACCAGATGAATGACCCGCATGTCGATCCCGGGTATCTGTGCAACGGCCATCGCCCTCCCCGGCAGCTTCGAGGAATCGACGATCACCTGCCGGCCCGAGCACGACTGCATTGCGCTGAACAGGCGCTTCGTATGAAGCATATACAAAGAAAATTGTTTTCCGAGACCCATGCCGCCGAGCAATCTCGTCATCATCGAAAGCCCTTCGAACTTCTGCTGAAGGGCGCAATACTCCTCCATTAGCCCGGGATCCTGGCCGGCGGACCACTCCCGGCGGACCGAACTCCAGAAGGAGCAGTCGCGAATTGCATTGCCGCACGCACAATATTCGTTGTGACGCCAGACGTGACGTGTGAGCGACGTTATCTCTCCGGCTCCCACCACAGCAGCATGCTGTCCCAGCGCAATGTCGAGTATGGTCGACCCGCTGCGTCCGTAACCTGCGATATAAGCGATGCGAACTTGTTGCGAGGGCATCATGAAGCCTTCCATTCTCTAGAAGTTTGATCTCCGCTTCGGGAGACCGCGACGTTCCATTCCGGCCATGTATGGCTCCGCCTCACGATGCCCGGAAATCCAGCAGAAGCTTTTCGATCTCCGATCCGCCCCCGACGCGTTCCAGCGCGGCGAAAGAACCATCCTCCTTGAGCTCGAACAAGGTTCCGGCGTTTTCCTGCGCGCGGTTCGTTCGGGTCACCACGACCAGGGCGCCCGGACCGCGGAGATAGGAGTGGATGTTCTCGATTGCTGTCCGGATCTGATCCAGCGAAAAGTAGTTCGTATTCAAAATGTTTGCGGCTCTCACGAGATCGAACCGACCGGCAAGGTGCTGCGACCGGCTCATAATATCGTCTTCGACGAAATTTATTTTGCCGTTCTCGGGCAATGATCGCGTGATCATCTGCACCTGCCTGCTCTTGCCTTCCCGTACGCGGTCGCGAAGGCGCGGTTGCAAGAGGACGCGCGCCAACAGGAGCGGGGCAAATGCCAGCGTCACGTAGTCAAGTCTTCTGATCCAGGGCCGAACAGCGACGCCGCGCAGATCATATTGTAGCGGCCAGCCTTCCGGGTCGCAAAAGACCGTGATTCCGGGAGAAAATTCGACGATGTGGGCCTCTACGAATAGATCGGTCGCTGTAATGTGGACCGCGGCGCCGCAACTTTCGAGAAATTTTGACAGTTCCACCGTCGTCAGTCCGGTGGAGACACCCACATCCAGGATGTCGTGGAGGAAAGTAGCGCGCTCGGCGATGAACGGACGGAACGCGACCTCCAGCTCCCGAAATCGGGACGGCTGAGTCAGTTTGAAGGTGCCATTACGCATCTTCAACCGGGCGAAAAAAGCTGACTCCGAGACCAGATCGAACGTGTTGGAACTCAATGAATAAAATTCTTTGGCACTTACGGTCATGGCGTGACAATCCGTATCCATTCAACCAAAAGCGAATATTTTTCTCGGAACTTGAAATACCGTTCCGTCGCAGGGCGGGTGTCGCCCTCTTAAAAAATTTGCCACGACGTGGCGTCTTCTTATGCGTTTTTAATATTCAAAACTTATCTAATGACTGGCGGCGTTATCCGCTCAGCCAAGACGTATCATAATTTCCGAGGCGCAGCAATTTGCAACGTCAGCTGGTGGTGCCGATTTATTCGGCCGCCATTCAGGCCGCAGAAGCCGGAGCATTCTATGCAACGCATGTTTCCGATCTCGGTAATGACGGTCCGTGCCGCCGGGTCGCTTATCTGCGCCGGAAAACCGGGCTGCGCTTTTCTTTGAATGCGGCACGCCCGTCCGCCGCGTATTCCGTCGCGAAACAGATCGTCTGCAGTTGCCGTTCGTATTCAATCGCCTTTTCGAGTGGCATCGAGACCGCGGCCTTCAGATTCGCTTTGGCCGACCCCGCAGCTATGGGTGCCCGCGATACAATGACCGCTGCGATGGCACGTGCGCGCGCCATCAGTTCCCCTTGCGGGACCACTTTACTCACCAGCCCCCATGCGAGACCCTTTTTTGCGCTGACGAGATCCCCCGTCAGAGCCATGAGAGCAGCATTCGAAGCGCCCATCGAATGCGCAGATGTGCCGCCATGCCGCCGCCCCCTATCCAGCCGAGCTTGATCTCAGGCGCGGGAAACTGTGCGCTTTCCGATGCGACGCGAATGTCGCAAGACATCGCAGTTTCCAGGCCGCCGCTGCTGCGGGACAAGGTGACGCTCCGCCCCATGTAACGAGAGCGGAGCAACTCAGCAAAATCCGGCCGATTTGACTTGCGTCGCGCATCGAGAGGCAAAGCCCGATGCTTGCCTGCAAAGCGGTAGCTACCGAAGGTGGGGCCGATACAGTTCCTTGCGATTTCTGCAAGCACCTCGGGCGAGAACACTGCCTTCGAGGGGCTGCAGGCAGCCGGCATCGAACGCCTCCTCGCCGACACCGACCCCCCAAGCTGTTGCGAATGCAGGCTTCACGACGAAAGTATTTTTCCCGGAACGGCTCTGGACTTCCCCGCAGCAATTGTGTTCGATGGGGCGATATTGATCTTGAATTTCTTTGAAGTCCCCCTCGACCTCAGTCAGTGATTTCCTATTCAATTTATGGTGTGACCATGCGTATCGTATTCGTCGGCGCCGTCGAGAGCTCCAAGATTGCTTTGGAAGCGCTGATAAGCGCAAAGCGCACTCCGGTGCTCGTAATAACGCTGCCGCCCGAAGCGGCGGGGCGCCATTCCGATTTTGCGGACCTCGGCGAGATCGGGCGGGCGGCCGGAAGCGCGATCCATTATACGACAGACATAAATTCCCAGGCGACGCTGGAGGCCGTTGCAGCGGCCGCCCCGGATCTCTCGCTCGTTATCGGCTGGTCGCAGGTCTGCCGGCGCCCGTTCAGGGATGTGGCGCGCGCGGGCACCGTCGGTTTTCACCCCGCAGCCTTGCCGCGTCTGCGGGGCCGCGGCGTCATCCCCTGGACCATCCTGCGGGGTGAGGAACGAACGGGCTCGACCCTTTTCTGGCTGGACGACGGCATCGACTCGGGACCGATCCTGTTACAGCGGCAATTTCCCGTCGCCCCGGACGAAACAGCGCGCAGTCTTTATACAAGGCACACCGAAAACCTGGCTGAGATGGTCGTCGAGGCGGCGGCACAGGTCGAATCGGGAAACGCGGCCCGGATCGGGCAGAACGAAGCGGAGGCAAGCTATTGCGCGAAGCGCACCGCGGAGGACGGCCGGATCGATTGGCAAGACCCGGCCGCATCCATCTTGCGGCTGATCCGCGCGGTCGGAGATCCCTATCCGGGCGCCTTTACATTCTACAAAGGCCAGAAAATTCGCATCGATGCGGCAACCCCGGTCGAGAACTCCAGGCAATATATCGGCCTGACCGGGCAGATTCAGGCGTATACGGAGCGCGGGTTCATCGTGCGTTGCGGTGACGGGGAATGCATCGAGGCGCACGCATGGGAATGGACCTCGGACACGCGGCCTCCGGTTCACGGCAAGCTCGGCGGGTCGGACCCGGTCCAGGCTTCTGGGCAAAATACATAAGAACAGTAGAAAACTATAATTGGGCCAATACTGAAAAACTGTTTACAACCCATTAAAGACGTGCTTTTTTATTACGGTATTCGAATATGCCTAGGAATTTTGCGTTGCGGTTGAAATGATCGCGAACGCCTATTTTTGTTGAATTCATTTTATCTAGCCTTTCGAGCAGGTCGAACAGACACACAACAGACGCACTGTTCTTAACCACCATAAGAGCTTTGGGGGTCGTGCGTTCGTCGTTCGGCGGAGCTGTAGGGCTTATAAGTATTGGAAGGGGCCGTCATGCAGCGTATACACGCCGCCGCGAAGGCAGTTCGTAATCATTTCCTGACGTTACCGACTATTTTGGGAAGAGAGGGCAGCAGAGCACCGGCCAGAATGTTCTGGGCGATCTGCGGAGCCGCCCTCGATATCGGCTTCAGGCGGGTAAGGGGAGCGGTCCGCAGCGTTCAAAAATATCCTGCCCTCTATCTCACCGACCTGGCATCGGTCGGCGTCGCGCTCGCGATGGCATTATTGCTGCGCTACGGCGTCGGAGAGCTTTCCGCACGACCGGAGACCGCCTCGGTGCTGTTCTGGTCCGGTGTGCAATACCTCGCTATATGCGCACTCGTTTTCCCCCTCTCGGGCCTTTACAGCCGTAACTGGAAATATGGCTCCATTTCCGACCTCTTCATCATTTTGCGGGCGGTGTTGCTGACCTCCCTGCTGCTCGTCACGCTGCTGTTTTTCTCCACCAGGCTCACCGACATCCCGCGCACCGTCGTTCCGATGCAGTCTCTCCTGCTCATCGCCTTCCTGGCAGCAGCAAGGCTGAGCTTCCGCGCCGAGGAACTCGCGCTGAGGCGGCCCGTTTTCAAGTCCGGGCGCAGCAAGGACGCGCAGGACGACAACCGAATTCCGCTGCTGCTTATCGGCGCGAGCGATGCCGCCGACCTTTATCTTCGCGCTCTCGCACGCGATCCCAACGCGACCTATAAGCCCGTCGCATGCCTCGACAGAAGCGAGGATCAGATCGGCATGAGCCTGCGCGGCGTGCCGATCGCAGGCCGTATCCAGGATTTCGAAGGGGTGGTTGCGGAGTTGCAGCAACAGGGAAAGCAACCGCGTCATATCGTCTTTACCGAGGCCCCAGCGGCCTTTGGAGAGGAGGCTTCCGACGGCCTGCTGAGATCCGCCGAAAGGCTGGGCATTGCCGTTTCGCGCCTGTCGCAGATGACGGAGCTGAAGCGGGCCAAGGGCGACAACCCCTACGAGCTGCGCTCGATCGAACTGACCGACCTCCTGGAGCGGCCGCAGGCTGCGCTCGATCGGGAGGCGATCGGTCGCCTCGTTCGCGGGCGCCGGGTACTCATCACCGGGGCCGGCGGCTCGATCGGCAGCGAGTTGACGACTCAGGTCGCCGCCTGCGATCCGGCGGAGATCGTCTTGATCGACAACACGGAATACAATCTCTACGCAATCGATATGACGCTCACGGAAAGCTTCCCCCAAGTCCCGCGGTGGAGCTATCTTTGCAGCGTCCGCCGCAGCCAGCGGGTCGAGGAGATATTCGAGCGGCACCGGCCTGAACTCGTCTTTCATGCCGCGGCTCTGAAACACGTGCCCATGGTGCAGATGAATCCTTGCGAGGGCGTGCTCACCAATGTCGTAGGCACCATGAATGTCGCCAACGCCGCCAAGAAATACGGCACGCTCGCTATGGTCCAGGTGTCGACCGACAAGGTCGTCAATTCGACGAGCGTCATGGGCGCGACGAAGCGTCTTGCCGAGCTCTACTGCCAGGCGCTCGACCTGAACGGCATCGAAACGGGTCTCGGCCCGCGCTTCATGACGGTCCGCTTCGGCAACGTGCTGGGTTCCAGCGGTTCGCTGATCCCGCTCTTCAAGCGCCAACTGGCCCGGGGCGGCCCGCTGACCGTGACCGATGCGAATATGACGCGGTTCTTTATGACGATCCGCGAAGCGGTGGAACTCACCCTGCAGGCTTCCGCCTATGGCTTTGAAAAGCAGCTCGGCCAGGGCGAAATCTTCGTGCTGGATATGGGCGAGCCGATCAAGATCATCGACATCGCCCGCCGGATGATCCGGCTTGCCGGCTTCACGCCGGACCAGGAGATCGAAATCAAGATCATCGGCTGCAGGCCGGGCGAAAAGCTCTTCGAGGAGCTTTTCGACGAAACCGACAAGCGCATAAGCTCGCCGGTGCCGGGCGTTCTTGGAGCGGTGCCCGAACCCATTCCGCTGCCGACGCTGAGGGACGCGTTCGCGCGCCTGCAGCGCTATTCGGAACGTGGCAACGAGGCCAGCGTCGTGGCGGTCATGCGCGAATTGCTGCCGAGATATGAGCACGAGGCGGATCGCAAAACGGCGGCGGCGAGCACACGCACGCCATTGCGGCCGAAGAGCCGGATCAGGGCCAAGGCAGCGAAATCACCACGCGGCTACGGCGCGGAGGTCCGCCTGCCCGGGAGGTGACGACGCCGTACACGATCGGTGCTGATGCATCGTGACGGCATTGCGGCCGCCTGCGAAAGTCCGCCGATCGGAAGCCGTGTCGCGCGCCGATCTTGCAGCAGACCAGTCGGCGCCCCCCGCGCGGCCCGCGTGTACGGCCGACGCAGTTGGAAGTTGAACGTTGAATACCACCGCTCGACGGTGGAGCCGATCCCGGGAGACGAGCAGTGGATCTTGTTGAAAAGGTTTCTCGAACCGAAGCCGAGGACTTTACGGACCGTTCGGCAAAACACGACGGAGTGGCGCGCCCGTTGCCGCAGAAGCGCGTTGTTGCCGTCGTCGCCAGCCTGACAGCCTCTCTCGTGATCTTTCGGCTCGAGCTGCTGAAGCGATTGGTCGCCGCCGGGCACGATGTCATAGCCTTCGCACCCGAACACGACCCCCGTGTCGAGCAGGAGCTTGCGCGCATCGGCGTGCGCTTCATCCAGATCCCCATGGCGCGCACCGGGCTCAACCCGCTGGAGGACCTGCGGACCTTCTGGACGCTAAGGCGCCACTTCGCCCGCTTGCAACCGGACATCGTCCTTCCCTATACCATGAAGCCGATCATCTACGCCGGGATCGCGGCCAGGACGCTCGGGATAAAGGAGCGCTGCTTCCTCGTCACGGGGCTCGGCCATATATTCTCGGAAGCCGCCGGTGCTTCGCTCAAGGCACGGGCAATCCGACACCTGTGTGTCCGGTTATACCGTTCGGCGCTGCGGGGCGCCCGCGTCGTCTTCGTTTACAACGACGCGGACGACGACGACATTCGCCGCTACCGAATGTTGCAGGGCGGCCTGTCGCCGACGATGATCTCCGGATCGGGCGTCGATCTCGACCATTTCGAATTCTCGAAGCCGCCTCGGGGCGGGCCAACTTTCCTGATGGTCGCCCGGCTGCTGCGCGACAAGGGCGTCGTCGAATATGTCGAAGCCGCACGGATCGTGCGCCGTTCTTTCCCGCATGCCAGATTTCAGCTGCTCGGCCATTTCGACAGTAACCCGACGGCGATTTCGCGCCAGGAAATCGATGGCTGGGTGCGCGAGGGAATACTCGACTACCTCGGCACGACAGTGGACGTGCGGCCCTATCTCGCGGCGTCCAACGTTTTCGTCCTGCCTTCCTATTACCGTGAAGGAATTCCGCGGAGCATTCTCGAGGCCCTGGCGACGGGACGCCCGGTAATCACGACGGATCTGCCGGGCTGCCGGGACACCGTGCAGCCGGGAACCAACGGGATGGTCGTGAAGGCGCGCGACGTCGCAGCGCTCGCCGACGCCATGGCCGCTTTTGCGCGGGACCCGGACCTCGCGGAGAAAATGGGAAAGCGGTCGCGAGAGCTCGCGCAAACCAAGTTTGACGTCCACATGATCAACAGGATGCTGTTTGCCGGCATGCACCTGGCCGATTGAGGGATTTTCATGGTGCTGCAGATCAGCCACGTAGAACGTCGCCGCGGCAGACATGGGGCACCGCGATGATAATGCATGTCATCACCAATTTCACCGCGAGTGCCGGCGCCGAAACGATGCTGGCACGGCTGCTGCACGGAGCGACGGACGAGCGCATCGTCGTGGTTTCTCTCATCGGCGTTTCCGAGCGGAACCGTCGCCTCGCCGACAATCCGAGGGTCGCCTATGTCTCGCTGGGTGCCGCTTCGCTCGCGGCGCTTCCGGGCGCGATCCTGCGGCTTGCCCGGCTAATCCGGAAGGAGCAGCCCGACGTGATCCTCTGCTGGATGTACCACGCGATGGTCGCCGGCACCCTGGCGGCGGGCATGGCTCGGCATGGAGCGCCGGTCTTCTGGAACGTGCGCCAGTCGCTGGACGATCCCGCTTCCCTTACGCGCAGTTCCCGCGTCGCGATTGCGGCCGCGAAACTGTTGTCGCACCGGCCGAGCGGCATCATCTACAACAGCGCCCGCGCGCTCGAACTGCATCGCGCCTACGGCTACGCAAATCGGAACGCGGTCGTCATTCCCAACGGCTTCGACCTTCCGCAAGTCGCGGCTCCCGAACCGCGAACGGCCCGGCGGATCGGTATCGTGGGTCGCTTCCACCCGCAGAAAGATCACGGAACCTTCTTCAAGGCGGCCGCTCAGGTGGTGAAGACCCACCCGCAGGCAGTCTTCTCCGCGGCCGGCAACGGCCTCGTCCGCGACAACCCGGCCGTCGTCGAGCTGATGGCACAAGCCGGTCTTCCGGCCCACGCCGTCGATCTCCGGGGGGAGATCGGCGACATGCCTGCATTCTATCAAAGCATCGATCTTTTGGTCCTCTCCTCGCGGACCGAAGGCTTCCCGAACGTCATCGCGGAGGCGATGAGCTTCGGCAAGCCGATCGTCACGACGGATGTCGGTGACGCGGCCGCGATCGCCGGAAAGGCCGGTATCGCAGTACCGGCGCGCGACCCGCAAGCTCTTGCCGGTGCGATGCGCGCCTTTCTCGACCTGCCGGAGGCGGAGTATGCGCGTTATGCGCGCGCGGCGCGCGAACGCATCGAAAGTGAGTATGCGATTGCTGCGGTGACCGCAAAATATTCAGATTTCCTCGCGGCTTGACTGAAGCAATACATATGTCTAACCCGTTTGATTATCTCCCTGCTATCGTGTTTCCGGCAAGGTGCACACAAGAAATTTCGACAAAACTTTCTACACGATTGAAAGTAATTGATGAATTCTAAGATAAGTAGTATGAATGGATTTTATTGGAAGAGTAAATAATTCCTGGTGGCGGCAAGAGACTTAGGCTGAGGATCACTTTGCGCCCTATTCTCAATTTACCCGCCCTCCGGCCCACAGCTAGAGGACATCAAAATGATTCTGAAGGGAACCAATCTTTCCGACACGATCCGCGGCGCTCTGAGCGACGATGAGCTTTGGGGCTACGCGGGCGACGATTATCTCGATGGCGCCGAGGGCAATGACATGCTTTTTGGCGGCGATGGAAACGACTTCATCGTCGGCGGCCCCGGCGACGACTATGCCGAAGGCGGCACGGGTAACGACCGGATCGACGGCGGCCTTGGCCACGACAGGCTGAAGGGCGGATTAGGGAACGACATCTTAGATGGCGGTGACGGCAGCGACATTCTCGAGGGCGGCGACGGCCATGATCAGATCTTGGGCGGCCGGGGTCATGACAAGATTTTCGGCGGCGCAGGAGAAGAATATATCGACGCAGGCGATGGCGACGACATCATCTATGCCGGTTCGGGAGACGACGGCTTCAACAACCGGGTAAATCCCGCAACCGGGCAGGTCACGCAGCAGGCGGTTGCCGGCGGCGCCGGCCACGACAGGATATATGGTGAAGAAGGCAACGACGCTCTCAAGGGCCAATCCGGCAACGATTGGGTCTATGGCGGCGTCGGCAACGACATCGTCGACGGCGGCGACGGCAACAACTATCTCGACGGCGGCGACGGTCATGACGTGTTGGACTCCGAGGGCGGCATCGACGAGGCCCACGGGGGCAGCGGCAATGACAAAATCTTCGTCGGCGCCGGCGACGATCGGGTCTTCGGAGATGACGGCGACGACATGCTGTACGGCGAAGCGGGCAACGATTCCTTGAACGGCGGCAACAACTACGACCGCATCTTTGGCGGCGACGGCAACGATATCCTGCACGGCGACGCCGGTCAGGACGTCCTCGTTGGCGAGGCGGGAACCGATATTCTCTGGGGCGGAGCCGACGCCGATCGTTTCGTCTTCAAAGGCGCCCCGGCGCTCAGCGGCCAGGATACCGTCATGGATTTTCAGGATGGTGTCGATTTCCTCGTGATAGAGAAGCTCGGGATCAAGCAATACTCCAGCTCAGGCGCTGCAGGCACCGTCTACGCCTATGATGCCACCGGCGGAGACGTGCTCGTAAAAGGCTACGACTCCTCCGGCAAAGCCTTCTCCATTCTGCTGGACGATCCCGACGGCACCCTTAGCGCTGCGAACTTTTCGAGCAGCGATTTCCTTTTCGCCTGATCGGTGAAGGAAGGGTCGGCGCAACGCCGCGTGTATGGACGCGCGGCTGCGCTTCAACCAATTTTCGGAGCCTCTACGCGTTCACGCTCCCGCCCTGAAATCCGTCAGGCCGGTCATCGATTTCCATTCTTCGATGCCCTCACGGAAGGAGAGCGGCGCATAGTTCAGTTCGTTTGCGGCCTTGGACACATCGAGAGCCCTGAAGCCGAGCGGCGGCGCATCGGTGCCGGCGCTCTCGACGGCAATGAGCTGCCGTTCTGCTCCGACGGCATCGGCGACGATCTGAGCGGCTTCCAGTGAAGTAGAAGCACGCCCGCTCCCCGCATTGAAGACGCCGCCTTCGGCTCTCTCCGCAGCCTCGAGAGCCAACGTCACGACGTCATCGACATAAACGAGGTCGACGCTGTACTGGCCCCCGTCCTGAATGACCAGGGAGCGCCCGTTTCTGAGCGTCCGCACGAAGACGGGCACCATACCGGTGTTATGCATGCCGGGGCCGTAAACCGATGCGAGGCGGAGCACCGTCACCGGCATCGCATTGGATTTGCCGAGGGCGAGCAGGCAGATTTCGGCGGCGAGCTTGCTTGCCAGATAATAGCTCGCGCGGTGCACGGGAAAGGCCGGGCTCGCTTCCGAAGCGGGGCCCGCGCCAAGAGCATAGACCTGCGCCGATCCGAACAGGACAAATCGCTTCACGCCTTGCGATGCCGCTTCCATGCCGACCTGGATGGCCCCGTTCGTGTTGATCTCGAAACATCTGGCGGCCTGACGCGCATCGCTGAGATCGGCGGGAATGTAGGCGGCAAGATGAAGGACCGCATCGGTTCGACCGAGCGGCGGGAGGGGATCGCCAACCGACCATCTCTCGATCCGGAGGCCCGAGCCCATTCCGGCTGCCACCCGCTCCGGATCGCGCGCAAGTGCGGTGACCTCGTAGCCCCTGGATAGGGCTCGATCGATCAACCTGGCACCGATGAACCCGGTCGCGCCGGTAACTGCCAGCCGCATTTCCCCTACACCGTTTCGTCGAGCTTCGCAGAAGAAGCAGTGACCAGATCGCCGGGTCTCACTACGGTTTCAGACCAGTGCCGCAATATCGTCACCGGCGTGATCTGCGGCTGCTCGATCGGCTCGTCAAAGAGGAGATGGCGGATGCACATTTCCACCTCGTTGAAGCCCGCATGAATCCTGACCGCCGTCGTTCCGGAGAACCGCGCATTGATCTCGAAGATGCGGGGAACACCGTCGTCCAAACGAAACTGGAAATTCGCCGGACCATAGGCGCCGAGGGCATCGGCAGCTTCTGCCATGGCCTTGTTCAGCGCGGGGAAAGGCTCGGCAAATGCCCTGTAGGTGTTGCCGTCCCGAAGGTCCCTGCGCATGACGATCGTCGCACGGCATTTCCCGTCGAAAGTCAGCGTCCCGGCGGTGTACTCGCTCGTTTCGGAGCCGACATGTTTCTGGATCACGATGCCTGGCTGCTCCTCGATTGCGCGCGCCAGTTGCTCCCGATTGCGCACGACACTAAAGCCGATCGAACGGGCGCCAACTCTCGGCTTGACGACGAGCGGAAATCCGCACTCCTCGATCAGCGTGTCTTCGTCGCCCGGCAGACAGGAGGGAACATATCCCAGGCCCCGTTCGCGAAAGAACTCGGAGGTCAGCCATTTGTCGTTGGCAATCGACACCACCCGCGGCGAACTGATGATTACTTTGGTTCCGTAGGTTCTCTCGATCGCTTCCCTGTTCGCCGCGAGAATCGGAAGTTCCACGTCGGTTCCCGGAATGAGGATGTCGGGCCGTTCGGCACGCAGGAGTTCGCCAAGCCGGTCCAGATAGGAAGGGTCCTTGGCCATCGGCACGAGATAGGCGGCATCCCCCCAGTAAAGCCCGGCCGAGAGCGGACTTGGGTCCCCCACGATTATCCTCGCGTTCAAGGTCGAGCGCCGCAGAGCGCGAATGATGCCTTGTCCGAGCAGGGCACCTGCCCCGGTGATAAAGACCTTCATGACCGCCCTGCTCCCAATTCGATTAGCTGATCTCTACAATAGCCCAGTTCGCTCAACCGGTGTGCATCGGAACCGATCGAAACGAATGGATTGACCTCCTCGCACAGAGCCAGAAACGCCGGCATGTCGACGAGGTAGGAGGAATTGATCTCGATCGCGATCAGCCGTTCGAGCGTCGCTTTCATCAAGTCCCTGAAATAGGTTTCCGGAAAACGCCCGTGCCGCCTCAGGCTCATGCCGCCCGGGTGCGCTAGGACGTCAATGGGCGCGTTCCTGACCATTCCCATCGACAGGCGGAACTCGATTTCGGCCACCTCTTCATAGGAAAGCTGCTTGAAATCCAGATAGCCGCCGCGTCCGTCCGGGAGCCTGTGAACGACGCCGAGCACGATATCGCATCGATCCAGCACGTCCTGCGACACATCCAGCCTGCCGTCGTCATCCATCGCTTTCGTCTCGCAGCCGACGTAGACGCTCATATGATCGAAACCGCGCGCAGCGGAGCGGATCTCATCCCTGAACTCAGGAAACCATGACGTGTCTTCGCGTACGTGCTCCGTGAAAGCCAGCGCTGCGAGACCGCGTTCACTGGCCGTTTGCAGGATTTCAAGCGCAGTCGCCTGCCCGTCGGTCCAACTCGTATGGACCTGGAACTCCACGTTCAGTTGCTCTCGGCTGAGATCCCGATAGCGGCAGAACACAGGCTTGCCAGCACGGATCTTCTCCTGTCCATTCATGCGTCACTCGGCCCTTTGACAAACGCTGCGGCGGACATCTCGCTGTTCACAACAGCGCGTAAGCCGGCTGAAGCCCCTCACCGGACAGGTGCAGCAAGGACATGTCCGCCCAGGCGATGAAGTGCGGGTTTGCGAAGGCGCTGTCCTCCTCCTGCACCGTCTTGCCGTAGAGGAGGCGCGAGCCGTCCAAGCGAACGACCGATCCGCCGGCAGCTTTCAGCACCGCATCGCCGGCGGCCGTATCCCACTCCATGGTGCGGCCGAACCGCGGATAGACGTCCGCCTTGCCTTCCGCCAGCAGGCAGAATTTCAACGACGAGCCGACGGAAGCGTAGTTCATGACGCCATGGCCGGTGAGGAAGGCCTCGGTCTCGGAACTGTTGTGCGAGCGGCTGGCGACCGCCGTCAGTTCCGCACCCCGCATCCGCACGCGGATCGGCTGCCGGTGCTCGAGTGCCCATGCGGGATCGAGCAGAAGCTTTTCCGCCCTGCCGCCATCGGCGACATAGGCACAGCGCTGCGCGGGTGCATAGACGATGCCGGCAACCGGCACATTGCCCTCGATGAGGGCAATGTTGACGGTGAAGTCGTTGCGGCGATTGATGAATTCCTTCGTGCCGTCGAGCGGATCGACGAGAAAGAACGTACCGCCGCTGATATCCGGAACGCGGCCCGAGGAAACAGACTCCTCCGCAACCACGGGGATGTGCGGAAACGCCGCCGCAAGTCTCTCGAGAATGATCGCTTCGGCCCGCTCGTCGGCCTCGGTGACGGGCGATTGATCGTCCTTGTAGCAGACTTGGGGACCGGCGTCGTAGACGTCGAGAATTGCCGCACCCGCATCGAGCGCTATGCGCTCCAGCATTTCGCAAAGGGGCGTCATTTCCCCTCCATCCTGCGGTCAAGGAATTCCTCGATCGCGAGCGCCAGGTCGGTCGGTTCATGGCCGACGGTGCGTATATGGAGTTCCGGATTTTCCGGGGTCTCATAGGGCGAGGATACGCCAGTGAAGTTCGCGATCTGGCCGGCGAGCGCCTTCTCGTAGAGCCCCTTCGGATCGCGGCGCGCACACTCGTCGAGCGGCGTGTCGACGAAGATCTCGATGAACTCGCCCTCCCGCATCAATTCCCGCGCCATACGCCGTTCGTCCCGGAACGGCGAGATGAAGGAGACGAGAACGATCAGGCCGGCATCGGCCATGAGCTTGGCCACCTCCGCCACGCGGCGGATGTTCTCTACCCGGTCCTCCTCGGTAAAGCCGAGGTCCCGGTTGAGGCCGTGACGTATATTGTCGCCGTCGAGCAGGTAGGTGTGCTTGCCCTGAGCGTGGAGGATCCTGTCGAGCTCGTTCGCGATGGTCGATTTTCCGGAGCCGGAAAGCCCGGTGAACCAGAGAACGGCAGGGAGCTGATTTTTCATGGCGCTGCGCGCGCTCTTGTTCACCTCGAGCGCATGCCAGTGGACGTTGTCTGCACGCCGGAGGGGAAAATCGATCAACCCCGCACCGACCGTGGCATTCGTCACCCGATCGACGATGATGAAATTGCCCGTCGCCCGGTTGTCCTTGTAAGCGTCGAAGGCGATCGGAGCCTGTGTCGAGATGTTGCAGACACCGACTTCATTCATCTGCAGCGACTTCGCCGCCTCACGGATGAAGCTGTTGATGTTGACCTGGTGCTTGAGCGCGGTGACCGTCGCGCTGACGCTGTCGGTCTCCGTGCGCAGGATGTAGCTTCGTCCCGGCATCATCGGGTTCGCATCGAACCAGATCACATGCGCCTGGAACTGGTCCGCCACGAAGGGCCGGGCACCGGGGGCGACGAGCATATTGCCGCGGGACGCATCCACCTCGTCAGAGAGGACCAGCGTCACCGCTTCGCCTTCCCCTGCCGTCGCAAGCTCCCCGTCATAGGTCACGATCGCCTTGACCGATGTGCGCTGCCCTGTCTTCGCGACGACGACCGGATCGCCCACGGAAATCCTCCCGCAGGAGATCTGCCCGGCATAGCCGCGAAAATCCGCGTTCGGCCGCATGACCATTTGAACCGGGAAGCGGAAAGGCTTTGCCTGGTCCGTTGGCTCGAGTTCTACCGTTTCCAGATATTCGAGCAGCGCCGCCCCTCTGTACCAGGGCGTATTGGCCGAAGCCGAGATGACGTTGTCGCCGTCGCGTGCCGAGATCGGGATCGGCCGTATGCTGGCAAAACCGAGCTCTTTGGCGAAAGCCATGTAGTCAGCAACGATTTCCTCGTACACCTGTTGTTGAAAATCGACGAGATCGATCTTGTTGACGGCCAGCACGACATGACGAATGCCGAGCAGCGAGGCGATATAGGAGTGGCGGCGGGTCTGCTGGAGAATGCCCTGCCGGCTGTCGATGAGGATGATGGCGAGATCTGCCGTCGAAGCTCCGGTCACCATGTTGCGCGTATATTCCTCGTGGCCGGGCGTATCGGCGACGATGAACTTGCGTTTTGACGTGGCAAAATAACGATAGGCCACGTCGATGGTGATGCCCTGCTCGCGCTCGGCCTCAAGCCCGTCGAGAAGCAAGGCGAGATCGATTTCCTTGCCGTTGGCGGCGCCGGGAGAGCCGACGCGCCCGAGGTTCGCGAGCTGGTCCTCGAAGACCAGCTTCGCATCGTAAAGCAGCCGCCCGATCAGGGTCGATTTGCCGTCGTCGACCGAACCGCAAGTGATAAATCTGAGGATCGACTTGTTGTCGTGCTCGGCCAGATGCGCTTCAATGTCATGCGGCGGTATGGATTGAACATACGACATCAGAAGTAGCCCTCCCGCTTCTTTTTCTCCATCGCCCCGACTTCATCCGTGTCGATCAGCCGGCTCTGACGTTCAGACGTGCGCACCGTCAGCATTTCCCGCAATATCTCGGGAACGGTGACGGCGTCGGACTCGACCGCCCCGGTCAGCGGATAGCAGCCAAGCGTGCGGAAACGCACCAGCTGTCGGGTAACCTCCTCTTCGGGCTGGATGGGCATGCGGTCGTCGTCGACCATGATCAGCATGCCATCTCGTTTGACGACCGGGCGCCTGGCCGCGAAATAAAGCGGCACGATCGGAATTTCTTCGCGCAGGATGTACTGCCAGATATCGAATTCGGTCCAGTTGGAGAGCGGGAAGACCCGCATCGTCTCGCCTTGCCCGACCCGCGTATTGTAGGTCTTCCACATCTCGGGCCGCTGGCGCTGGGGATCCCAGCCATGCTGTGCGCTGCGGATCGAGAAGATGCGTTCCTTGGCGCGCGACTTCTCCTCGTCGCGCCGCGCGCCCGCGAGCGCCGCGTCGAAACCGTATTTCTCGAGCGCCTGCCGGAGCCCCATCGTCTTCATGACATGGGTGTGCACGTTGGAGCCGTGGGTAAAAGGGCCTATGCCCTGATCTATCCCGTCCTGATTGACGTGAACGAGGAGATCGAAGCCGAGCTCTCGCGCCATCCGGTCGCGAAACTCGATCATCTCCCGGAACTTCCATTTGGTATCTACATGCAGGAATGGAAATGGCGGCTTGGCGGGGTAGAACGCCTTCATCGCCAGGTGCAGCAATACCGAGGAGTCCTTGCCGATCGAGTAAAGCGCAACCGGGTTTGAGAATGTTGCAACAACTTCTCGAATGACATGGATCGCTTCGGCTTCGAGCCGCCGAAGATGGGGAAGAGACATATCGCAATCCCTCTGATTTTAAATAATAAAAATGGCATGCAAATAAAAAGTAACCGCCTGCGAAATGTTGCAGACGCAATCAAATAATCGTTCAGCAGTTAAATGTGATCCCGCCGACTGGTGCGCATTTAAGCGCTATATCGGCAATATTTCAAGTAAGAATAACAATCCTCATTTCCGCGGGCGATTCGCCGCCCCGGTAGCGCTCAGGGCGACCCCACGGCCCGCGTCTTCAGGATCGCCGAGAAACGCGGATCGAAGGTCCGACTGATCGGCTCGGCGGCGGCACCGATCGCAACCGCCCACGGGTCCGTGAAACCCAGTTGCAGCCGCGGCGCGCTGCGTTGCCTCCGCTCGGCGATCGACGGCAGCAGCGGGTGGAGAGCGTCCATGAGAAGGCGGGCGAGCCCGGACGGCATGCCGCCGCACAGAATGATCGTCTGCGGATCGAAAACCGTTTCGAGCAACTGGATCGTCGCCCGCAATTCGAACGCCGCGTCTGCGATCCAGGCAGCTACGCGACGATCCTTCGAACAAGCGATGGCGTCGATGCGGCCGTAGAGATCGCCATCGGCGGGATCGATCTCGAGAATCTTGCACAGCGAGGCGATCGATATACGATGCTCCAGCGGTGCCCTCCCGTCGTCGGCGCCCCCACGCGGCCTGCTCAGAATCATGCCGATCTCGCCGGCATTGCCATGCGAGCCGCGATAGAGTTCGCCATTGAGGATCAGCCCCGCTCCAAGCCCGTAACCGAGATAAACGCAGAGGGCGTGGTCCACTCCATGGGCAGCGCCGACCATCTTTTCCGCGGTCGCGGCCGCCGCCGCGTCGTTCTGGAGGCGCACGTCGAGACCGGTCCCCGCCGAGAGCCTTTCAAGCAGGGGAAAGCTCTGCCAGGCAGCCATCATCCAGGGATCGTCGGCCTCGGCGTCGACGCCGAACGGGCCCGGCATAGCAACACCCAGACCAACGAGACGGTCCCTGGATTGCGGTGCGATGGTCGAAAGTTCCTGCCGTGTTTCGTCGATCAACGTCAGTATGGCCCCGACACCCGTCTCAGGACCGCCGGCCGGCAGGATTACCTCGTTGCGGGCGAGGACTGTGCCGACCAGGTCGACGGCGACCGTGCGCGTCACGTGGCGGTCGATCTGAAGACCGATGGCAAAAGCGCCTTCCGGCACCAGCCGATAGGGCGTCGATGGCTGCCCCCGCCCCTTGCGCACCGCGGCAAGCGACGCCACGAGCCCGTCGTTCTCGAGCTCCTCGATGATGTTGGAAACGGCCTGCTTGGTGAGTGCGGTCGCACGCGCCAGATCGGCCCGCGACAAGCGCCCGTTCAGCCGCAGAGCGTCGATCATGACACGGCGGTTGTGTGCGCTCGCGCCTTCCTGATTGGTACCGCTCTTCGCCCGGATCGGACGGATCTCGTTCATGAACAAATCCTCTTGACACATCTGGACTATTGAACAAGAAATAAGTCAAGACAATTGACTTATTAAGAGGTCGAAGAACCTCGGGGGAACGAAAGCGGCCCGAAATGCCCGCGAGCGCTCCGGTTTGATTTGTCGACGGCGGCCGCGAGAAGCGGCGGAATTCCTGTTGGCGCGCGGCAGGCGCGCCGCGAAGACTGCAACGGTCAGCTACTGGAGGCGACAATGTTGAAATCCACCCGCAACGCTTTGATCGGCGCGACGCTCATCGGGGCTGGCTTCACCGGCCATGCCCAGGCCGAAACGACGCTGAACGCGCTGTTCATGGCCCAGGCCGCTTATAGCGAGGCCGATGTCCGCGCCATGACGGAGGCTTTCGCCAAGGCCAACCCGGACATCAAGGTCAATCTCGAATTCGTTCCCTATGAGGGACTGCACGACAAGACGGTGCTCGCCCAGGGTTCCGGCGGCGGTTATGACGTCGTCCTCTTCGACGTGATCTGGCCTGCCGAATACGCGACCAACGACGTCCTCCTCGACGTTACGGACCGCGTTACGGACGAGATGAACAAAGGCGTCTTGCCGGGAGCATGGACGACCGTGGAATATGACGGCAAACGTTACGGAATGCCGTGGATCCTCGACACGAAGTATCTCTTCTACAACAAGGAAATCCTTGACAAAGCCGGGATCAAGGAACCGCCGAAGACCTGGGAGGAACTTGCCGAGCAGGCCAAGGCGATCAAGGACAAGGGGTTGCTCGAAAGCCCGATCGCCTGGAGCTGGTCTCAGGCGGAAGCGGCGATCTGCGACTACACGACGCTGGTCAGCGCCTACGGCGGCAAATTCCTCGACGGCGGCAAGCCGGCCTTCACCACCGGCGGCGGGCTCGATGCGCTGAACTACATGGTAACGAGCTACACGTCGGGGCTCACCAACCCGAACTCGAAGGAATTCCTCGAGGAGGATGTACGGAAGGTCTTCCAGAACGGCGAAGCCGCCTTCGCGCTCAACTGGACCTACATGTACAATCTCGCCAACGATCCCAAGGAGAGCAAGGTGGCCGGCAAGGTGGGCGTCGTTCCGGCCCCGGGCGCCGCCGGCAAGAGCGAGGTTTCGGCGGTCAACGGCTCCATGGGGCTCGGCATCACCGCGACCAGCAAGCACCCCGAAGAAGCCTGGAAATACATCGTACATATGACCTCGCAGGAGACGCAGAACGACTATGCCAAGCTGAGCCTCCCGATCTGGGCCTCTTCCTATGAGGACCCCGCAGTGACGAAGGGCCAGGAGGAGCTGATCGCTGCCGCCAAGCGTGGACTTGCCGCCATGTATCCGCGCCCGACGACGCCGAAATATCAGGAGCTCTCGACCGCCCTGCAGCAGGCGATCCAGGAAGCACTGCTCGGCCAGTCTTCTGCGGAAGACGCCCTGAAGAGTGCCGCCGAGAACAGCGGTCTCTAATGACGGCTCCGTCGGTAGCGGACGCGTTCGCCGTCCGGGCCGGCGCCCCCGCGCGCGGTCGGTGCGGCGGCGGCGTTTCCTCGTCATCCCTGTGCTTGTCACAGCGATGCTTCGGCGCCGCGTCTGCGGCGCTGAAGGAGCTTTCAGCCCAAGAACCTGGGCTGGCTGGATTCCTGTGACAGGCACAGGAATGAGGGTCCTGATTGCGTATTGCCGGTAGCTACCGAAGAAGAGGTTTCCATTCATGACCGGCACCTGGATTTCGACGCGCGCTTGGCTTCTGATGTTGCCGCTCCTCGTGGTGATGACCGCCGTCATCGGCTGGCCGCTCGTCGACACCGTTCGGCTCTCCTTCACCGATGCAAAGCTCGTCGGCACCGAGGGCGGTTTCATCGGACCGGCGAACTACATAAAAATGCTGACCGGATCGAATTTTCAGCGGGCACTCGTCACCACGACCTGGTTCGCAGTCATTTCGGTTGCCGCAGAAATGGTGCTCGGCGTCCTTGCCGCGCTCCTTCTCAACCAGCAATTCCGCGGGCGAACGGCGCTTCGGGCATTGATGATCCTGCCTTGGGCACTGCCGACGGTGGTCAACGCGACGCTCTGGCGGCTCATCTACAATCCGGAATATGGCGCGCTCAATGCCGCGCTGACGCAGCTCGGCCTCCTCGACAGCTATCGCTCCTGGCTCGGCGAGCCGGGAACGGCGCTCGCCGCGCTGATCGTCGCGGATTGCTGGAAGAACTTTCCGCTGGTGGCGCTGATCGCACTCGCCGCGCTCCAGGCCGTGCCGCGCGACATCACCGCTGCATCGCTCGTCGATGGGGCCGGTCCGTTCAACCGTTTCCGCTTCGTCATCATGCCCTATCTCGCCGGCCCGCTGCTGGTGGCGCTGGTGCTGCGAACCATCGAGGCATTCAAGGTCTTCGACATCATCTGGGTGATGACGCGCGGCGGACCGGCAAACAGCACGCGCACGCTCTCGATCCTCGTCTATCAGGAAGCGTTTTCCTTCCAGCGCGCCGGCTCCGGCGCGTCGCTTGCACTCATCGTCACCCTGCTCGTGACAATTCTTGCCGCCGCCTACGCGGCGCTCCTCCGAAAGGCCGCCGGAGCTTCGTGATGGAACGCCAAAGCCCCCTCTTTTCCGTCTTCATCCATGCGAGTGCCCTGCTTCTGGCCGTGGTCATCCTCGCGCCGGTCGCCTGGCTGTTGATCATGAGCATTTCGCCTGCCGCGGACCTCAGTGCCAAGCCGCTGGCCTGGTGGCCGAGCGACATCGACCTCTCGCGGTACCGCACGCTGTTGTCGGCTGTCGAAAACAGTGCCGGTGCGGCCTTCATCGCCTCGCTCCTGAACAGCCTCAAGGTCGCCGGAATGGCGACGCTCGCCGCTGTGGCCGTTGCCGTTCCGGCCGCCTGGGCCGTTTCGCGCACGCCGGCCGTCGCCTGGTCGCTCTATGCCGTAATCGCCACCTATATGCTGCCGCCTGTCGCCCTTGCCGTGCCACTCTATATGGGTCTTGCCTATTTCGGCCTGCTCAATTCCGTCTTCGGCCTGGCGCTCGTCTACCTCACCATTCTCGCCCCTTTCACGACCTGGCTCCTGAAATCGGGCTTCGATTCCATACCGCGGGAGATCGAGAGCGCGGCGATGATCGACGGCGCGCGGCTGGACCAGATCCTGAGGCTCCTGACGCTGCCGCTTGCTGCCCCTGTCATGGCGACCTCTGCGCTCTTCGCCTTCCTGCTCGCCTGGGACGAATTCTTCTACGCGCTGCTCTTCACTTCCGACCAGCGCGCCAAGACCCTCACGGTCGCCATCGCCGACCTCGCCGGCGGCCGTGTTTCGGATTACGGGCTGATCGCAACCGCCGGGGTCCTTGCCGCCCTGCCTCCGGTGTTGATCGGCCTTATCATGCAAAGAGCCCTGATTTCCGGGCTCACCAGCGGCGGCGTCAAGGGATGACCATGAGCATATCGAAGGACCGCCCGGCAGGGCTCATTGCAATCGACCGGGAGATGGCGCGCCAGCATGCCGACGCGATCGCTTCCTACGAGGGAGCGACGGCCACAGCGCAACGGATCGCCGCATCGCTGAAAGCGACGGGCCGACTCCTACTTCTCGGCATGGGCGGTTCGCATGCCGTCGGCCGCGCCGTCGAACCGCTCTATCGCGCCCTTGGCATCGAGGCGGTCGCCGTCCCGCTATCCGAACAGCTCGGCGAGCCGCTATCGATCGAAGGCAAGACCGTTCTCGTCACTTCGCAATCGGGCGAAAGCGCGGAAGTGCTGCGCTGGTTCCGCGAAACGGACGGGGGCACAAGCGAGACATTCGGGCTGACGCTCGAAGAGGACGCATTCCTGGCCAAGGCCGTGCCTTCGCTCGTCGGATCAGGCGGGACGGAGCGGGCCTTTGCGGCCACGCGCAGCCTGACGGTGACCTTTGCGCTGCACCTGGCGGTCCTCGCCGCCCTCGGCGCCGACCCGGCCGACGCACTTCACGCCCTTACGGATCCCGAGGCGCCGGCAATCGACGGCGCGCTCGCGATGCTCGCCGATGTCGGCGCGATCGTCACCTCCGGCCGCAAACTGCAGGGTCTCGCCGAAGCGATCGCCCTTGGGCTTACGGAACTCTCACGTCTGCCCTGTTTTTCGCTCGAAGGCGGGCAGTTGCGCCACGGACCGATGGAAATGCTGGGGCCTCCTGTCGGCGTCGTCCTCTTCCGCGCCGCCGATCCGACCGCCAAGCTCGTCGGAGCCATGGCAACCTCGGCAGCCGAAGCCGGCTCGCCGGTTATCGTCTTCGACGCATCGGGCGAGCCTCCAGCCGCGGGTGCCACGACAATCCCCTTCAAGCCGGCGGCCGGCATGGCCGCGATCGTCGCCATGCTTCCGGTCGCGCAATCCCTGATGATCGCCTTTGCCGACGCCCACGTCGAAAACGCCGGGACGCCGGTGCGATCCACCAAGGTCACCCGGAGCGAATGACGATGCGTCCGCTTGCAGCCATCGGCAACGTCAACGTCGATCTGATACTCGGCCCGGCCGAACCCTGGCCGAAGCCCGGCACCGAGGTCATCGTCGATCATGACGAACTGCGCGTCGGCGGCTGCGCCGGCAACAACGCTCTTGCCTGGGATTCGCTCGGCGTGGATTATGTGATTGCGGCCAATGTCGGCAACGATCAGTTCGGCACCTGGCTGAAGGAGGCGTTCGGGAAGCGCTCGCACGACTGGCCGGTGGAAGCGGCCGGCACGACGCTTTCGGTGGGCATCACCCACCCGGATGGCGAACGCACCTTCTTCACGACGCGCGGCCATCTGCCGCTGTTCAGCTTCCCGCAAGTGCACTCGATGCTAGACGGCAACCGACTTCGAGGCGGCTATGCGCTGCTTTCCGGTTCCTTCCTGACGGACGCGCTCACCCTTGCCTATGACGCGCTTTTCGACTGGGCGGATGCCCACGACATTGCCGTGGGCCTCGACACCGGGTGGCCGCTCGAGGGCTGGACGGAGATCAACCGGCTCAAGACGCTCGGCTGGCTGAAACGCTGTCATTGCGCCCTCTTCAACGAGGTGGAGACGACCACGCTTACGGGTCTGTCCGACCCGGCCGAAGCCGCGCTGAGCCTGAAGGGCGAAATGCCTGCGGACGCCATCGTCGTCGTCAAGCGCGGCCCCAATGGAGCGCTCGCCATCGATCGGGACGGCGGAATTTTTTCCGTGCCGGCGCCGCAGGTTCAGGTCGTCGATACGATCGGCGCCGGCGACGTCTTCAATGCGGGCTTCCTGGCGGCACTCGCCGCCGACATGCCGCTCGAAGCCTGCCTCAAGACCGGGGTTACGATCGCCTCGCAAGCGATCTCCACCCTTCCGCGCCGCTACGGCAAGCCCCTTTCTGCCTTTCTCGAGGAATCCAGGCGATGAGCGCTCTCGAAATCCGCAACATCCACAAGCGCTACGGCGAAGTGGAAACGCTGAAGGGCATCGACATCGCGCTCGAAAGCGGCGAGTTCCTCGTGCTGCTCGGTTCCTCCGGCTGCGGCAAGTCCACGCTGCTCAACATCATTGCCGGGCTTGCCGAACCGACCGGCGGCGACATCCTGATCGGCGAGCGTTCGGTCCTCGGAGTCCATCCCAAGGATCGCGACATCGCGATGGTGTTTCAGTCCTATGCTCTCTATCCGAACCTGAGCGTCGCCCGAAACATCGGTTTCGGCCTCGAAATGCGCCGCGTGCCGCCGGCCGAGCGCGACAAGGCGGTGCGCGACACCGCAAGGCTGCTGCAGATCGAGAACCTGCTCGACCGGAAGCCGGGCCAGCTTTCCGGCGGCCAGCGCCAGCGCGTCGCGATCGGCCGGGCCCTGGTGCGCAACCCCGAGGTGTTCCTCTTCGACGAGCCGCTGTCGAACCTCGACGCTAAGCTCCGGATGGAGATGCGCACCGAACTCAAACGCCTGCACCAGATGCTGAAGACGACGGTCGTCTATGTGACCCACGACCAGATCGAGGCGATGACGCTCGCAACCCGCATTGCCGTGATGCGCGACGGCCGCATCGAGCAGCTCGCCACGCCAGAAGAGGTCTACGACCGCCCCTTAACACTCTATGTCGCCGGCTTCGTCGGCTCGCCGCCGATGAACATTCTAGACGCCGAGGTGACCACAAGCGGCCTGAAGCTCGACGGTTGCGAGGAGGTGCTTTCCCTGCCGGCAGCCTTTAACGGGGCCGCCTCGGCAGGACGGCGCGTGAAGGTCGGCATTCGTCCGGAGGCATTGCGGTTCGCAGCCGGGTCAGAGGCTCGGCGATTGACCGCGCATGTCGAGGTTGTGGAACTCACAGGGCCGGAACTCGTGACCACGGCCACAGTCGGCAGACAGCGCATCACCGCCTGCCTGCCGCCGCGCACGGCAGTCGGAATGGGATCGGCTCATGCCTTCACCTTCGACGAGACGGCTCTGCATCTGTTCGATCCGGAAAGCGGCCGTTCGATCAGAATGGAATAGAGAGAAGGGCGATCTACCACCACCAGATGCGGAGGCGGCTGTCACCGTCCGGCAGCCGCTCGTGCAGAAGCCTCCCGGTCGCGGCGATAGCCAAGCTTCTCGGAGAGCTCGCCAGCTCCGTCGATCAGCACGCGGAGATAGGCCTCGCGATTGCGCAGACCGTCCTCTTTCGGTGCGACGAGGCAGAGCGTCGCGATGCAGACCGCTTCCGCGTCGTAGACCGGGACGGCGAAGCAATGGGTGAAGCTGTCGACGATGCTGTTGAAGGTGAAATAGCCTTCCTTCTTGGCTTTGCGGACTTGAGCGATGAATTCGGAGGGCTCGAGGCGCGTGCCATCCGGCAGGACGAAATCCTCCTGCGGTATGAAGGCCAGGATCTCCTCGTCGCTCATGTGATCCACCAGGAGACGGCCGGATGCCGTCCACGGAATGGCGACCGGTTCGCCGATATTGGTGGAGATTCGGAACGGGCGGCTCCCCTCGTTCATCAGAACGACGGCATATTTGTTGCCTTCGAGCTGGCACATCTGCGCCGTCTCGCGCGTCTCCTCGGCGATCCGCGCCAGAAGATGCTCGCTTTCGCGCATCAGGTCGAACTGTTCGGCATAGGCCGCGCCGAGGAAATAGAGCTTGCGCCCGAGAAAGACACGGCCGTCATCGCCGCGATATTCGATGATCCCCTGGCGGACGAGCAGGTTGACGAGCTCATAGACCGACGAACGCGGCGCGCCAATTCCTTGCGCGATCTCGTTGGGGCGCAAGGGCTGACGCTGCAGACGCAGGAAATCGAGGATTTCGAAAGCCCGGTCGAGACCCCTGGCCCTGCGATTTATCGTGTCTTCCGCCTCGGCCACCGCGCCCTCCTTGCCGCTTCTATTCCGGTCCTTCAGAATTGACCTCAATTAGCCTTGTAGGCGACGCAGTCAACTTCGACCTTGCAGTCGACCATCATGCGCGACTGAACGCAGGCGCGGGCCGGCGGGTTGGCGCCGAAATACTCCGCATAGACGCCGTTGAAGGTCCAGAAGTCACGGGGGTCGTCGAGCCAGACGCCGACACGCACAACATCTTCGAGCCCATAGCCGGCTTCGTCCAGGATTGCGATCATGTTCTCGATCGCCTTGCGGCTTTCGGCGACGATTCCGCCGCCGACGATCTCGCCCGCCTCCATGGCGACCTGACCGGAAACATAGAGCCATCCGTTCGCCTCCACGGCGCGTGCAAATGGCAGGGGCTGCTTGCCCGCACCGGTTTCGCCCGTTCCATAACGCTTGATCGTCACGCTTCACTCCACTTCTTCATCAAATTCATTGCTTGCTCAGTTGAACGTCGAGGTCTTCAAAAACTCCGCCAGGCGTTCGGTCCTTGGTTTCAGGAACATCACGCGCGGATCCCCCTCCTCGCCGATGCGCCCCTCGTTCATGAAGATCACCCGGGACGAGACCTCGTAGGCAAAGCGCATCTCGTGAGTGACGATCAGCATGCTCATCCCATCCTCGGCGAGACCCTTGATGACCTGCAGCACCTCGTTGACGAGCTCCGGATCGAGCGCCGAAGTGACCTCGTCGAAGAGCATGAGCTTCGGATTCATGGCGATGGCACGGGCGATCGCCACGCGTTGCTGCTGGCCGCCGGAAAGCTGCCCCGGATAATGATCCTTGCGCGAGAGCAGGCCGACCCGGTCGAGCCATTTCTCGGCAAGCACCCTCGCCGCGTCGCGGCCCATCTTTTTCACTTTAAGAAGCCCGAGCATGACATTGGCCGCGGCGGTCATATGCGGAAACAGGTTGAACTGCTGGAAGGCCATGCCGGTCAGTGCGCGCTGACGGGCGATCTCCCGCTCGGACTTGCGCCTTCGGGCGCCTCCTGCCGTCTCGTAGCCGATCTCCTGGCCGTCGATGGCGATCGTGCCGCCCTGAAACTCCTCCAGCATGTTGATGCAGCGAAGCATCGTCGTCTTGCCCGAGCCGCTGGAGCCGATGATGCTGATCACCTCCCCCTGGCGCATCGAGCAATCGACGCCCTTCAGCACCTCGACCGTGCCGTAGCGTTTGTGAAGATCGCGGATTTCGAGAAGATTGGTCATCGGATTGCGAGCCTCACGATGGAACGGCGGTCTTGCGCTCGACGTAACGACCAAAGCGCTCGATGCCGTAATTGATGACGAAATAGAGAAAGCCTGCGAAGAAATAGAATTCGAGGCTCATGAAGGTGCGGGAGATCACTTCCTGCGTCCGCAACAGCAGCTCGCTCACGCCGATGATCGAAAGCAGCGTCGATGCCTTGACCATCTCGGCCGCTGTGTTGACCCAGGCAGGAAGTGCCTGCCGCAAAGCCTGCGGGGCGAGCACATAGGCGAAGGTTTGCGCAAAGGTCAAACCGATCGCCTTGGCGGCTTCGGTCTGCCCCTTGGGGATCGATTGCAGCGCGCCGCGCACCAGTTCGCCGACATGCGAGCTGCAGAAGACGGCAAGGGCCAGAACACCGGCCTGGAGCGGTCCGAGATCGATGCCGATCGTGCTCAGGACGTAGTAGCTCGCGAGCACCAGGACGAGCACCGGCGTGCCGCGGATGAAATCGGTGTAACCGCGCACGACCCATTTGAAGGGACGAAACCCGTAGACGAGCGCCAGACCGACGAAGACACCGAGCACGGTGCCGACGACGATCGAGAGAAGCGATATCGAGACGGAGACGCCGAGCCCTTTGAGGAGCGGTATCCGGGCAAGCCAGAGCTGGTCGAGAAACGAGAAATCCATGACGGTCACCTCGGTACTGCAAGACGCCGCTCGGCGGCGCGCATAAGCGCGGCCAGCAACGAGCAGGTCGCGACATAGAGGCAACTCGCAACGATCCAGGTCTCGATGACGCGGAAGGTCTCGACGTTGATCTTGCGTGCCTCGAAAGTGAGTTCCGGAACCGCGATCGCGGCGGCGAGCGAGGTATCCTTGAAGAGCGAGATCATCGTACTGCTAAGCGACGGCAGGACGCTGCGCAGCATCAGCGGAATGATGATCGACGTGCGTATCTGCATCTCCGTAAGCCCGATCGCGAGCCCCGCCTCGCGCTGGCCTGGCGGTATGGCGATGAGGCCGCCGCGAAACACTTCGGCAAGGTAGGCCCCCGAGTAGATTGCAAGCGTCGCGACGAAGCTCTCGATCTTGCCGAGACGGACTCCGAGTTCAGGAAGCGCGAAATAGCTGAAGAGGACGAGGACGAGGATCGGCGTGTTGCGGATCACGGTGACGTAGAGCCCGGCAGGCTTGCGTAGCAATGCCCTTCCGGAAACGAGCCCAAAGGCCGTGATCAACCCGATCACGCAACCCGCGAGGATCGCGACAAATGCGAGGCCGAGGCTGAGCGCCAGACCTTCGAGAAGCAGGTCGAACGAGCGCCACACGGCCGCGAAGTTCAAGGAATATGTCATGGAACCAGCCGTTTCGTGGAACAAGGCAGCTCCACCAAGAGGCGGAGCCGCCATTGGCAGGGCTCACTTGTACTCGATGGGGAAACCGATCTGCGGCGGGGTGAGGTCCTTGCCGAACCAGGTCTTGAACGACTTCGCATAGAAATCGAATTCGACACCGGTCATGGCTTCGTGCAGCGCCGTGTTGACGAAGTTCAGCCAGTCCTGATCACCGCGCCGGACGCCACAGGCATAGGTCTGGGGGTTCCAGCCATAGCCGGCGTCCTTATAGCGCCCCGAGTTCTGGGTCATGTACCAGGCGAGCGAGGACTGGTCGGTGGCGGCGGCATCGGCGCGGCCGGATTCGAGCGCCTGATAGATCAGGTCGACGGATTCATACTGGTCGACCGTCGCCTCCGGCAAGGCCGCATGGACCATGTCCTCGGCATAGACGTTCTGCAATACGGAAATCGTCACCGAAGAGCCGGCAGCTTTCAGCGCTTCATAATCGGCATACTCGCCGTCCGCCTTCAGCATCAGGCCGACGCCTTCCCGGTAGTAAGGGATAGTGAAGGCGATCTGCTGAGCGCGTTCCCCGGTAACCGTCATGAATTGGCAGGTGATATCGACCTTGCCGGTGGTGATGTTCGGAATGCGGGCATCGGACGACTGGTTGACGAACTCGATCTTCTCCGGATCCCCGAACAGCGCCTTGGCGATGATGCGGCCCATGTCGACATCGAAACCCTGGAGCTTGTCTTCGGCGCTCTTGAAATGCCACGGCGCGTTGGTGCTGCCGGTGCCGAGTATCAGATGGCCGCGGCTCAGAATTTCGTCGAGCTTGCTCGATGCCTGTTGTGCTTGCGCCGGCATAGCCGCCAGCACGGCCGCGATGAAGGTCGCGGCGACCGTGAACTTGCTGATCATTGAAAGACCTCCCCTTTCGCTCCCACTCATATATTCCGGTATAATGGACATGCGTCCTGAATAACGGATTGACCCATCAAATGCCTTGGGCCATTACTTGTCAAGCAGGATCGGCTACATTCGCCGCCGATCCACTTCGCATCGAGGAAACGCCCGCATGACACTGCCGATCGAAACCCCCGCCGTGCTGGTCGATCTCGATATCGCCCGGCGCAATGTCCTTGCGTTTCAAGCCTATGCCGACCGGAACGGCATCCGCGTGCGCCCGCACATAAAGACCCACAAGCTTCCGCAGATGGCCGAGCTGCAGCTCGATGCAGGGGCGATCGGCATCACCTGCCAGAAGGTGACGGAGGCGGAGGCGATGGTCGACGGCAGCGCCCGGATCGAGGATGTGCTGATCACCTACAACCTCCTCGGGACCGAGAAGCTCGCGCGGCTCGCGCGACTGAACGAAAAGGTGACGGTCAGCGTCGTCGCGGACAATGGGACCGTCGTCGACGGGCTCGCAGCTTTCTTCGCCGATGCCGGCAAGCCCTTGACCGTACTTGTCGAATGCAACACCGGGGCAGATCGTTGCGGCGTCGGGACACCGTCCGAGGCGGCGCGCCTTGCCCGGCGCATAGCCGAGGCACCGGGACTGCGCTTCGGCGGATTGATGACCTATCCGCCGGCCGATGGCGCCGCACGCGTCCAGACCTTCATGAGCGATGCGAAGCGGCTGATCGAGGCAGAGGGGCTCGAAGTTCCCTGCATTACATCAGGGGGCACGCCCGGTATGATGCAGGCAGCCGAGGCGCCGATAGCGAGCGAGCACAGGCCGGGTACGTATATCTATAACGACCGGTCGCTGGTTGCCCGTGGCGTGGCGTCATGGGACGACTGCGCCCTCACCGTTCTCGCGACCGTGGTCTCGGTTCCCAGCGAAAACCGGGCGATCATCGATGCCGGCAGCAAGGTCCTGACCTCCGACCTGCTGGGTCTCACCGGCTACGGCCACGTGCTCGGCCGCGACGACATACGTATCGATCAGCTCTCCGAGGAGCATGGCCGCCTCGTCTCGGACGGTCCTATCGGGCTAAAGGTCGGCGAACAGGTCCGCATCGTTCCGAACCATGCCTGCGTCGTGACCAACATGGTCGACGCGGTCCACGTCATCGAGAGCGGCACGCCAAAAGGAACATGGACGGTCGTCGCCCGCGGCCGCGTCCTTTGAGCGGGCTCCCGGTCACGGCGGCGCCTGGTGAGCCTTAAGAGCCCGCCGGGGACCCGAAAACCATTAGTCCACAATTTTAGTGCATTTCTAAAATGTCGTGCTATTTTATCGGCGCAGAGAGCCAAGACCGATAACGGGCACGGCATTCTTTCAGCAGCTCGCATATTGACAGGACTTTTCAAGAAACCGCCTCCAGGCGTCATAAGTTTGCGTTGAAGTAGTCTACCAAATCGATAGCTTTATCTGGCAAAAGATGGAGGTCGAAATGAGCTCGAATAGTCTTGCCGGAATAGTCAAATTAGCGCTTATCGTCGGAAGCCTGCAGCTTGGCTCGATTGGCCTCGCGGCTGCGGACACGACGATCCTGAACGTGTCCTACGACCCGACTCGGGAACTTTACAAGGAATTCAACGCGGCCTTTGCCGAAAAATGGCAGGCCGACACGGGCGAAACCGTGACGATCCAGACATCGCATGGCGGTTCCGGCAAGCAGGCCCGTTCGGTCATCGACGGGCTGGAGGCCGACGTCGTGACGCTGGCCCTCGAAGCGGATATCGACGCGATCGCCAAGGAAAGCGGCAAAATTCCCGCCGATTGGAAGTCCCGCTTCGATAACAACAGTGCGCCCTACACCTCGACCATCGTCTTCCTCGTCCGCAAGGGCAACCCCAAAGGCATCAAGGATTGGGGCGATCTCGTCAGGGAGGATGTGCAGGTAATTACGCCCAACCCGAAGACTTCGGGCGGCGCTCGCTGGAACTTCCTGGCCGCCTGGGCCTGGGCACGTGCCGCCAATAACGGGGACGATGCGAAGGCACAGGAATATGTGGCGCAGCTTTTCAAGCATGTGCCGGTTCTCGACACCGGCGCGCGCGGCGCGACGACCACCTTCGTCCAGCGCGGCCTTGGCGATGTGTTGCTGGCCTGGGAAAACGAAGCCTATCTATCACTGGAAGAACTGGGCCCCGACAATTTCGACATCGTCACGCCGTCGATCTCGATCAAGGCGGAGCCCCCCGTTGCGCTGGTCGATGGCAACGTCGACAGCAAGGGTACCCGCAAGGTCGCCGAGGCCTATCTCGACTATCTCTACAGCGATGTCGGGCAGAAGATCGCGGCCAAACACTACTACCGGCCGTTCAAGCCTGAACTGGCGGATCCCAAGGACACCGCGCGCTTCGCCGAATTGAAGCTCGTCACGATCGACGACTTCGGCGGCTGGAAGGAAGCTCAGCCGAAATTCTTTGGCGATGGCGGGGTCTTCGATCAGATCTACAGGCCGGGGCAATGATATCGATGACCGCTCGCAGCAACACGCGGTGGCGGTTTCGGCAGCCGAGCGTTATTCCGGGTTTCGGATTGGCGCTCGGCGTGACGCTGGCATGGCTCACCATCATCGTTCTCATTCCTCTCTCCGGACTGCTGTGGCGCTCGAGCGGCCTCGGATGGTCGAAATTCGTGGAACTGGCGCTTGACGAGCGCACGGTCAACGCACTGACGATCAGCTTCGGCACGGCCTTCATCGCCGCCGTTGTCAACCTGGTCTTCGGCGTGCTCCTCGCCTGGGTTCTCGTGCGCTATCGCTTCCCCGGCAAGCGCGTGATCGACGCCATGGTCGATCTGCCCTTCGCCCTGCCGACCGCGGTCGCCGGCATTGCGCTCACGACGCTTTATGCGCCGAACGGCTGGATCGGCTCGCTCCTCGCTCCGCTCGGCATCAAGATCGCCTTCACGCCGGCCGGGATCGTCGTGGCGCTGATCTTCGTCGGCTTGCCCTTCGTCGTGCGTACCGTGCAGCCGATCATGGAAGAGATCGACAAGGAAGTCGAAGAGGCGGCTGCGACCCTCGGCGCCACCCGCTTCCAGACGATCAGCCGGGTCTTGTTGCCGGGTCTCCTGCCTGCGGGATTGACCGGCTTCGCACTCGCCTTTGCCCGCGGCGTCGGCGAGTATGGTTCGGTGATCTTCATCGCCGGCAACCTTCCCTATGTCTCGGAGATCGCGCCGCTTCTGATCGTCATCCGCCTCGAGGAATTCAACTATCCGGCAGCAACCGCGATCGCCGCGGTAATGCTCCTGCTTTCCTTCATGATGCTGCTGGTCATCAATGTGATCCAGGCGTGGAGCAGACGGAGATATGGTTATGGCGCATGATGCCGGCTACGCTTCCAATACGCTTGTGACGGCCGCAACCTCGGAAACGCCGCTTTCACGCGTGGTCCTGACCGCCGTGGCGCTCGGTTTCGTCGCGCTCTTCCTGCTTCTGCCGCTCGCCACGGTGTTCATCGAGGCGTTCCGCAAAGGAGCGATGGAGTTCTTCACGGCGCTTGGCGATCCCGAGACCTTTTCCGCGATCCGTCTGACACTGCTCGTCGCGGGGATCGCCGTGCCGCTCAATCTCGTCTTCGGGGTGGCGGCCGCCTGGGCCATCGCGAAATTCGAGTTCAAGGGCAAGGCGTTCCTGACGACGCTGATCGACCTGCCCTTCTCCGTCTCGCCAGTGATCTCCGGCCTCGTTTTCGTGCTGCTATTCAGCTCTCACAGCGCGCTCGGACCGATCCTGCAAAGCTACGGCATCCAGATCCTCTTTGCCGTTCCGGGTCTCGTGCTCGCCACCGTCTTCGTGACCTTCCCCTTCGTCGCGCGTGAATTGATCCCGCTGATGCAGGAACAGGGAACGGCCGACGAGGAAGCGGCACTCTCGCTCGGCGCCACCGGCTGGCAGACCTTCTGGCATGTGACGCTTCCCAATATAAAATGGGGCCTGCTCTACGGCGTGCTTCTCTGCAATGCCCGCGCCATGGGCGAATTCGGTGCGGTCTCTGTCGTGTCCGGCCATATTCGCGGGCAAACGAACACCATGCCGTTGCAGGTCGAAATCCTCTACAATGAGTATAATTTCGTCGCCGCCTTCGCGGTGGCGGCGCTCCTGGCGCTCCTGGCGCTGGTAACGCTCGTTTTGAAGACTGCTCTTGAAATTCGCTACAGCGACGAGATCGCTGCCAGCCGCAGGCACTGAAAGGTCCAGACCTCCATGGAAGTCCGCGTCCAGAATATTCGCAAGGAATTTGGCCGTTTTCCCGCGCTCGAGGACGTTTCCCTCGACATCCGCTCGGGTGAACTGATCGCGCTCCTCGGCCCCTCCGGCTCCGGCAAGACCACGCTGCTCAGGCTGGTCGCCGGGCTCGAAAGCCCGACCGAAGGCACGATTTTCTTCGGCGACGAGGATGCGTCGAAGAAGACCGTGCAGGAGCGCAACATCGGCTTCGTTTTCCAGCATTATGCGCTTTTCCGCCACATGACGGTGCTCGACAACGTCGCTTTCGGTCTGAAGGTGCGGTCCGCCAAACGGCGACCGGCGGCTGCCGACATCCGCCGCAGGGCGCTCGACCTGCTGGAACTCGTGCAACTCTCCGGGCTGGAGAAACGCTACCCTGCCCAGCTTTCGGGCGGGCAGCGCCAACGCGTCGCACTCGCCCGCGCCATGGCCGTCGAACCGAACGTTCTGCTCCTCGACGAGCCCTTCGGCGCGCTCGATGCGCAGGTGCGCAAGGAACTGAGGCGGTGGCTGCGCGAAATCCACGATCGCACCGGCCACACCACGATCTTCGTCACTCACGACCAGGAGGAAGCACTCGAGCTTGCCGACCGCGTCGTCGTGATGAGCAAGGGCGCGATCGAGCAGGTCGGCACGCCCGACGAGATCTATGACCATCCGGTCTCGCCCTTCGTCTACGGCTTCATCGGCCAGTCCAACTGCCTCAACGTCACCCTCGCCAATGGCGAAATCTGGCATGAGGACCGCCCGATCGGCCTTCGTGCCGGGAACGAACCGGACGGCGCCGCAACCCTCTATTTCCGCCCGCACGACGTGGAACTCATCGACGGCTGCGGCGGTTGCCTCGCCGGCCTCGTCACGGCCAGCCGGCGCGTGGCGGGCACCCGGCATCTGGAACTCGGCCTCGGACGTACGCACCCTCCGGTCGAGATCGAGCTACCGCCGGAACGGGCCGCCTCCACGGACCACACGCGCATCGCCTTCCGGCCGACGCGATGGAAGCTATTCCGCAAGGGCGGACAAAAGGAAGCACCGCCGATAGAGGCGGAGGCGCCGGTGCTCGCGGCCACCGGCACGTGAGGCGGTGAACCCGGGCTGTGGAAGCGCGGATTCGCCCGGTCTGGACGCCGGGCGTTGATCTGCCGAATTAATCGTTCCGATCAAATGAATCCTGCGGTAGAAACCGTCCAATGTCTGTTATCGATGATCTCACGAGCGCACTCGGCGATGCCGTTCTCACCGGCGACCGGATCGCCGAACGTCACCGCGGCGATGCAAGCCTCACGGGCCGGATCCTCCCCCTGGCGGTCGTTCGCCCGGCAAGCGTTGCCGAGGTCGCCGACGCGCTGAGGATCTGCAACGCGCATCGCCAGGCCGTGGTGCCGCAGGGTGGCTTGACCGGGCTCGCCGGCGGCGCCAATCCGTGCGCTGGCGACGTTGCCATTTCGCTGGAGAGACTTTCCGGCATTGAGGAGATCGATGCTGCGGCAGGGACGATGACGGTGCTCGCCGGAACACCCCTCGAAGTCGCCCAGCGCGCGGCCGAGGATGCCGGTTTCCTGTTGCCGATCGATCTGGGGGCGCGCGGCTCCTGCCAGATCGGCGGCAATCTGGCCACGAATGCCGGCGGCATCCGGGTGATCCGCAACGGTGTGGCACGCGACAATGTGCTGGGGCTCGAGGCCGTTCTTGCGGACGGAACCGTGATTTCGTCGATGAACAAGATGATCAAGAACAACACGGGCTACGACCTGCGGCAGCTCTTCATCGGTTCGGAAGGCACGCTCGGCATCATCACGCGGGCGGTATTGCACCTGCGCCCGCTACCGGCCGGGCGGCTGACGGCGCTCTGCGCGCTCGACAGCTATGAGAATGTCGTCGCTCTGCTCAAGCGGGCACAGATGGAACTCGCCGGCCTCTCCGCCTATGAGGCGATGTGGGAGAGCTATTTCCGTTTCAACTGCGAGGCAGAAAAGCTCAGGCTTTTCGAAGCCACTCCCACTTTCGCCGTCATCATCGAAGAGGACCTGCAGGGCCATGAAGCGGAACGCGAACGGTTCGAAATGTTTCTCGGGCGAGCCCTGGAGGACGGCGTAATCGGCGACGCGCTGATCGCGCAATCGCAAAAAGAGGCTCAAACCTTTTGGCGTATCCGCGAGGGTCACGCGCTGGATCGGCTGCCCCTGCTTCTCAACTTCGATGTCAGCGTGCCGATCGGCGCAATCGGCAGCTTCGCCGAGGAATGCGGCACGGCGCTTTGGACCAAGTTCCCCGAAGCGCACGTGTCGTTCTTCGGCCATGTCGGCGACAGCAACCTGCACATCGCCTTCTCCGTTCCAGGCGCAACCGAGGACACGGCGCACGCGATCGACGCCGTCGTCTACGGACTGGTCGGCACCTATGGCGGCTCGGTTTCCGCCGAGCACGGGATCGGCCTCCTGAAGCGCGACTTTCTCGATCGCTCCCGCAGTTCGGCGGAACTCGAACTCATGCGGCGCATCAAGAATGCCTTCGATCCGAACGGTATTCTCAATGCCGGCAAGGTCTTAGCCTAAGGCCTGTTGAATTTCATTTTGAGTTTATGACGGCTGCCGCGAGATGGATAATGGCGTTGAAGCTCTGTCGGTTTTGTCGGCATGATGCGCTTGAATTCCTTGAGTACCGACCTTGCGCTGCTGCATGTCTCCATTGATCGTAGCCGATCAATGGACAAAAACGTGCAATCTCTCCTCCGTTCTCATCGTGCTCGTCACAGGGATGAGAGCAGCGCCGCGTCTGCGGCGTGGAAAGAGTTCTTTCAGCCCAAGGACTTGGTCTGGCTGTTTTCCTGTGACGAGCACAGGAATGAGGAAATCAAACAAGCGGCGGCGGCTGGCCCGAATCTTCAAACCCATGAGGCGGGCGATTTCGGCAGCCGGCCATCGGGGTCGATGACGCCGAGCCGCGGTTCTTGCGGACCGTTCCAACGCCAGAGCGCAATACAGGTGCCGCCCGGCGACATGAAGGATGGATAGATCACCCCATGGAAGGCGCGCGCCAGAAGCTCCGACTGGAGCCTGTGGGTCTCCGGCACCGCGCCCTTGTCGAGCGCATCACGCCATTCGCAGCGATGGATCGCCTCATCCACACCAAGCTCCACAAGAAGCCTGACATCCGTGAGGTCCGCGAGCCTCGCCCCGCGCAACTCGAGCTGCACGATCAGCGCCGGATGCTGTACGAAACCCTGATTGTATTCGGCCCAGGCGGTGGAAAGCTCGCGCGCGCCATAGATCGCAGGCACGCCGATCGGGTTCCAGCGGCCACCGAAGCGAGCAGCACCCGCGCCGGATAGCGGCATATGTGCCCAGCGTGGAACGAAGGCGCGCCAGAGCGTTATCGGCTCGACCGACGCCGTCGGTTCCGGATCGGGCCGCGATGCGGGCGGAATGTGTTTCCTCATCCCGTCTTAAGCGTAGACGCCGGCGCGTACCGATTCGAGATAGGCGAGCACCTTGTCGGCCTTGCCTTCACCGACCAGGTCGAATGCCGTCTTGCCGGCCCAGCCGGGAATAGGCTGGTGCTTGAACCAGATGACGGCGCGGGCTTCGTCGCCCGCCATTTCGGAAGCCATGGCCAGGATGCGGACGACCTTGCTCAAGGCGCTGTCGACCTTCCGGGCGCCGGATTTCGCCGTCAGCGTATTGCGGGCGACACCAATCAGCTTGGCGAGTTCGGCGAGCGTGACGCCCAATCGGTCGGCGACTAGGCGGGCCGAGAGAAACGGGGAATGATCGTCCCCAAAACGGGCTGCAGGGATCTGGAAATCGAGGGCAATCATGAGAAATCGATCCTGTTTTGATCGGGTCCCTATAAAAATAGGATCGATTTCCCGTCAATTCAAGCGCAATCTCGGCTCATAGCCGCCAGGAGGGATTGCGCCGTTCAAAGAAGGCCGACACGCCCTCCCGTGCTTCGTCCGATTCCCAGCTATCGGCAAGCTGCTCTATCGTCGCGGCGATGACGGCGTCGGTGATGGGAAGACCCAGCGACCGCGCAAGCCGCTTCGCCCGCCCGGCGGCGCCCGGAGCCGCGACGAGATAGGCCGTCACCGCGGCTTCGACGGCTCCGTCCAGCATGGTGCCGTCGACGACCGTCGTCACGAAACCGGCGACCTTCGCCTCCTCCGCACCGAAGATCCGCGCCGACATGAACAGCGGCCGCGCCCGCGCCTCGCCTGTCCGGGCAACGACATAGGGGCTGATCGTCGCCGGGATCAGCCCGAGGCGCGTCTCGGTCAGGCCGAATTGGGCGCCGGAAGCGGCGATCACCGTGTCGCAGACGCTGATCAGCCCGACGCCGCCGCCGAAGGCGTTCCCATGCACGCGCGCAATCAGCGGCTTCGACAGATCGTTCAGCGCCTTCAACATCATCGCAAGCCGCGTCGCCTCGGCGATCCGCGTCGGCCGGTCGGCGGAAAACTGCTGACGCATCCATTCGAGATCGCCGCCGGCACAGAAACTCTTGCCTTCGGCGTCGAGAATGACTGCCCTGATCGATGTGTCGGTTGCGAGCCGGCCTGCGACGGCCGTCAATTCGCCGATCATGGTGGCGGAAAGCGCATTGTGCTTTGCCGAACGGGCAAGCGTCACCCGGGCGACGCCGCGCTGGTCGATGGCACAGCGGATCGTATCGAAGTTCATGCTGTGCTCCTCAGCGATAGTGCAAAAGCAGCGGCGCGCTCGAGTTTTTCCGAGTCGAGGCCGCTGGTAAAACCCCGCGCCTCGAGAAAGGCGTTCACCGCAAGCGTATCGACATTGCCGGCCGCTCCCGGCGC
Source organism: Sinorhizobium sp. 22678 (assembly GCF_052044265.1). Classification (NCBI taxonomy): domain Bacteria; kingdom Pseudomonadati; phylum Pseudomonadota; class Alphaproteobacteria; order Hyphomicrobiales; family Rhizobiaceae; genus Sinorhizobium; species Sinorhizobium sp. 22678. The sequence goes on along the minus strand of NZ_JBQEMS010000005.1, from coordinate 88,104 downwards.
ATAGGGACAACCGCCGAGCCCGCCGGCCGAAGCGTCGAAAACCCGGATACCGCGCTCCAGCGCTACCGCGATATTCTCCAGCGCCCGGCCGGACGTGTCGTGGAAATGCCCGGCGAGTTTCTTGACATCGATCTCGCAGAGCGCCGCTGTCAGCATGGCATCGACCGCTTCCCGCGTGCCGCGCCCGATCGTGTCGCCGAGACTGATTTCGTAGCAGCCGAGGTCGGCAAGCAGCCGCGCGACGCGAGCGGTCTGCGCCGGCGCGATCGCGCCCTCATAGGGACATTCGACGACACAGCTCACATAGCCGCGAAGGGGAATGCCTTGGCGCCGGCTTGCTTCGGCGACCGGCCGAAAACGCTCGATGCTTTCGGCAATCGAGCAGTTGATGTTCTTCTCGGAGAAGCTTTCCGACGCCGAGGCAAAGATCGCGACCTCGTCGGCGCCAGCCGCAAGCGCCGCCTCGAAGCCGCGCATATTGGGCGTCAGTGCCGCGTAACGCGTGCCCGGACGCCGGACGATATCAGCCATGACAGCCGGCGCATCGGCCAATTGCGGTACCCAGCGCGGACTGACGAAGCTCGTTACTTCGATGCGCTCGTAACCGCAGTCGGACAGCAGATCGACGAGCCTGACCTTGTCCTCGGTAGCGACGAGCCGCGACTCGTTTTGAAGACCGTCGCGCGGCGCCACCTCCACAATCGTGACGCGCTCCTTTGCCGGCGACGTCATTGCGCAGCCTCCTCCGTCAGCGTCACGAGCACCGTACCCTCGCTGACCTGAGCGCCTTCCGTCACATGCACATTGGCGATCGTGCCCTCGCGTGAGGCCGAGAGCGTCAGTTCCATCTTCATCGCCTCCATCACGACGAGTGCCTGTCCCTTTGTCACCGCGTCGCCGGCGCCGACCCGCACGAGCTTCACGAGGCCCGGCATCGGCGCCACCAGTTCGTCGTCGGCGATCTCGCTGCTCTGCCCGCCGGTCAATCCGTCCGGCAGTTGGAACACCAGGTTGCGCCCGCCATGGAAGAGCGTCAACGCCTCGCGATCCCGCGAGAAACGGATCAGGCGCTTCTGTCCGGCCACCTCGAGCCGGGCACCACCCTGGAAGCGGTCGAGCACGAGGACGGGCAGCGTGCTCGCGCCGGCACGCACGGCGAACTGGTCGCGGCCGCGCGAAGCCAAGGTCACGGTTACGCGGTCGTCCGCATGCTCGATCACCACCATGCGGTGCGCGTCGCCCCAGATTTGCCAGGAGCCGAGCGAAGACCATGGGTCGCTCGACTTGTTCGGATCGAGCGCGCCGGTCGATATGATCGCCGCCAGCGCCAGCGCCTCGTCGCCGGGTGCGACCGGCGCGGTCAGGCGCTCGATCTCGCGGTCGATCAGCCCCGTATCGGGATGGCCGGAGCGGAAATCGTGCTCTTCCGTCAGGCGGATGAGAAAATCGCGGTTGGTAACGGTGCCGCCGATGCGGCATTCCTTGAGCGCGTCCTGCAACCGACCGAGCGCCGCCGAACGGTTCTGGCCATGCACGATCACCTTGGCAATCAGAGGATCGTAATAGGGCGCGATCGTATCCCCCTGCCGGACGCCGGAATCGATCCGCGCAGTATCCTCGGGAAAGCTCAATTGCGTCAGCCGGCCGGTCGCCGGCAGGAAGCCCCGGGCCGGATCCTCCGCATAGAGGCGCGCCTCGAAGGCCCAGCCGTTCATGGAAATATCGACCTGTTTCTTCGGCAGCGGCTCGCCGCTGGCGACCCGCAACTGCCATTCCACGAGATCGATGCCGGTGATCGCTTCCGTGACCGGATGCTCCACCTGCAGCCGCGTGTTCATCTCCATGAAATAGAAGTGATCCGGCCAGAGACCGTTGGTCACATCGGCGATGAATTCCACCGTGCCGGCGCCGACATAGCCGATTGCCTGGGCGGCTCTGACCGCTGCATCGCCCATCGCACGGCGGACCTCGGCCGTCATGCCGGGCGCCGGCGCCTCCTCGATCACCTTCTGATGTCGCCGTTGCAGCGAGCAGTCGCGCTCGAAGAGGTGAACGATATTGCCGTGCCGGTCGCCGAAGACCTGCATCTCGATGTGACGCGGCTTCGTCAGATAGCGCTCTATAAGCACCGAACCGTCGCCGAAGGCGGATTCGGCCTCCCGTCGTGCGGCCTCCAGCGCCGGGCCAAAATCCTCCTGCCGCTCGACCCGGCGCATGCCTCTGCCGCCGCCGCCCGCGCGCGCCTTGATCAGCACCGGGTATCCGATCTCCCGTGCCCTCTCGGCAAGAACGGATGCATCCTGCTCATCGCCGTGGTAGCCGGGCACGACCGGTACTCCGGATCGTTCCATGAGCGCCTTGGCCGCGTCCTTGAGACCCATGGCGCGGATCGCGGCCGGCGGCGGCCCGACGAATATCATGCCTGCCTCTTCGACAGCCTCGGCGAAATCGGCGTTCTCCGAGAGAAAACCATAGCCCGGATGAATGGCTTGTGCGCCGACGCTTCCTGCCGCTTGAACGATGGGCGCAATCGCCAGATAGCTTTCGGTGGCGGGCGCTCCCCCGATCCGGATCGCCTCGTCGGCGAGCGCCACATGCAGCGCGTCTCCGTCTGCGTCGGAATAGACGGCGACGGTGCGAATGCCGAGCCGTCGCGCGGTGCGGATGATGCGGCAGGCGATCTCACCGCGATTGGCAATCAGGAGCTTCGAAAACATGCGCCTCTTTTCCGGTGCTATTGCGCCGCTACCACTTCGACTTCCATGAGCCAGGCCGAATCGAAAATGCCGGTGATCACCACCGTCATCGCCGGCGCCAGCGAGCCGAGATAGTCGTTGCGGATTTCACGGTTTGCCACGACATGCTGCCTGTCGGCGAGATAGGTCGTGACCTTGACGATGTCGGTCTTGGACATGCCGGCCGCCTTGAGCTGCGCATCGACGTTCAGCCAGACCTGGCGCGCCTGCGCTTCGAAACCTTCCGGCACGACGTCGTCCGACGTCACCGGAATTTGGCCGCTGACGAAAAGCATCCGCCGGAAATCCTCGACGCTGACAGCCTGCGAATAACCGCCGCGCGGCTGCGGTGCATTCAGGGCATTGATGTTGTCGCGTTTCATCTCGGGACCTCTCGTCACATTCTGAACAGTCCGAAGCGCGTCTCCTCGATCGGCGCGTTCAAAGCCGCCGACAGAGACAGCGCCAGCACGTCGCGGCTCTTGCGCGGATCGATCACGCCATCATCCCAAAGCCTTGCCGATGCGTAGAGCGGATGGCTCTGCCGTTCGAACAGATCGAGCACCGGCTGGCGAAAGCGTGCCTCCTCCTCTTCGCTCCACGGTTTCCCCGACCGTCTCAAGGCTTCGCCGCGCACCGAGGAGAGGACGCCTGCCGCCTGTTCGCCGCCCATGACCGAAATGCGGCTGTTCGGCCACGTCCAGAGAAACCGCGGCGAGAAGGCGCGCCCGCACATGCCGTAATTGCCTGCCCCGAACGAGCCGCCGACCAGCATGGTGATCTTCGGCACCTTCACGGTGGCGACTGCGGTCACCAGCTTGGCGCCGTGCTTGGCAATTCCCTCCGTCTCGTATTTGCGGCCGACCATGAAGCCGGTGATGTTCTGCAGAAAGACCAGCGGAATCCTGCGCTGGGCGCAGAGCTCCACGAAATGGGCGCCCTTGACGGCCGATTCCGAGAAGAGCACGCCATTATTGGCGACGATGCCGACGGGAATTCCGTGGACATGGGCGAAACCGCAAACGAGCGTGGTGCCGAAGCGCGCCTTGAACTCGTCGAAACGGGAACCGTCGACAAGCCGGGCGACCACCTCTCGGATCTCGTAGGGCGTCTTGAGGTCGGCGGGGACGATGCCGGCGATTTCCTCCGGATCGTAGAGTGGCGGCTCCGGCTCGATGCGCTCGACCGGCCACGGCTTCTCACGGTTCAAGGCCGACACGGCCCGGCGCGCCAATGCCAGCGCATGCGCATCGTCGCGCGCAAGGTGATCGGCAACGCCCGAAAGACGCGTGTGGACGTCGGCGCCGCCAAGGTCTTCGGCCGAGACTACCTCGCCGGTCGCCGCCCGAACGAGCGGCGGCCCTGCGAGAAAGATGGTGCCCTGCTTTTCGACGATGATCGCTTCGTCGGACATGGCCGGCACATAGGCGCCGCCCGCCGTGCAGGATCCCATGACCACCGCGATCTGAGGGATGCCGGCCGCCGACATGTTGGCCTGGTTGTAGAAGATGCGGCCGAAATGATCCCGGTCCGGAAAGACCTCGTCCTGGTTCGGCAGGTTCGCGCCGCCGGAGTCGACAAGATAGACGCAGGGGAGCCGGTTCTCCACCGCGATCTCCTGCGCGCGCAAATGCTTCTTGACCGTCAGCGGATAATAGGTGCCGCCTTTGACCGTCGGATCGTTGCAGACGATCATGCACTCGCGGCCGGAAATCCGGCCAATGCCGGTGATCAGGCCCGCGCCCGGCGCATCGTCGTTGTACATTCCATGTGCGGCGGTCGCTCCGACCTCCAGAAAAGGCGTGCCCGGATCGATGAGAGTAGCGAGCCGATCCCGCGGCAGGAGCTTGCCGCGGCTGACGTGGCGCTCGCGCGCCGTCTCGCCGCCACCGGCTGCGGCCAGGCGCACCGCGTCCTCGACCGTCGCGATGGCCTCCGTCATGGCCGCGCGGTTCGCCTTGAACTCCTCCGAGGACGGCGAAATATGCGAACGCAATACTGTCATGCTCCCCCCAAGCGTTACCTATTCGGCCTATTTCGTTTCGGCGAAGAGCTCCCGTCCGATCAGCATGCGACGGATCTCGCTCGTGCCCGCACCGATCTCGTACAGCTTGGCGTCGCGCAGCAGCCGGCCTGCCGGATAATCGTTGGTGTAGCCGTTGCCACCCAGCGCCTGTATCGCCTCCAGCGCCATGGCCGTCGCCTTTTCCGCCGCATAGAGAATACAGCCGGCCGCGTCCTTGCGCGCAGTCTCACCACGGTCGCATGCGGCCGCCACGGCATAGACATAGGCCCGCGCGGCATTCGTCGTCACATACATGTCGGCAAGCTTTCCCTGCATCAACTGGAACTCGCCGATCGGTTGCCCGAACTGCTTGCGCTCATGGAGATAGGGGACGACGACATCGAGGCAAGCGGCCATGATCCCGAGCGGTCCGGCAGAAAGCACGACCCGCTCGTAATCAAGGCCGGACATCAGCACCTTGACGCCCTCGCCGACGCCGCCGAGCACGTTTTCCTCCGGCACCTCGCAGTCCGTGAAGATGAGTTCCGACGTGTTCGATCCGCGCATGCCGAGCTTGTCGAGCTTCTGGCCGGCCGAAAAGCCGGGGAATGCCTTTTCCACCAGGAAAGCGGTGATGCCGCGCGGTCCGGCTGTCGGATCGGTCTTGGCGTAGACGACCAGGACATCGGCGTCAGGGCCATTGGTGATCCACATTTTGCTGCCGTTCAGGACGTAACGGTCGCCGCGCTTGTCGGCCCTGAGTTTCATCGAAACGACATCGGAGCCGGCGCCGGGCTCGGACATGGCAAGCGCCCCGACATGCTCGCCTGAAATGAGCTTCGGCAGATATCTGCTCTTCTGTGCCGGTTTGCCGTTGCGGTTGATCTGATTGACGCAGAGATTGGAGTGGGCGCCGTAGCTCAGGCCCACCGAAGCGGATGCACGGCTGATCTCCTCCATCGCCACGCAATGGGCGAGATAGCCGAGTCCCGCACCGCCATGAGCCTCGTCGACGGTAACGCCGAGCAGGCCGATCTCCCCCATCTCCCGCCAGAGCGACATCGGAAAGGCGTTTTTGCGATCGGCATCGTCCGCAAGCGGCGCGATTCGCTCCGCTGCGAAGCGGCGCACGCTCTCGCGCAGCGCATCGATCTCCTCGCCAAGCGCGAAGTTCAATCCAGCTTCAAACATTTCCATCTCCTCCCGACGCCCGCTCCACGATCTCCCCATCGCCGAGCAGAGGTGAGCCGCTGCGATGCGTCGCCGCACGTCCACCTCGCGAACGATAACATCGCCGCCGGCTAATTTCCTTCCAAAGAGCCGGCGTGCCAAGCACGATCTGCAAAGACCACGGCAGGCATTGCGAAACGCAACCTTAAAGGCGGGCGAGACCTGCAAGCGCCTCGCGGACGATCTCCGCCAGCGGTTGGGCGACGTCTACGGCGACCGTCCTCACCTCCCCTGTCGGATCCTCGAGCGTCGCAAGCTGCGTCTGCAGCAAAGAGGACGGCATGAAATGCCCTGTGCGGTGGTGCATCCGCTCCGCAAGCACGGACTCGCTGCCGTGGAGGAAGACGAAGGCCAGGCCACCGGGTGTACTTTCGCGAAGCTTGTCCCTGTAGCTGCGCTTGAGGGCGGAGCAGGAAACGACGACGGGCTCCCGGCTCGCCAGCTGCTCTCCGATCGCAGCGAGCCACGGCCAGCGGTCGTCGTCGGTGAGCGGAATCCCCTCGGACATTTTCCTGATGTTTTCCGGAGGATGGAGCGCGTCGCCTTCGATGAAGGGATATCCGCAAGCTTCGGAGATCGCCTCCCCCACCGACGATTTGCCGCTGCCGGAGACGCCCATGACGACAATCGAGCCGGCAAAGCGCCGTGGCGGGGTTGCTTCTGATTTGGACTCAACACTCATTATCGCAGGCTTCCACTCATTACTGATGTTCCCTTAAATCCTATCCGATTCGACGACAACGTTCCGGTAGATGAATGCTGCGACTTGCCCCTGGTACGGCAAGTTCTCTGCCGACCGGCGTTTCGAACCCGACAATCATTGGAAACTTGCGTTTTGCCACAGAAAGCGACGCGTGCTGATTGCATCGCGGCGTTCATTCAAGCAAACTTATATGCCATAAGCTGAATCGAACTCGCGAGGAGACTACCAGATGAACAAGAAGGATCCTAACCCGATCGATGCCTTTGTCGGCTCGCGTGTTCGCATGCGCAGGCTGATGATAGGTCTGAGCCAGGAAAAGCTCGCCGATGGGCTCGGCATCACCTTTCAGCAAGTCCAGAAATACGAAAAAGGGACCAACCGCATCGGCGCCAGCCGGTTGCAGGCGATCGCCGACATACTCGGCGTTCATCCGAGCTTTTTCTTCCAGCAGGACGAGGGCAGCGCCCAATCGGGCAAGCCCGCTGCAGATGTTCATGAATCCCAGGAGATTTCATCCTTCGTCGCCTCGAAGGAGGGTATCGCACTCAACCGGGCCTTCCTGAAGATCACCGACCCGGTGCTTCGCAAGAAGATCATCTCTCTCGTCGCGGCGATGGCGCAGACGCCCGAGTCGGATCAGACCCACGCCCAATCCGGAACCCGCCCCGCGGAATCACTTCATGGCTGAAGATCGCCATGAACATGGCTGTCCATGAAGACAATTGACGGCGGACAGGCTGCCTCCGCCGTTTTCAAATCCACTGAGGCGGAATGAAAGTCGTATTCGTTGGCCCGACCGTTCCCGACGCTGTACGGTTGGCCGGCGATGCGCTCACGATCCGCCCGCCTGCCAGGCAGGGCGATGTTCTCCGGGCGGTGCACGACGGCGCTGCGGCCATCGGCCTGATCGACGGCAACTTCGAACATGTCGCCCCCGTTTGGCACAAGGAAATTCTCTTCGCCCTTTCCGAGGGCGTGGCCGTCTTCGGCGCAGCGAGCATGGGTGCTCTGCGCGCGGCCGAATGCGCCGATTTCGGAATGGCGGGCATCGGCGAGATCTTTCGCCAATATGCAAGCGGCGAGGCCGAAGACGATTCCGACGTAGCACTGCTCCACGCTCCCGAGGAACTCGGCTACGCGGCGCTGACCATTCCCCTCGTCAATGTCAGGGCCACCCTCCGCCGGCTCCTGGAATTGCGATCGTTGTCCGTCGAAGATGCCGCTGATGTCGAGGAAGCCGCCTCCTCCTTGTTCTACAAGGAACGGAGCTGGGGTGCGATCGCTGCGAACGCCCGGCTGATAACGGGCGGCGATGCACTAATCCGGAAGCTGCGGGCGGGCTATGTGGATCAGAAGCGGGCCGACGGCCTCGAGCTTCTGGAAACGCTGCGCAGCCACACAGGCGAACGACAGCACGCGCAATGCCAATGGACGTTTCATGCGACCAGCCTCTGGGCGAGAGCGCTTGACCCGTTGCCGACTTCGACAAATAAGCCTGCCTGAATTTACGCCAGACCGACGGTCATTAGCCTATTATTTAGGCACCACAGTATATCGCAAAATATTTGGGCATATCCATATTGCGGAAATTGCTGCATCGCATCATGATACGGCATGACCCATCGCGACCTCACCATTCTTGTGATTGACGAGAACGCCATCCGCGCCTCGATCATCGAGGAAGGATTGCGCGAAGCAGGACACGGCAAAGTCACCGTGATCCATGAGGTTCATGGCGTCGCCCGGGTCATCGAGACGCTCCGCCCGGACGTGATCGTCATAGACATCGAAAACCCCAACCGGGACATGATGGAACATCTTTTCCAGCTGACCCGCACGGTCGGTCGCCCGATCGCGATGTTCGTGGACCGCTCCGACACGGCCTCTATCGAAGCGGCCGTCGAGGCAGGCGTCTCGGCCTATATCGTCGACGGATTGAAGAAGGAGCGCGTCAAGCCGATCCTCGACATGGCCGTCAGCCGCTTCAAGGCCTTCAGCCGGCTTCAGCGCGAACTGGCGGAAGCCAAATCCGCACTCGAAGAGCGCAAGCTCGTCGAGCGCGCCAAAGGCATCCTCATGAAAATGCGCAGTCTTTCCGAAGAGGAAGCCTTCGCGCTGCTGCGTCAGACGGCGATGAACGAGAAGAAAAAGATTTCGGAGATCGCGCAAAGCGTCGTGACCGCCGCCGGATTGCTGATCCGGTGACCGGCCGCTCTTCTGCTGCGGCACCTCGGGAGACACCGGAGTGAACATATTGACGAACAAAAGTGAACTCACCGGCAAGAAGCTCGCCGCCGGCGGTGCCATGCCGGCGCCAGGTCGCATCCGCCACGAGGGATCGCGCACCGTCCGCGCAGGATTCATCCCCCTCGTGGACGCGGCCGTGCTGATCGCCGCCGCCGAATTCGGCTTTGCACAGCGCGAAGGCATCACCCTCGAACTCGTCAAGGACGTCTCCTGGGCGAATGTACGTGACAGGCTTGCCTTTCGACAGTTCGACGTAGCCCACATGCTTTCACCCATGCCGGTTGCCGCCATGCTCGGCCTCGGCTCCAATCCGTCGCCGACGATTGCGCCCTTTTCCCTGGGGCGCGGCGGCAACGCAATCACGCTGTCGAGGCGGCTCTACGGGCTCATGCAGGAGGCAGGAGGGCTCGGCGCAGGCGAGGATGCATTGAAGAATGCCGAGGCCCTGGCGGCGGTCATCCGCAGCGCGCAGGCAGCCGGCAAACCGCCGCTGACGCTCGGCGTCACCTACCCCTTCTCGTCCCATAACTACGAGTTCCGCTACTGGCTCGCGGCCGGCGGCATCGATCCCGACCGCGACGTCAAGCTGGTCGTGGTGCCGCCGCCAATGACCTCCGACGCGCTCGCCGCGGGCGCCATCGACGGCTTTTGCGTCGGGGCGCCCTGGAACATGGTCGCATCCGAACGCGGCGTCGGCCGCATCGTCGCGACCAAGCAGGACATCTGGCCCTCCGCACCGGAAAAGGTCATCGGTATGCGTCCCGAATGGGCGGAAGCCAACAGGGACACGGTCTCGCGCCTGATCGTCGCGCTCGACCGCGCCGCCCGCTGGTCGGACGAGCCGGGCAATCGCGGCCGCCTTGCGGAAGTGCTGGCAGAGGAACGTCACGTGGCAGCACCGGCCGACATCATCCGCCGGGTGCTTGCGGGCGAATTCGCAGTCGACCCGGAAAGAAACCGCCGCGTCGTCGAGAACTATCTCGTCTTCCACGCAGACTTTGCCAACTTCCCGCGTCCCAGCCAGGCGCTCTGGACCTACAGTCAAATGGTGCGCTGGGGACAGACATCCTTGTCGAGGCAGGGAATTGGCGCGGCCATCTCCGCCTATCGTCCGGACCTCTATCGCGAGGCGCTGGGCAAGGGTGCCTTGCCGGCCGACGCGGACGGCAGGCTCGAAGGAGCAACCGACGGCGATCGTTTCATGGACGGCCACGTCTTCGATCCGGGCAGGATCGACGACTATATCAGGTCCTTTACCGTCGGGGGCAATGGCGGGGGTGCAGCACCCGGGCGATGATATCTGAGCTAGACTAAGGCCTGTTGAGATGACGGCTGCTGCGAGATGGATAATGGCGTCGAAGCTCTGGTCGGTTTTGTCGGCACGCAGGGCGATGCGCTTGAATCATTGAGTACCGAGCGTGCGCGTCACATGAGACGCGCGGCGCTGCAGGAGGCGTATCGGAGGACTGCAATCTCTCCTTTTACCTCGTCCCTGTGCTCGTTACAGGGATGAGAGCAGCGCCGCGTCTGCGGCGCGGGAGGCGTTCTTTCAGCCCAAGGACCTGGTCTGGCTGGATTCCTGTGACGAGCACAGGAATGAGGAAATCGACAGACGGCCGCGGGTGGCACACCTCGAGAATTTCTGTGGCGTCGCAGTAAATCTCGCCTCCCTTCGGTCGTGACCTCGGGCTCCTTCGTCAATCCCCGGGCGGTCGCCATCCTCGTGTCTGGCCCGGGCTTGGCCCGAGAATCCACATGCGAGCCTGACAAAGTCGGAGCGCTCACATCAGCCTTCAAACGTGTAGTCCTCGATCGATTGCTGCTTCATTTCGATCGAGAAACCAGGCCGCTCGGGCGGCATGTAAGCGGCGTTACGGATCACGCACGGATCCAGGAAATGTTCGTGCAGGTGGTCGACATATTCGATCACCCGACCGTCCTTCGTGCCGGAAACGGCAACGTAATCGATCATGGAAAGGTGCTGCACATATTCGCAGAGGCCGACGCCGCCGGCGTGCGGCCAGACGGGCAGTCCGTATTTGGTGGCGATCAGCAGCACCGCCAGTACCTCGTTCAGGCCACCCATGCGGCAGGAATCGATCTGCACGATGTCGATCGCGCCCTCGGCGATGAACTGCTTGAACATGATGCGGTTCTGGCACATCTCGCCGGTCGCGACCTTGACAGGGCCGATCGCCTCGCGGATCTTGCGGTGTCCGGCGACGTCGTCCGGGCTCGTCGGCTCCTCGATGAAGAAGGGCTTGGCAAAGGCGAGCTTTTGCACCCATTCGATTGCCTCGCCCACTTCCCAGACCTGGTTCGCATCGATCATCAGGTACCGGTCGGGGCCGATCACTTCGCGGGCAATCCTCAGCCGGCGGATATCGTCGTCGAGGTCACGCCCGACCTTCATCTTGATGTGGTCGAAACCTGCGTCGACCGCCTCCTGCGCAAGCCGCCTGAGCTTTTCGTCGTCATAGCCGAGCCAGCCTGCAGAAGTGGTGTAGCAGGGGTAGCCCTCCTTTTCGAGCCTGGCGATCCGCTCGGCCTTGCCGGGCTCGGCTCGCCGCAGGATCTCGACCGCCTCGTCGCGGGTGAGAACATCCGTCAAGTAGCGGTAATCGACGATGTCGGCGATCTCTTCCGCCGACATGTCGGCGACGAGACGCCACACCGGTTTGCCGGCATCCTTTGCGAGGAGATCCCAGACGGCGTTGACGATGGCCCCGGTCGCCAGATGGATCGCGCCCTTTTCCGGGCCGATCCAGCGCAGCTGGCTGTCGCTCGTCAGGTGCCGCCAGAAGTGGCCGGGATGTTTCAAAATGCCGCCGATGTCCTGGCCGACCACGAGATGCCGCATGGCCTCGATCGCCATGCAGCATATGTCGTTGCCCCGCCCTATGGTGAAGGTGAGGCCGTGACCTGCCAGACCCGGCCGATCCGTGTCGAGGATGACGTAAGCCGCCGAATAGTCCGGATCCGGGTTCATGGCGTCCGAACCGTCGAGGCTCGCCGAGGTCGGGAAGCGAAGGTCGAAGACGCGAAGGTCGGTAATGCGGGTCATGTTTGCTCCAATACCTACAGCGCCGCGCGCCTTTTCGGACGCGCGGAGAACACTGCGGCACTTTGATGCTGCCTGTTCGTGTCCTTCAGTCGAATTGACCGAAGGAAACATGCGAGTAGCTCAGGTGTCGGCGCGAACGCGCTGCTTCTGACTGCCGAGGCCCTCTATGCCGAGTTCGACGATGTCGCCGGCCTTCAGATAGCGCGGCGGCTTCATGCCCATGCCGACGCCCGGCGGCGTGCCCGTCGAGATGATATCACCGGGGCGCAGCGACATGAACTGCGAGAGATAAGAGACGAGATAGGCGGCGCCGTAGACCATCGTCTTGGTCGAGCCGTCCTGCATCGTCTCGCCGTTGACCTTCAGCCACATTGCGAGATCCTGCGGATCCGCCACCTCGTCCTTGGTGACGAGCCACGGTCCGGTCGGCCCGAAAGTGTCGCAGGACTTGCCCTTCGTCCACTGACCGTGCCGTTCCGTCTGGAAAGCGCGTTCGGAGACATCGTGGACCGTGCAGTAGCCGGCGACGTAGTCGAGCGCCTCGGCTTCGCTCACATATTTCGCCGTCTTTCCGATGACGATGCCGAGTTCCACTTCCCAGTCGGTCTTCTCCGAACCCCGCGGCAGGATCAGATCGTCGTTCGGCCCGACGATGGCGGAAGTCGCCTTCATGAAGATGATCGGCTCCGGCGGCACGGTCGCGCCCGTCTCGGCAGCATGATCGGAATAGTTGAGGCCGATGCAGATGAACTTGCCCGTACCTGCGACGCAGGGACCAAGCCTCGGATTGCCGGACACGGCAGGCAGCGCCGCGACATCGAGCTTCGCGAGTTCGTCAAGCTTGCCGGGGTCGAGCGCGCCTGCGGCGAGATCGGGAACGTGGCCGGAAATATCGCGGATGATGCCGTCGGAACCGAGAAGACCCGGCTTTTCCTGGCCCGGCTCGCCATAACGAAGAAATTTCATGTGCTTTTTCCCTGATGAAGCGTTCAAATGGTCCAGCCGCCGTCGATGGCGTAGGCCTGGCCGGAGGTGTAGGTGGCGCCGGCGAGATAGACGGCGAGGTCGGCGATCTCTTCGGGCGTGCCGAGGCGGCCCATCGGCTGGCGGGAGATAAAGGCCGCGCGCGCCGTTTCGTAGTCTCCCTGTGCCCGCATGCGGCTTTCGAGCGACGGGCTTTCGACCGTTCCCGGGCAGATCGCATTGCAGCGAATGCCGTCGCCCACATAGTCCGCCGCAACGGCTTTCGTCAGTCCGATGACGGCTGCCTTGGTCACCCCATAGGCGAAGCGGTTCGGCACGCCTTTGATGCTGGAGGCCACCGAGGCCATATTGACGATCGACCCGTCCTTGCGGGCGATCATGCCGGGCAGCACCGCGCGGATGGTGCGGATCATCGACTTGACGTTGAGGTCGAAGGCGAAATCGAGGTCCTCGTCCTTCATCGTCAGCACCGAGCCTGCATGCACGAAACCGGCGCAATTGAAGAGCACGTCCACCGCCCCGATTTCTGCGACCAGCGCTTCGACCGCAGCGGTGTCGAGGACGTCCAGCCGGTGGGTGCTGATGCCCGCCTCGCCTTCGAGGCTGCCGACGGCGTCCGCATTGATATCGGTCGCATGGACCTTGGCGCCGGCCTTGGCGAAGGCAAGTGCGGTTGCGCGTCCTATGCCCTGCGCCGCAGCTGTGACGAGGACGACCTTTCCGGCAAGGTTCGCTGTCATTGGATGGTTCCCTCAAGTTTGCGTTCGACGATCAGAATGTGATCCGCGGCAAGAACGACCTCGCCGCGCTGGTTGATGACCTCGCACCGCTCGATGACCCGGCCGGCCCTCGGTCGCTTCGGATCGTCTTCCTTGGCGGCGATGGTGACGCGGGTGCGGATCGTATCGCCGATATGGACAGGGCGGACGAATCGCAGACGGTCGTAACCGTAAGAGAAGGCGACCGGGTTGATCAAGGAGGCGGTGAGCCCGACTCCGATTGAGAAGATCATCGTGCCGTGGGCAATGCGCTGACCGCCGGGCAGCGTTTTGGCGAACTCCGCATCCATGTGGTGCGGGAAGAAATCACCCGTATGCCCGGCATGGACGACGAAGTCCGTTTCCGTGATCGTGCGTCCGCTCGTCAGCCGCACATGGCCCTGTTCGTAGTCCTCGTAGTAGATCGTCTGCTCGCTCATTTCACTTTTCCGATGGAAGCGCTGCGATCGGCGTTGCCGGGCGCGCGCTCGATTGATAGGCGGCCTCCACCAGGGCCATCGTCCGCCATGCGTCCTCGACCGACCCGATGAGTTCATCGTCCTCGCCGCAGGCATGGCGTTGCAGATTGGCCATCCGGTTGGCGAAGGCGTCGGGGAACCACGAACCTTCAAGCGGCACCGAAATCCATTCGCTCTCCCCCGAGGGACGAATCCACAGCTCGTCCGGCTCACCGCGCGGATAGTCGAGATTGACGCCGAGCTTGACATAGGCGGCACCCCTCGTCCCGCAGATGCGGAATTCGCAGGCCTGGAACCTCCGCCCGAAATCGTGGTCGTGATTGACGGAAAGCACGCAGCGCACGGCATCGCCGTAATCGAGGATCGCGGCGGTGCGGGTTTGAGCCACATCGTGGTTCGGATGGCCGAGGGTCTTGGCGTGAACACCCTGGGGATCGCCTAGGAGACTGCGCACGAGGTCCAGGTAGTGGATGGAATGCATCGCGATCTCGATGCGCGGCAGTCCCTGCAGGAACGGCCAGAGCCCCCAGGGCGTCGCAAGCGCCAGCCAGGCGTCGAAATCGACAACCTCGCCGAGATAGCCCCTGTCGATCGCGTCCTTGAGCGCGAGCATCATCGGCGCGAAGCGAAGCTGAAAGTTCACCGCCGCCCCGATGTTCCGCTCACGGCAGATTTCGAGAATTCCGGTCGCCGCCGCAAGATCGCTGCCCATCGGCTTCTGTATCAGCGCAAAGGAGCCCTTCGGCAGTTGAGACAGGATCGAGGCGTGCGCGGCCGGCGGCGTCGCGAGATCGAAGATCGCGTTCTCCGCCGAAAGAGCCTCCCCTTCGCTCGTAAACGCCCTGACATCCCATTGCCGCGCGAGCGCCGCCGCCTTCTCCGCATCCGGATCGAAGATGCCGGCCACCGGGAAGCCTGCGTTTCTGTAGGCCGGAAGATGGGCGTCGCCGACGATGCTGCCCGCACCGAAGATGACGATGGGGCGTGGCGTAGCCGGCTTCGGCCACCATTGCCGCAGCGACGAGGGATCGAAGGTCTCAGTCATGGTGGAAGACTTCCTCCATCATAGCCCACCACTCGCCTTGCCTGCGGCTTTCGAGAGGCTTCTGACAGGGCATGCACACCGACCACCATTCCTGGTTTTTCGGATGTGCCGCCATCTTCGCCATGTCGGCTTCGAAGTCCTCCCCGACATATTCCCAGTAGCCGAAGAGAAGATTTTCCGGCTCCTTCAGGAAGATCGAGTAATTCGTGATGTTGCACTCGCTGATCAGCGCGAGAATCTCCGGCCAGACGGCCGCATGCAGCCGCTTGTATTCCGCCACTTTCGGCGGTTCGAGCCCGATCACCATTCCCATTCTCTGCATGACCGTTCCCTTCTACCGGCGGAACTCGCGGGTGAACTCGGCGACCGAGCGCGCCTGGACAGCCTCCCAATCCCAGGCGATGCCGATGCCCGGATCGGAAGGCGCGATCGCCCTGCCCTCCCGGATCTCCATTCCCTTTTGCGTCAGATCGTCGAGCTGCGGAATGTATTCCACATATTTCCCGTTGGGCACCGCGCAAACGAGGCTCACATGCAGTTCCATCAGGAAATGCGGGCAGACGGGAATGTCGAAGGCCTCCGCCGCGTGAGCCACTTTCAGCCAAGGGGTGATGCCGCCGATCCGCGCCACGTCCACCTGGACGATCGAGCAGGCGCCCTTTTGCATATATTCGCGAAAATGGCGGATGGAATAGACGGACTCGCCGACGGCGATCGGCGTCGGCGTCGACCGCGTCAGGCGGATGTGGCCGTCGAGATCGTCGGCCGGCAGCGGTTCCTCGATCCAGGCGAGATCGAGATCGCGGAGCCGGGCGGCGCGGCGGATCGCCTCGTCGACGGTGAAGCCCTGATTGCAATCCGTCATGATTTCGAAGCCGTCGCCAAGTGCTGCGCGCATGGCCGAGAGCCTGTCGTAATCCTCCGCCCCGCTCGGCTTGCCGATCTTGACCTTCGATCCGGAGAAGCCCTTGGCCTTCGCCTGCAACGCGTCGTCTACGAGGGCCTGCTTTTCGATGTGCAGCCAGCCGCCCTCGGTGGTGTAAAGCGGGCAGCTTTCCTTCGCCCCGCCCGCCAGTTTCCAGAGCGGCAGCTTCTGCTTCTTCGCCCGCAGGTCCCATAGCGCCGTATCGACGGCGGCGAGCGCCAAAGCCGTTATGGCGCCGATGGTCGTCGCATGCGTCGCAAACTCCATCTTGTGCCAAAGCGCCTCGATGCAGTCCGCGTCTTCCCCGAGCAGGATCGGAACCAGATGATCGGAGAGCAGCCGCATGACGGACGACCCGCCTGTTCCGATCGTGTAGCTGTAGCCGGTGCCGGTCGCACCGTCCGCATCCGTGATCGTGACGATCGGCGTTTCCTGGCTCACGAAGCTCTGGATGGCGTCGGTCCGCTTGACCTTCGGCGGAAGATCCACCATCCGCAGTTCTATTTTCTCGATCCTTGCCATGTCAGCCTGCCAAAGCCTTTCCGGTCTCGCCGTCGAAGAGATGCGCCCGGGACAGATCGAGGCTCATGCGCACCGCCTCGCCCGGGCGCAGCGGCCGCGGGTTGAGCATGCGCGAGACCCAATCCCGCCCGTTGAACTGAGTGAAAACCAGGGTTTCGTTGCCCAGCGGTTCTGTGATCGTGACCGGAAGCTCGATCTCGTGGACGGCGTCCGCATCGCCCGCATGGAGGCCGTGCCCCGAAGGATAGACATCGTCCGGCCTAAGCCCGAAGGTCACTTTCTGGCCCTCGCGAACCGAGGAACGGAAGCGTGGCGGAAGCGGCAGGGTCGCTCCGCTTGCAAAGGCGAGCTTTCCGTCCGTCAGGACCGCCTCCTCCATGTTCATCGGCGGCGAGCCGATGAAGCCGGCGACGAACTTGGTCGCCGGGCGGCGGAAGACATCCTCCGGCGTGCCCACCTGCTCGATATGCCCGTCGCGCATGATGACGATGCGGTCGGAGAGCGTCATCGCCTCCACCTGATCATGGGTGACGTAGATCATCGTCGCCTGCATGCGGGCGTGCAGTTTCTTGATCTCGGTGCGCACCTGGGTCCTGAGCTTCGCGTCGAGGTTCGACAGAGGCTCATCGAAAAGAAAGACGTCCGGCTGCCGCACGATCGCGCGTCCCATGGCGACGCGCTGGCGCTGGCCGCCCGACAGTTGCGAAGGGCGACGTTCGAGAAGATGGCCGAGATCGAGGATCGCCGCCGCCTCGGCAACGCGCGTCTTGATCTCTTCCGCCGGACACCCGGCGATTTTCAGCGAGAAACCCATATTCTCGGCAACCGTCATATGCGGGTAGAGTGCATAGGACTGAAAGACCATCGAGATGTTGCGCGCCCGAGGCGGCAGATCGTTGACCGTTCGCCCGCCGATCTCAATCGCGCCGCCGCTGACCTCCTCGAGCCCCGCGATCATGCGCAGCGTCGTCGACTTGCCGCAGCCCGAAGGTCCGACGAGCGCAATGAATTCGCGATCCTTCACTTCGAGATCGATGCCGTGCACGACTTCCAGAGCGCCGTAGCGCTTGACGAGTTTCTTGAGCGTAACGGGCGCCATGAACGATTATCCTTTCACCGCGCCGAAGGTCAGGCCCGAGACGAGGTGCTTCTGAATGATGAAGGTGAGGGTCAACGCCGGAACGATCATGACGACCGCAAGCGCGCACATGCCGCGCCAGTCGATGGTGAATTCGGCGGTGTAGTCGAGGAGCCCCACGGGCAAGGTCTTGGAATTGACGGAGCGGGTAATCTGCGAAGCGAGTGCATATTCGTTCCAGGACGTCAGGAAAGCGAAGATACCGGCCGACGCAATGCCCGGGCCGGCAAGCGGAAACTCCACCTGCCAGAAGGCCTGCCAAGGGGTGCAGCCGTCGATCTGCGCGGCTTCCGCGAGATCTTTCGGCACCTGGCGGAAGAATCCGTCGATCAGCCAGATCGTGAAGGGAACGTTGAGCGCGACATAGGTGAGGATGAGCGAGAAATGCGTATCGATGATGCCGGTGCGCGCATAGAGCATGAAGAGCGGCAGCGACAGCGCGATGCCCGGCACCGCGCGCGTCAGCATGAAGCCGAGGAAGATGGCCGACTTCGCCTTGAACCGGTAGCGCGCGAAGGCATAGCCGCCGGCAAGGCCGATCGCCAGGGCGATGACCGTCGAGGTGACCGATACGATGAGCGAATTGCGGAAATAGTCCCAGACCGGGACGCCCCCCTGCCCTGCGCCCGAGAACATCGCCCGGTAGGCGTCGAACGAGAGCGTCTCCGGGATCCAGACCGGCGGCTTGGCCATGATCTCGACCGTCGGCCGCAGCGATGAAAGCACGATCCAGAGGCCCGGCAGGCAGATGACAAGCATGGCGAGAAAGAGCCCCACGAGGTGTGCCACCTTCAGCAACCGCCGCCGCAGGCGATGAGACGCGTTCGTATCCATTACCACTCGGCTCCGATCTGCTGGCGCGCCGCGGCGAGCTTGCGGAAGAAATAGACAGTGAAGACGATCGACAACAGGATGGCGACGTAGGCCATTGCGTTGGCCATGCCCATGCGGGCGTCGCCATAGGCGGTGCGTCCGATAAGCGTCCAGAGCAGTTCGGTGCGCTTTGCCGGGCCGCCATCCGTCATGATCTTGACGATGTCGTAGGCGCGCGCGACATCGAGCGAACGGATCGTCATCGCGATGAAGGCGAAGGGCATCAGGTAGGGCCAGGTGACATAGCGGAAGGTCTGCCAGGGCGTGCAGCCGTCGACATGGGCCGCTTCGACCGGATCCTTGGGCATGGCAAGCAGCCCGGCGAGAATGAGGATCGCGAAAACCGCGGTCGAAGACCAGACCTCTGCGACGATGATCGAGAAGAGCGCGAGATTGCCGTCGATCAGCCAGGGGATGGCACGATCGGTGAGGCCCAGCGACTGCAGCGCGTTGTTGACGAAGCCGATATTGTCGTTGAACAGGAACTTGAACTGGAAGCCCACCAGCACCGGCGAGAACATCATCGGAAACATCATCGCGGTCCGCAACGCCCGCTGGCCGTAAGTCGCCTTGTTGACCAGCAGCGCCAAGCCAAGACCGAGGAACATCTCGGCGTTGAGCGCGACGGTGAGAAGGAGCACCGTCCGGCCGAAAGCGACCCAGAATTCGGCATTGGTAAGGACGTTCACATAGTTGCGAAAACCGATGAAGACCCAAAGCGAGTCCGGCTTCGTCAGACGGAACGGGGTGAAACTCGAATAAAGCGAGAAGACGAGCGGCAGCACGATGAACACTGCCAGGACGATGAAGGCCGGAAGCAGCAGAAGCGTGGGTGCCGACAGTTTCGAGAGCTTCATCGGAGATCCTGGGAAGAGTTCACATGCGTGGCGGCGCCGAAACGGTCCGGCGCCGCCTTTCAATCGGGATCAGAGCTTGCCGGCGTCTTCGAGGATGCCGGTGGCCTTTTCGGCGGCGGCGTCGAGCGCTTCCTTCGACGTCTTGTCGCCGAGGATCGCTGCCTGCAGCTCCGGATAGACTGCGTTGGAGATCTCGATCCACTCAGCCGTCTGCGGCACCGGGAAAGCATGCTTTGCCGCTTCCTGGAACGCCTGCAGGACCTCGGTCTTGTAGGCGTCGCCTTCCGCGGCCTTGATATTGTAGTCCCAGACGGCGCTTCGCGTCGGCAGCGGGCCGGCGGCGGATTCGAGCTTCTGGCTGTCCTCATTCGTCAGCCACCAGACGAGCGAGGCGGCTGCTTCCTTGTCGGCGCAGGATTCGGTCACCGAGAAGCCGTGATGCCCGGACCAGCCGGTGCGCTTGCCGGAGGAGCCGGCCGGCTGAACCTTGACGCCGACATTCCCGGCGACCTTCGACGATTTCGGATCGTTGAAGAAGGATGCCCAGCCGGGCCAGTCGAGATTGACCGCGATCGAGCCCGAGGCGAAGCCCTGTCCGAGATCGTCCCAGAGATAGTTGGTGGTGCCCGGCGGTACCGCCTTGTCCTTGTAGAGCTTGACGAACCATTCGAGCGCGCGCACGCCCGCTTCCGAATTGAAGGCGGGGCGGCCGTCCTTGTCGAGATATTCCCCACCCTCGGCGACCAGCATTTCGTAGAAGCGGCCGTTGATCGCTTCCTCCTTGCCGGCAAACTGGGTGCCGTAGAAATTCGGCGGAGCGGCGAAGAATTCTGCCTGGTCGCTCACCTGAGCCCAGGTGTCCGGCGGCGCGAGGTCATAGCCGTATTTGGCCTTGAATTCGGTCTTCTTCGCCTCGTCCTGGTATAGGCTCTTTTGGAAATAGAGCGCGGAGACGTCGAACTGCGCCCGCGGCAGCATGACGAGCTTGCCGTCGAGCGTCGAGGCGTCGATTACGGCCGGTACGAATTTGGCCACTTCCTCGGAAGGGATGAGGCCGAAAAGGTCCGCATAGATGTCCGGATACTGCGGAGCGAAGGAGGAGTGGTTCGAACCGACGCACCAGGTGAGGCCGCCGGTGGCGATATCGGATTTGATCTCCTTGTCCAGTTCGAAGTGGTTCTTCTTCGACAGGATATTGACCTTGGCGCCGGTCGCCTTCTCCCATTCGCCGATGCGCTCATAGAGTTTCTCGTACTGCTGTCCACCGATCAGCTTGGCGTCGATGGTCACGCCTTCGAACTTGCCGGGCAGGTCCGCGGCATTTGCCGCCCCCATTGCGCAAGCAAGCATGATCACTCCGGCCGATACGCCGGAAAGCAGCCTGTTCATTGTACTTCCTCCGCTGAACACGCCCTTCTCCGAGAGCATGAGTCCTCATCCGTGAGAAACTAATTTATATACAAACGATAAATTTATGGATGGTCAAGGGCCATTCCCTTCCGTCTTCCGCTTTTCATGCGTATATGGAGGGGAATATTCATCTGGGAGAGACGCGGATGGACAATGAAGAGTCAGACAAGTATCGCGCGCCGGCACTCGACAAGGGCCTGGACATACTGGAGCTGCTTGCCAGCGTCGACGGCGGCCTCACGCAGGCTGAGATTTCGAAGAGGCTGAACCGCAGTCCGAACGAGTTCTACCGCATGCTCGACCGTCTGGTGCGCCGCGGCTACGTGACCCGTATCGACGGCGATCTCTATTCGCTGACCCTGAAGCTCTTCGGATTGGCGCAGTTGCATGCGCCCGTGCGCCGGCTCGCTTCCTTCGCCACGCCGCTGATGCGCGAGCTCGCCCAGCGGTCCAAGCAGGCCAACCAACTCGCCGTCTTCGACCGCGGCTCCGCCGTCGTGATCGCGCAGCAGGAGGCGCCGGACTACTGGGGCATTTCGATCCGGGTGGGCTCGCATATCAGCCTGTTCGACACCGGATCGGGCCACGTGTTGCTTGCATTCCGTTCGCCGGAGGAACGGGAAATGATGATCTCCGAACATGTGCGCAGCAGGGACGAGATCAACCTCACCCCGGAATTCTACGCCCGTCTCGACCAGATCCGCGAGCGCGGCTACGAGATGATGGCAAGTGCCCAGACCGCCGGTGTCTACAACCTCTCCGCCCCGATCCTTGGGCCCGACGGACGCAGCATCGCAGCGCTCACCTGCCCCTATATCTCCCTGGTCAACAATCCTTCGGCCCCTGATATCACCGAGACCATATCGCTCCTGCTCAAGACCGCATCGCAGCTCTCGGCGCTCGCCGGAGCCGATGTCGCGCAGGGTTGATCCGCGCCGGAAAAACAGACTTCCTATGTGACCGAAGAGGAGGAGCAGCCTTGATCATCGACACGCATCTGCATCTGATCGACAAATCCGCGCTCAACTATCCGTGGCTCGCCGGGGTTCCCGCGCTCGATCGGGATTTTCTCTATTCGAGCTATGCGGCGGAGGCAAAGCGCGTGGGCATTGCCGCCTCGCTGCATATGGAAGTGGACGTCGACCCGGCTGAGACCGAACTCGAAACGCGCGAGGTCGCGCGTCTTGCGGGTGAGCCCGGAAGCCTCCTCAAAGGCGCAATTGCCGCCTGCCGCCCGGAAGAGGAAGGCTTCGCCGCCTATCTCGCGCGGCAGGAGGAAAACGCCTTCGTCAAGGGCTTCAGGCGGGTGTTGCACGTCGTTGCCGACGATCTCTCCGAGCAATCTCTCTTTCGCCAAAACATCAAGCGGCTCTCCGGCACCCGCTTCACCTTCGATCTCTGCGTCCTGCCGCATCAGATGCCGAAAGCCATGGCACTCGCCGACCTCGCGCCCGACGTTCAGTTCATTCTCGACCATTGCGGCGTTCCCGACATAAAGGGTCACGCGGAGCATCCCTGGCGCGATCATATGACCGAGATCGCCCGCCGTCCCAATGTGATCGCCAAGATCTCCGGAGTGGTCGCCTATGCGGAGGAAGGCTGGACGCTCGCCTCCATCCGTCCTTATGTCGAGCACACGATCTCGGTCTTCGGCTGGGACCGCGTCGTCTGGGGCAGCGACTGGCCGGTCTGCACCCTCGGCGGCAACCTCTCCACCTGGGTCGCGGCCACCCAGGCTCTCATCGAAGGCTGCAGTCCCGAGGAACGGAGGAAGCTGCTCTCCGGCAATGCGCGGCGGATCTGGAACCTGCCCTGACGATTCTCTCCCTTGCCCCCTCACCCAGTGCTTGTCACACCGCAATGAGGGCGTGCGGGAGACGCCGTCATGATGCGCCGCGTTGCCGTTCCAGCGTCTCGAAATGGTCGGCGATCTCCTTGCCGGTCGCGATCCAAACGTCGCCTTTTGCCTGAACGTGACGCAGGAAGTCGCGAAGGAGGTGCCAGCGCATCGGACGGCCGGACACTTGCGGGTGCAAAACGAGCGTCGTGACGCCGCCCCAGGCATGGGTGGCCTCGAATTCGTCGATCCAGAGCGAAAGGACGGCTTCGCGGCCGAAGAGCGGTCGCGCGCTCGAGCGGCTGGACATCCCGAAATTCCAGTCGTCGAATGCGAAATTGACCGGAATCTCCACCGGGCCCGGCACGCCGTCCGCCGACGCGTGCCGGTAGGGCAGGATGTCGTCGCGAAACGAGCTGGAATAGCGGATGCCCGATTTGGCAAGATAGGCGATGAGCTCGGGAAAGTTCTCTCCGGAGGGTGCGCGGTAACCGACGGGACGAATGCCGAATGCCCGCTGCAGCGCCTCGAAGCCGCGGTCGATCTCCTCGAACGTCTCTTCCAGCCGATCGCGATCCGGCATCTTGTGAAGATAGCCGTGGTGACCGATCTCGTGTCCGGCCGCGACAATCTTCTCGCAGGCCGCGGGATGGGCAAGCGCCGTCCATCCGGGCGTGAAGAACGTCGCCTTCATCGCCAGCTCGTCCATCAGTTCGACGATCCTGGCAATGCCGACGCGCGCATCGTAGCCGCCATGGGAGGTGGTCACCATCCGATCGACATTCGAAGGATTGTTGCCGATCCATGCGGTTTCGGCATCCACGTCGAAGCCGATGAAGACGGCGCTCTTCGCGCCGTTCGGCCAGGTCAGCGCCGGCGTTTGCGGCGCCGGATTGAGCGGACGGGGCGTCAGGTCGTAGGTCATCACGAAATCCTCAGCAAAAGACGGGACGCTTGTCGCCGTCGCCAGCAAGCAGGGGCTCCAGAGCGCGGCAATCCTCGACGTGTTCGAGCTCGGCGAGCATCCGCCAGAGTCCGTCCGCCTGCTCCGTTTCGATGCTCATCGCGGCGAGCTCTTCGAACTTGGCGCGGATGGCGGCGGGGCGCATCGGCCTTTCGGCGGAGCCGGTCGCGCGGGGCACCATTCGTGCCAGACGGGCGCCGTCCTTGAAGAGAAGCGTGACGACCGGCTCGTCGAGCGGCTGCATCCCATCGTCTACCGTGAGCAGCATGCGGTCCATGACGGCCCGCAGGCGGGAATCGGCACGTCGGTCGGCGGCATAGGCCTGGAGCCCGGCCGTCAGGAACACGCAGCGTGCCGCAAGCGCATAGGGCAGGCTCATCTGCGTGGGCGCCATGGCGCCGCTCTCACGGGCGCCGCACATGCCCATCAGCATGGCGCTCAACCGCAACTCGACCCTGTCGATCTCAACTGCATCACGTCCCGTTTCCGAAAGCAGGTCGTCCAGCGCATCGATCGCCGAATGGGCGCCCCGGCAGGAAGCGTAAGGTTTGAGGACCGCACGCCTCACCTTCCAGTCTTCGTCCAGTCTTTCGCATAGCTTCTGCGGCTCGCAGACATCCTTGTTGAACGACAGGAAAAAGCCGCCCCAGACGTCGTCGAAGACCCTGGAGGGGCCGGCAAGGCCCTCCCCTGCCAACCGCGCCGCGAGCAGCCCGCCCTCGGCCGCGCGGCCGGCATGGACCTTCTTCGCCTGCGATCCGTCATGGATGAAGGCCCAGAGGCCGGAGGAGAAGCTGGTGGCGAGCGTGATCGCATCGCGCGTGGCAAGATCGTCGAAACCGGAAAGCCTGGCCACGGCCGCCGCAGCCGCAAGCGTGCCGCAGGTGCCCGTGGAATGCCAACCGAGCCCGTTGTGGCTGTCGTATCCGCCCGCCGCTTCGAGGACGCGCCGGCCGGTCTCGTAACCCGCGACCACGCTGGCGATGAGTTCCCTACCCGTCACCGGGCGCTTCGCTTCGGCAATCGCGGCCAGAACGGCGGGAATGACGACGGCGCCCGAATGGTCGCACCCGCCGGAATCGTCGAGTTCGAAAGCGTGTGCCGCGACCCCGTTTATGAGCGCGGCCTCACGCGCTGCCGCGCGATCGCCGGTGCCCCAGATCAGCGCGCTACCGGGCACACCGGCGGCCCTGCGGGCGATGCCGGCTTCCGCCGAGCGCGCGCCAGCCAGTGCTGCGCCGATTGTGTCCGCGATGTGGACTTTGGTCTTTTCGACGACATCGGGGGGAAGCGCTTCGAACTTAAGGGCTGCAAGAAAGGATGCCAGCCTGTCGACCGGCGCGTCGGCGGCAACGCGGGGCATGGAACTGCTCATGGTTTGTCGAGAATCGGTCGGCGACGGCGCATATTGCGGCCCCGCCTGTTCGGCGGGGCCGCAACGCGGCGAAATTACTTCACCGCTTCGCCGTTGACGTAAATGCCGTCGAGCAAGGTGCCCTCGAGGCCGTATTTGGCGAAAATCGCCTTGTACTCGCCTGATTCCATCAGGGCCTTCAGCGCTGCAGCATAGGCGTCGCGCAGTTCCGTGTCCTTCTTGGCGAAACCGATGCCCTGATAGACCACGGTGAAGGGCTCGCCCACGACGGCGTAGGTGTCCTTCTCGAGATCCATCAGATAGGGCAGCGTTTCGGAACCCTGGACGGCGGCGTCGAGCCGGCCTTGCTTGAGCTGGGCGCGGGCATCGGCGGAGCCTTCCGTGCCGACGACCTTGATGGCCGGCAACCCCTTGGCTTCGCAATTGGCAGCACTCCATTTCGCCGTCTCGTCCGGGAAAGAGGTGCGACGGCTCATGCCGACGGTCTTGCCGCAGAAATCGGCGAGCGTCTTGAACTCGTCCTTGCGGGCGAAGGACGTGTAGAACTGCGCGCCGGATTTCATGTAATCGATGAAATCGAGCGTATCCCGGCGCTTCGGAAGATCGCTCATGCCGCTATGGATAAGGTCGACGCGGCCGGTCTGAAGCGACGAGATCATCTGCTCGAAGCCGATATTCGACCACTCGACCGTGGTGCCGAGCTCTTTGGCGAGCGCGGCGCCGAGATCGATGTCGACACCCTTAAGCTCGTTGGTCGCCGGGTCGACATATTCCATCGGCGGATAGTTCGGCTGGTTGGCGACGACGACCTTGCCGGCCGACTTCACCCGCTCGGGCAGGCCGGCGGCATTGGCGGAGGTTGCGGCAAGGCATGCGACCGTGAGCGCTGCGATATGCTTGTTCATGTGGTTCCCCATCTTGTCCTGGTTCGAGCCGGCGGCTTCGTCTGCCGCCGTTTTTCTGTTCCTCAGCTGTGAACGGCTTTGATGAACTCCGCCGTTCGGGCGCTTTTCGGGGTGCTGAGAACCTCCGATGCCAAGCCGGTTTCGACCACCTTGCCGGTTTCCATGAAGGTGACGGTATTCGCCACGTTGCGGGCGAAGCCGAGCTCATGGGTGACGACGATCATCGTCATGCCGGAGGCGGCAAGGTCCCGCATCACATCGAGCACTTCCGACACCAGTTCAGGGTCGAGCGCCGATGTGGGTTCGTCGAAGAGAATGAGGTCCGGCCGCATCCCCATGGCGCGGGCGATAGCGACGCGCTGCTGCTGGCCCCCGGAAAGCTCGGAAGGGTAATGGTTCGCCTTGTCCGCGAGGCCCACCCGCTCCAGCAATGCCGAGGCCCTGTCGCGCGCTTCCTTCACCGGCTCGCCGAGCACCTGCACGGGGCCCTCGGTGATGTTTTCCAGGGCGGTCTTGTGCGGGAACAGGTTGAAGCGCTGGAAGACCATGCCGATCCGGCGCCGCTGGCGCGAAATCTCCGCATCGCTGATTTCGTGGAGATTGTTGCCGTCGCGGCGGTAGCCGATCAGTTCGTCCTCGACCCAGATCGCTCCGCCGTCCATCCGCTCCAAAAGATTGATGCAGCGCAGAAGCGTGCTCTTGCCCGAGCCCGAAGGACCGATGATGCAGCTCACCTCTCCGCGGGCGACGTCCAGGCTGACCTTGTCGAGAGCGCGGAACGTGCCGTAATTCTTCGTGACGTCGATAGCCTTGACGAGAATATCCTGGTTCATGACCGACCTCACATGGACGAGCGGATCGATTTCGAACCGCGGCCGAAATAGCGCTCGATATAGTGCTGCCCTATCGAGAGCACGGAGACGACGAGCAGGTACCAGAAGCTCGCGACCAGCAGCAGTTCGAGGACGCGGGTATTGGCGAAATAGATGATCTGCGCGTTGTGGAGGATCTCGGAATACTGGATGACGCTGGCGAGCGACGTCAGCTTCACCATGCCGATCACCTCGTTGCCGACCGGCGGCACCATGACGCGCATCGCCTGCGGCAGGACGATACGGCGCAGCATCATCATCTGCGTCATGCCGATCGTGCGCGCAGCCTCGTACTGGCCGCTGTCGACGGACAGAAGCCCGCTTCGCACGACCTCCGAAGTATAGGCGCCTTGGGATATGCCGAGCCCGAGCACGGCGGCGACGAAGGGCGTCATGACGTCGACCGTCCTGAACTCGAACAGTCCCGGAATGCCGAGCGTCGGGAAGATGAGCGCCAGGTTGAACCACAGCATCAACTGCAGCAGCGCCGGGGCGCCGCGAAAGACCCAGATATAGCCGATCGCGATCGACGACAGCACCGGATTGCCGGATATCCGCATGATGGCGATGACGACGCCGAGGACGATGCCGAGCCCCATGGCGGCAACGGTCATCAGCAGGGTGTTGTAGAGGCCGGCGAGGATTGCGGGTGCGAAGAGAAAATCGCGGACATAGCTCCATTCGATCTGCCCGACGCTGAAGGCCCGCACAAGACCCACAAACAGCAGGAGCACGATCCCCGCCGCAATCATCCGCCCGATATGGCGCTTCGGCACCAGTTTCAGGTGGGCGATCTCGTATTTGGAATCCGCAGGCGGTGTTGCGAGGCTTGCCACATTCATCGGCGTCGCGCCTCCTCTGCGCCGTTCTTCGCGACCGCTAAGGCCCCGCCGGTCGGGCCGCCGGCAAAGGCGCGGCAGCCGGCAAGCGCCGTTTCGAAGCGGGCGATCTGCTCGCGAACCCGCTCCGGCGCCGTTGCACCGAAGCCGTTTCTGCTGGCAAGCGCCTTTTCGAGCGCGAGTGCCGCAAGCATCTCCGGCTGAAGCCGCGGATCGATCCCGGGCAGATCCTCAGCCGTCAGGCCGGATAGATCGTGGCCGCGCTCTTCGCAATAGCGCACCACGGCGCCGGTGATCTCGTGCGCTTCGGCGAAAGGCACGTCCCGGCCCACCAGCCAGTCGGCCACTTCGGTCGCGAGCGTGAAGCCCTTCGGCGCCTCCTCGCGCAGCTTCTCCACGTCGAATTCCAGCGTTCCCACCATGCCGGCAAAGGCGGGCAGGACCAGTTCGAGAACGTCGATCGTCTCAAACAGGCTGCGCTTGTCCTCGGCGAGATCGCGATTATAGGCGAGCGGCATCGCCTTCATGGTGGCGAGGAAGCCGGCGATGTTGCCGATCAGCGTGCCCGACATGCCGCGCGTCAGCTCGGCGACGTCGGGATTCTTCTTCTGCGGCATGATCGAGGAGCCGGTGGAATAGGAATCATGCAGCCGTACCCAGCTGAACTGCTTGGAGCTCCAGAGGCAGATTTCCTCCGCAAGCCGCGAGAGATCCACCGCCACCAGCGAGCAGATGAAGAGGAATTCGGCGACGTGATCGCGTGCGGCGACGGCATCGATGGAGTTCTCGCAAGCGGCCGAATAGCCGAGATCGATGGCGGAGAGATCGGGGCGGCGCGCGATGCCGGACCCGGCCAGCGCGGCCGCACCCAGAGGCGAGCGATCGAAGCGGCGGTCCCAATCGGCAAAACGCTGCAGGTCGCGCAGCAGCGACTGCGCGTGCGCCATGAGGTGGTGGCCGAGCACGACCGGCTGGGCCGGCTGAAGATGGGTAAAGCCGGGCATCACGGTCTCCGTATGCCGGGAGGCCTGCTCCATCAGTGCTTCTTCGATGGCGATCACGCCCCGGGAAAGCTCCCGCGCCATGCGCCGCAGATAGAGGCGCGTATTGTTGGCCGTCTGGTCGTTGCGCGACCGCCCGGCGCGAAGCTTGCCTCCAAGCGTGCCGAGGCGCGCCATCAACAGACGTTCGAGAAAGGTATGCAGATCCTCGTCGGCCGCAATAGGTTCTTCGCGGCCGGCACCGACATCGGCTTCGATGCCTTCCAGGGCCGCGCGTATCGCGGAGAATTCACTCTCATTCAGGACGCCGGCCCGCTTCAACTCCGAAGCATGGGCGCGCGAGCCTGCAATATCTTCCCTGTACAGGCGAAAGTAAGAGCGGGGCGCGCGGGACAGATTGGCAAGCGCTTCGGACGGTCCGGACTTGAATCGTCCACCCCAAAGCTGAGTGGGCTCGGTCATCTTCGTTCCCTTTATTTGTCATTCTTTCGAAGAAGCTCCCACGGGTGGCATAGCCCGGCAAGCGAAGTTATTTCACCAAGCTATGACAAAAACGACTAGCCTTGCTCCGGGCACTTATTTAGGGTCTGCGCAAGAACGGGGCGGAGCCGACGCGCATCGGCTGCATCTGACGGAGGAATTTTCATGGCTTCGGGACGGCGGCGCTTGCCTTCGACGACCGCGCTTCAGGTGCTGCTTGCGGTGGCCGAAAGGGGATCGACGAGCGCTGCCGCCGAAAGCACGTCGCTGTCGCAGAGCGCCGTCAGCAAGCAATTGCTGTCGCTCGAAGAGCTGATCGGCAGCCCCGTCTTCGTCCGGACACCGCGCGGAATGATCCCGACGGAAGTGGGCACGATCTATATCGAACAGGCGCGCACCGCATTGAAGGCGATGGAGGACGCCGCCCTTCGCGTCGCCCGCCTGAAACCGGGCCCGCGCGTGCTGAGATTGCAGGTGCCGCCTATTTTCGGGGACCGGTGGTTGCTGCCGCGCTTCCTTCGCTTTACCGAGCAGCACCCGGAGATCGAGGTGCAGTTCACGACGTTCGTTTCTCCGACACAGTCCCAGACGCCCGATGCGATATTCCGTTTCCTGAGCGAACCGCTGCCGGACGAGGAGACCAGCTATCTCTTCGGACGCGAGGTTCTCGTCGTCAGCGCCCCTTCCTACTGGGAGAAGAACGGCACTCCGGAGACGATCGAAGATCTCGCCGACGGCATCATGCTGGAGCACCCGCAGACGCCGCTGCACTGGAATTATTTCGCCAGAGGTCATGGCAAGGACGACCTCGCGGTCCGGCACACCACGCGCTTCGGCTATTATACGATGGTGATCCGGGCAGCACTTGCCGGACAGGGAATGGCCTTGATCCCGCGCGGCCTTATCCTCGATGACCTTGCGGCGGGAAAGCTCGTCAATCCGAACGGCTTCGGATATCGAAGCGACCATGGCTACTGGTTCGCGAAACCGCGGGACATCGCGCCGAGTGCTTCCATGCGGACGTTCGAGGCATGGCTGATGGCGGAAGCCGAAGGCATGGGCGACTGAGGGCGGCCGGCCCGGGCCGTGGCGCGCTATCTCAGTCCGCCAGCCGCGCGAGCGCCTCTCCGTCGAGCCGGAAGAAGACCTTGTCCGGTTTGCGTGCGCCGCCCAGTTCTTCATAGAAGGAGAGGAGCCGAGTGTTTTCCGCCTCCGCGGTCCAATCGATGCGCGTGAGCCCGCGCTCCTTCGCCAGGCTGGCCAGCTTCTGCATCAAGGCCCGGCCGAGGCCGCGGCCCCGCTGTGATCCGCTGACGTAGAGTTCCTTCAGAAAGATGCCCGGCTTCAGGCCCGGCCCGGGGTAAATCGCGGAGAAGGCGGCGAAACCGAGCACCGAACGATGCTCCTCGGCGACAAGGATCTCCGCGCCCGGCGGCATGGCTTCAAGCCCCGCGATTATCCCGGCGCGCGGCGGACAGGCCACGCGGTAATGCGCCTGCATTTCCTCCATGAGGGCCGCAAGTGCGGGGAAGGCCGCGTCATTGGCCTGCAGCAGGCGGATCGGCGTCACTTCTATTCCCTCAGCTCGAGCGCGCCGCCACCCAGTTGTGCCAGTCTTCCTCGCTGCCGTTGAAGACGTTGAGGTCGATCCGCCCGTCGACGCCGTGGGACAGGCCCGAGCCCGAATATTGCCAGAAGACCCATTTGCGCCCGGGATAGACCTTTGACGGGTGCGCCGCGACCGAGCGCAGCCAGAAGGGATGATTGGGGAACGCGCCCTGCAGATTATCGCGGTAGAAGTCCGGCGCGGTATAGATGATCGGGCGCTGGCCGTAGTGGCGCTCCAGCTTGTCCATGAAGACCTGCATCTTTTCCCGCACCCGCGCCGGCGACGGACGCCGCTTGCAGCTCGACTCGCCGTTCCACTCGACATCGATGACGGGTGGAAGCGCGCTCGGATCCCGGGGCACGTTGCGGATGAACCAGTCCGCCTGCTCGCCGGCCGTGCGGCACCAATAGAAGAAGTGGTAGGCGCCGCGTTTCAGCCCGGCCTCGTCGGCCCGGCGCCAGTTCTTCTTGAACATGGGATCGAGGTGATCGCCGCCGTCGGTCGCCTTGATATAGGCGAAGTTGGCGCCTTGCGTGCGCAGCTTCGCCCAGTTGATTTCGCCCTGCCAGCGCGAAACGTCGACGCCGTGAACGGCGAGTTTGCGCGGCGACCGGGTACCGAAATTGATCGGATGGGCATCGCGGAAGCTGTGGCTGTAGACGCGCGAGCGGCCGCGCGGCTCGCGCGCGGGATTTTCGGGAGCGAGCATTGCAATGGGTCGCTCGGCCGGAACCGGCATGCCCACCGTCCTTTCCGCCGGCATGAAGGCCTGCGGCTCGGGAACGGTTCCCGCCCAGGCAAGCGCCTCCGGCTGAGGCGCCGCTTGCGCAGGAGCGGCACTGACCTCCGCCGAAGGAACCGGACTTGCCGGACGGACGACGGAGCTCGTCGTCTCGCGCGAGGGCCTGCTCCCCCCGAAGCCGCAGCTCGTTAGAGCCAGGCAGGTTATGACGATCGCTGAGACAGCCGAAAAAGGACGCATGAGGACCCGCACGCAATACAAAAACCGACGGCAACCGCGCCGTCAGGACCCACTGACGAGACTTGCTAACGGGAAATTACCAAGAAAGATTGAATCCAATCTTTACGCGGGCAGAGTTGCGAGCGATTTCGCCGTCAGCGAAAACTCGCAAGAAACAGCCGGTTGAGCTCTTCGACCACGAGCCTCGGCCTTTCCCTGCTCCGCAGCCCCTCGTTCAGGCGGTCCGAGCCCGCCTGCTGGAAGGTCATGTAGCCGTCGTGGCGTGGCCGGAGCCAGGCGCCTTCGAGCGTCGCCCGCGTCGCGCGGTAGAAATCATGGGTCGCCTCATTGACCGTATCGTCCTGCCAGGCGTCCCCGTGGCCGGGCTGGCCGCCGGATGCCGCATAGAGGCCGCGCTGCACGCCGCCGCCCGCAAGCCAATAGGCGAAATCGATCGCCTGTTCCGGCGCCTGCGAAAAGGCCGAGACGGCCATGCCCGTCCCGCCGAGAGCCGAGCCGACCGGCCCGGCGGCACCGACAGTCGGAAAATCGCCGAAGCGGACGAGCGCTGGGCGGAAGCCGGCAATGGAATAGCTGACATAGCCGTAGATAAGCGGCGCGCAGGCGGCGGGCGAGGTCTCGGCCGCCATGGCCTCGAGCGCCGCGATCGGGTCCATTCCGAAGCATGCGGGGTCGACGAGTGCCGAGATTTCCTGCAGCAGCTCGACCGCCATGGCGCCGGTTTCGGCGTCGACGAGATCACCCTTGCCGGCGCTGCGGCAAGGACGGCCGAGATTGCCGCAGAGGGTGTAGAAGCTCATCAGCGAATGCGGCGGCCTCAGCGGCAGGAAGACGCCGCCGCTGCGCGCGAGCGCGAGCATATCCCGCCAGGTCTGAAGGCGGTCCGTCCGATCCGGCCGCCAGGCCTGCACCTGGGTCGCCGCGTCGATCGGAAAAGCCCATTGCCGTTCGTTCCACGCGTAGCTCCGATAGGACGGGCCGACGCTTGCCGTCGAGAGCGCCTGCCGCTCCGCCTCGCGGCCCGGCACGTCCAGGGACAGCAGGCAATTTTCGCCGGTGATCTGCCCCACATGCGGATGGTCGATGACGATCAGGTCATAGTTCCTTGCCAGGGTCTCGACCGGAAAGGTCTCGAAGTCCTGCAGCGACCGCTTCTCCCACCGGATCTCGACGCCCGTCTTTTCCTGCCAGGATTGCGAGCAGGCCACCATCGGATCATAGCCGCGCGGGTGATTCCAGGTCATTCCCTTGAGGACGACGCTCATAGGCCGAACTCCTCCCTGATCGAGCGGCCATGCTCACCGATCCGCGGGGCGGCGCGCTCGACGCGCGGGCGGCGGCCGTTGATCCGGAGCGGCGAGCGGGTGGTGGTGATCGATACGTCGTCTTCGCGCATCACCGTCTGCAGCATGTCGAGCACCTGGAAGCCTTCGCTTTCCAGAAGCTCGTTCCAGTCGAGCACGCGCGCGCACCAGATATCGGCCGGCTCCAGCACCGCCAGCCATTCGTCGACGGTGCTGAGCGCGATGCGGTCAGCAATCAGCGCCTTGATGCGGTCGCGCTCGGTGAACCACGAGGACGGGTCGTCGCGATAGGGGGCGAGTTCGTCGATCTGAAGCAGGTCCGCAAGCTTCGGGATCGGCGTCATGGCGATCGCGAGATAGCCGTCGCTCGCCGCATAAACCCCGTAGGGTGCGGCGAGATAAGCATGGGCGCTCCGGAATGCCGACCGCTTCGGCAGACGGCCGCCGTCATTGAGATGCGTGGTCAATACCTCGAACTGGAAATCGACAAGCGCCTCCAGGAGGCTCGTTTCGACGAGGCTTCCCTTGCCGGAAATGCCGCGCCGTACTAGCGCCGCGAGAATCCCTTGAGCGGCGGCGGCGCCGGCCAGCATGTCGCCGATGGCAAGCCCGAAGGGAACCGGCCCCTGCCCTTCGTCGCCGTTCAGCCACATGACCCCCGAGCGCGCCTGCGCCAGCAGATCCTGGCCGGGGCGCTTCACCCAGGGGCCCTCCTCGCCATAACCGCTGATCGAGGCATAGACGATGCGCGGATTGATGGCCCTGACCGCCTCATAGTCCAGCCCCAGCCTTTCGATGACGCCCGGCCGGAAGTTCTGGATCACGACATCGGCCTGCGCAAGAAGCCGCGTCAGTGCGGCAAGATCGGCCTCGTTCTTGAGGTCTATCGCGAGGCTTTCCTTGGCGCGGTTGATCGCATGGAAAATGGTCGAGTCGCCGCCGATCTCGGTGTCGCTCAGATAAAGCCGGCGGGAAAGATCGCCGCCATCCGGCCGTTCGATCTTGATCACCCGGGCGCCGAGATCCATCAGCCGCAGCGAACAATAGGGGCCGGAAAGAAACTGGCTCATGTCGACGACCACCAGGCCGGAAAGCGGCAGTTCGGATTCTGTTGTCATGCGTGGTTACTCTTCCCTCGTGCAGCGGCAACGCCATGCGGATGACTGTCGGACAAAAATAGTATCTTCTTATTTGAATACTTAATTCAAATATAGGTGTCCTGACAAGCTGCAAAAGGGACGACGTCCGCTGCTGGCGCAGCTGACTGCCGGAATGAAGCAACGAAAGCACTGGCGATACCTGAACGGATTGGAGACGCGCTGGCGCCATCGAGAGGCGCTCGGAATGCCGCGCATGCGCATCACGCTACAGGCCTCACCGGCTCTGCGGCATTTCCTGCAACAAGTTTCTGTCTAAGATGGCGTCTGGCCAGAACAAGCCCAATGGGACGCAGACCCGTCCAGCATCGACTGAACCGGAGAGGTTGGATGTCGCAAGACCTGGAAAGTCCCTGTCGGCTGCGGCCGCAGGATTTCGTGTTCGCGGAAAAGTCCGTCGAGCCAGACCACGCGTTGATCGCAGGTGAGTACCCAGCTGGCGGGCGTGGTACGGCGCGAGATCGGCATTCGGCTCCATCGTCAGGATGGTATATGTCTCCGGCCAGGCCGGGTCGCCGGCCGCCAAATCCCCGCGAAATAGAACCAGTCACCAATGGTGAGCGAGAAGCTGAAGTTCCTATGGCGAAACTCGGACGCGCCAGGCAGCGGCGGGCGGGGAACGTCCGGGGCTTCCGATCGGACGACGTTCACGGCGCCCGCCAACGTCGCGCGGACGCAGGCCCCACGGCCGCCCCACCATCTCCACTTCGCCATCATGGCGCCTCATGATGACGCAGCGGGCGTCGGACTGGCAACCTTCGCGCGCGTCACATACCAGGAACACGATTCCGAGACAATCGGACCTGAGACGGAGGATGCATGTGCAATGATTATCGGCTGATGACGGATGTCGCCTCCATCGTCGAGGACTTTGCCGAGCTCAAGATCAAGATCCGTTTCGGTGAAGGCACCCCGAATCTCGAAGCCCGTGAGGACATCAAGATCACCGATGTTGGGCCGATCGTCAGGGCGATCGACGGAGTGCCGGATGAGGCCGAGCTCGTACAGCGACGCTGGAGTTGGCCGGGGCCGAACAAGCGGCCGGTGTATAACTTCCGATCAGAGGGACGGGAGTTCAACTCCCGCTGCCTAATTCTTGCCGACGGCTTTTACGAGTTCACCGACCCGAAGGATCCGAGCAAGAAGCGCAAGGACAAGTGGCTGTTCACCAAGAAGGACGAGCCGATCTTCTGCATCGCCGGCATCTGGCGCAACACGCCCGAGGTCGGGCAAGCCTTCACCATGCTGACGATGGCGCCGGGGCCCGACATCGCTACGTATCACGATCGACAGATCGTGATCCTTGAGCGCAATGCATGGACTGACTGGCTGAACCCGAGCGTTTCTGCGAAGTCGCTGCTCAAACCCCTTCCGGTAGGCACGCTATCGGTAGAGCACGTTGGCTAGAGTCTGCTCGATTCGCGATGTGTTCACGGGCTTCAAAGTAGCTTGAGCTTTGTCGCCTGCGCCTGCGTGTCGGCATTCAGCGTCCTGCGAGCATTATTCATGTGGAAGTTCGCGTAGGTTCGTGTACTCGATGGTGGTGATTGCTCTGCGTGTCCAACGTTCCTGCCATTAGTCGTTTGTGGTGAACCTCAGCCGTGGCGAGTTTCTCGCGTTTCATGCTCTTCATCTTGGCTCGGATATACACTTCCGACCGCTGCAAATGGTGTTTCACCGGCCGGGTGCCAAGCGAATTCCTCGGGCTCCAATGCAGCCAACTTCACAATGCTGCCCTCCAATGCCGTTCGTATTCCATAGTAAGTGATGACGTCTGTCGCGACGACCCGCATCAGGATCCCTCTACCGACAGCTCTCACAACGGCCTCGCCATCGATGAACTTGAAAGTCTTTTCCATTCCGTTGTCCACGATTGAGACGCAAAATTCGGCAAACCGTTGGGAGACAGTCTCGACGAGGTTCCTTGAACCGGGGACGGAGACACAGCACTCTGAGAGGCGGTCATACATGTTCGCTCCTGTAAGATTCAATGTTGGCGTGGCCTTGGTGCAGCGCACGCTCTTATCTGTTCGTCAGCACGTCTTGGATCGCGGTGCCCACCGCCCGGATGTCGTCTTCAGAGTGTCCGGCCGTGGGGCAAAGCCGCAACCCTGCCCTTCCCCGTGCAACCGTGGGAAAGAAGATCGCCGACGTATAGAAACCGCGGTCGAGCAAAGCTCTTGCGGCTTCGATGGCCGTCATCTCGTCGCCTATCTCGACCGTTCGTATCGGCAAGGGTGAGCCTTGCTGGTCTGTGGGAACGAGGCTGTCGAACAAGGCGATTCTGCTTCGAAGTCCCTGTTGTAGCTCCGTGAGTTCTTGCGTTAGGTGCAGTTGCTGCGACGCGCGCGCCGCGCCGATTGCCGCGACATTCAGCGACGCCGAAAACGCATGAGCGACCGCGAATCTTCGAAACAGTTCCTCTTGCCGCGCCGTTCCAAGCATGATCAAGGCTCCTGAGGCGCCGAAGCCCTTTCCGAGCGAAGCCGCAACTATCGTCCGCTCCCCCAGGTGCCCGCTCATTTGCGATCTGGCAAAGCCTTCCCCGTGCTTTCCGAAGATCGATATGCCATGTGCGTCATCTATATAGAGGAAGAGGCCATAGCGGTCCTGCAGGCGCCTTAGGTCCTCGATGTCGGCGCTTCCGCCCATCGAATAGACGCCGTCGCAAACGAAGGCGACGGATTCGTTCGCGCGGCAGAGCATCTCGAGCGCGTCGAGATCGTTGTGAGCAATGGTCTCGACGCGAGTTTCGGCGGCAATGGTTCCCTTGTGAAAGGCAAGCGTCGCGTGGGCGAAGCGATCGAACACCATCAGCGGCTTAACGCCACCCGTGAGATGCCCGGAAGCAATCAGCGGCAACGCGCTCATGTTGGCTGCGAGCACTGTGGTATAAGTAATCACCCGCGCATCGAACAACTCCGACAGCGCCGCCTCCAAGTCACCGAGAATCGAGAAATTGAGACGCGTCCTTGCGCATGACCAATGAAGCGCGCCGTAATCTTTCAGTGCGTCGATGGCACCTGCAACGACCTGCGGATGGTTGTCCAAGCCGAGATAGGAGCAACGCACGAAGTCGACGACCCGACGTCCCCGGTCATGGGTTAGTGCCACGGCGCGATTCTCCAGAGGTCGCCCGTAAATCGCCATCAAGCCCTGAAAATGCGCGGCATCGAAATGGCTTTGGGCGTACTGGATTAAGCTGGCGGTGTTCCTTTGGGCACCCTTGCCAGAAATACTTCCCTGCCCTGGCGCTTTTTCTTCCATCCGAAAATCTCCCGATACTTGATTGGCGAATGTACGGGAGATTTATTTGTTTAGGCGCTGAACTCAACGAAGTATTTGCGAAATATTTTCACGCTGAATTTCGCATTCGGCGTAAAATTACGGTTGAATTTTCCTTTCCCTGCACTTTTGAAAAAAATATGAGAAGTGTGAAACGTATCCGAGCTCAATCGGAGCCATAATCAATGTCGATTGCATAGCCGGTGGCCCGTATTGTGCGAATAAGAGGATGGCCGGTCAGGCGCTCGAGCTCCCGACGCAAGCGACCGACATGCACATCCACGGTGCGCGGCTGCACGTAGCGATTTGAAGGCCACGCCGCTTCGATCAGTTCCAGACGGCTCCGCACCCGGCCTGGTTCCTCAAGCAGGCATCGCAGCAGGTTGAATTCGATGGCACCGAATTGAACGTCTTCATCACCATATCTGACGAGACGGCGCCCAGGCTCGAGTCTTAACTCGCCAAAGGTCTCAGCGGCCTCTTCGCTAGCGGGATGTGTCGGCTGCTTATCATTCGCACGATTGTTCGGCAGAGAACCAAGGTAAGCAAGCAGCCTCGCCGGCGAGACGGGGCGCACGAAGTTTTCGTCAACCCCCGCTTTCAACAGTGCCAGATAGTACCGCTCATTGCCCGACGAAACGAGGGCGATAGTCGGGATACGCGAGGTTACGTCGTTAGCCTTTATGGCGGCACATGTTCTCACCGTGAGCTCTGAATCCTCTGCTGAATCCAGGATGATTGCTGTGGCCGGCCTTAGCACAGCCTGATCCACTACCTCTTCTTCGCTCACCAACATCGTCTGAAAGCCCTCCGACGCGAGGATGTGTGCAAGCAACACGTAGAAGTTCGCATTACCAGAGCAGATCAGGACCAAGTGTTTTGTGTGCTGAGCCTTCTTGCTTTCAAGCTTTCTCATCGCCGTTCTCTTCCCGATGTTTGATGTCACAAAAATCGGAAATAGTATGGTCGCGGCTCCTGCGTAATCCCTAGAATTTTAGAGATATTGCGCGAAATAGCCATAAATGTGTAAGCTCCACGCGCTATTCGTCCTATTTTGTTGCAACATTTTTGTTGATTTTCGATGTGAGATGGGCACTCTGTGGATGCACCGGGTTCGCTATTCATGCACATGACATCAGAGAAAGCGCCAGAACCGATGAAGACCAGCCTCGACCATGTTCCGCTTCGAAAACAGCGCGAACTCGCGCGCATCGTCGAGGTCCTGCACGAGGAATTCGAGGACGCCCTCTATGAGGGGATGGCCGACTTCGAAAAGTTTGACCGCATTCTGAAGATCATCCTCTTCGGTTCTAATGCCCGAGGAAGATGGCTCGACGAGCCGCACACGAGGAAGGGATACAAATTGGATTACGATCTGCTGATCGTCGTCAACCACAGGAAGCTCACAGATTTCTCGACCTACTGGCACAAGGCGCAGGAGCACCTCATGCACTTGCCGGAGATCGGACGCCAGTAAGCCTCATCGTTCATTCAAGACGGGAATTGAACACGGCACTACTATGGACAGTATTTTTTCTCCGAGATCCGCCGCGATGGCATCCTCCTCTATGAGCGGGACGACGAGCCGCTGGCCGAAACGAGACCGCGTACGTCGGCCCGCCCTGCGAATGGCGGCCGAGTATTTCGACGACCGTATGCCGCATGCTCGGAAATTCGCGAAGGGCGCCTCGTTCTATCTGAAGGAGCGCGATCCGAAAGAGGCTGCGTTTTTGCTTCATCAATCGATCGAGCAGGCGTATTCAGCACTCTTGCTTGTCCTGACGAGCTACAGCCCTGCATCCCACAATCTGAGGCATCTGCGCAGCCTCGCCGAGGAACGAGATCAACGACTTGCTGAGGTTTGGCCGCGCCATCAGCATCAATATCTAGCGTGGTTCAACATCTTGAATGAGGCTTATGTCAAATCTCGGTACTCGAAGCGCTATGAAATCAGCGAAGAAGCCCTTGCCTGGCTCGTTGAAAGAGCCTGTCGGCTGATTGCCGACGTGGAAGCGATCTGCATCGAACATCTAGATCGCCTTCGAAAACAGGCAGAAGATGATCTCGACTGAGTCCGGAAAGGGCACAGTCTTCGCTTGTGATAGACACATTTGCCAGGGACGGCACGATGAGAACCAAATGGTTCTGTGGCTCGCGAAAGCTGAGTTCCAACGTCCGGCAACCCATTTTGATCCCCTGCGCCGGACAGCAGGAGGTTCAGCGTGTCCAAGATTTTTTGCAATCCCGCCATCGGGGAGCAAAGCCCCCGGAAAGACGGCTTCTGGCAGAAGCATCAACAGGAGGAAGTGGTGGAGGCGGCGATCGGCCTCTATGGCAACGAAGCCGCAATTGCGGCCGCCTATTGCGCGCTCGAGGCCTGGACCGAACGCCGACACGGCGATTACGGCTTCTGGTTTGAGGTATTCCTACGACTTAGAAACCGCTTGATTTAGCAGTTCATCTATTCAGAGGGTGCGCCGTGCGGCTGTCAGTGGTCGAGCAAGGCGCTCCCGGCTTAAATTGGGAAACGCTCAATTTCGCCCTGGCGGCCGAGCCCGTCAAGCGCGTAGCCAATGGACCGTACGGTGCGGATAACATCAGGCCCATAGTGGTTCAACGCGCGCCTGATGTGACCGATATGGATATCGACAGTGCGGAGCTCGACTTCGGCTTCAGGCGGCCAGCCGGCGGCGATGAGATCGTCACGACTGTGCACCACAGTTGGCATCTTCATAAGATGCAGAAGCAGTCTGAACTGTAGCGCGGAAAGGCTTACAGTGTGGCCGTTTCGCGTAACACGAACCGTGGCGACATTCATCTCGATATCCGCGTGCCGGAATATCTCGCGTGAGACGCCAGGGCGGGAGTCGTCGGGCAAGTTCGTTTGAATGCCCTTGAGGAACGCGAGCAGGTGTCGCGGATCGTAGGGACTGCATATGACCACGTCGATCCCGAGACTGCTGAGATCCTTCCTCGGTGCATTCGCAAAGACGGCGACTGGCGGGCGGTCGCTGGTTGCCTTTATGCGGCGGCAAAGGCCAGGCGCCTCCAGGCGCCGATCGGAACAATCGACCAGGACAGCGAGCGGCCTTTCGGTCTCGATTGTACTAATCAGTTCGCTCGCATCGGAGCAAAGCTGGACAGTAAATCCCTCGGTCTCGAGAATGTACTCGAGCAGAAGAAAGAGCTCCGCGTTGCCCGTATAAATCAGCACACCCGCATGCATTCCGCACCCGGTCTCCAACTTCAAAGTGGCGCGTATTCTCCGCCATTGATGTCTATTATCGCGCCATTGATGAAGGCTGCTCCGTCGGAGGTCAGGAAACCGATGGCCGCCGCGACTTCTTCAGGCTCCCCCAGGCGGCCCGCGGGAATGCGGGCAACTGCTGTGCGATTGACCTCGCCGTCACGCGGACCGGCCATCTCCGTGGCAATCCTTCCTGGCGCAACGACATTCACCGTAATTGAGTGCGCCGCGTACCGTGAGACCAGCGAGCGGGCAAAGCCCGCAAGTGCGGCTTTCGAGGCGACATAGGCGGTGCCCGCGATTTTCGGGAGCGCACGACCGGCAATGGACCCGACAAGAACAACGCGGCCAAAACCCTGCGCGCACATGCCGGGCAAGACCGCCTGGCAGCAAAGCATTGTCCCGGTCAGGTTGACGGAAAGAACCGTGTTCCATTCTTGGAGTGTGATCTCTTGGAATGGGGTCGGCCCGTAGGGCCCCTTGGGTGATATGCCGGCATTGCAAACGAGAATGTCTGCTCTGCCCCAGCAATCGTCCAATTCCCAAAAGAATGCCGTTATCTGCGCCGGCTCACCGAGATCAACAGCGCGCGCGAACACCCGCTCGGAGCCGAAATCCTGACAAAGAGCTTGGGCGGCGCTTTCAACATTGACGAGCGTTTGCCCGAAGAGGGCGACCCGGCATCCACGCTCCAACAGGAGACGGGACGTTGCCAACCCGATACCGGAAGTGCCGCCGGTGACGACGGCAATTCTTGCTTTAGAATCACGACTCATGCCGCTTCGTCCATCTTTGCGAAGAGTGAGAGGGGGGGATGCGCCGCCGGGTCGGTCATCACTTCGATCAATAGCGGCCCCTGGTCCATGCCACGCTGCAAGTGATCGGCAAGCTCACTCGGGTCTTCCACACGGACCGCTGGGCAGCCGCAGGCTTCCGCCAATTTTGCGTGATCCACCTCGGCAAAGTGGCATGCCGATGTGAAGTTGCCGAACTTCACCGTTTCCGCATCGCGCTGGAAACCGAGGATGCCGTTGTTGAGGACGACGATCGCCACAGGAAGCTTCATCCGCATCATGGTCTCAAGCTCGGCCCAGCTGTGAGCAAAGCCGCCGTCACCGACAATCGCAATGACCGGCTTATCCGGTCGGGCAACCTTGGCCCCGATCGCGAGCGGCACCCCCCAACCGAGCCCCGCCAGCCCGCGCGGCGTGATAAAGCGCATTCCGCTCGCTCGCGCTCGGAGTTGGCCCAGGACCCACATAGACGAGTAGCTCGCGTCGGCGACGACCGTTACGTCGTCGGTTAGCAGGTCCTGGAGTTCAGCCATAATCCGCTCTGGGCGTATCGGTCGGGAACGCGATGTCACCACGTCGTGGCGATCAAGCTCGAACTGCTT
This sequence comes from Sinorhizobium sp. 22678, assembly GCF_052044265.1. NCBI lineage: Bacteria > Pseudomonadati > Pseudomonadota > Alphaproteobacteria > Hyphomicrobiales > Rhizobiaceae > Sinorhizobium > Sinorhizobium sp. 22678. The sequence goes on along the minus strand of NZ_JBQEMS010000005.1, from coordinate 45,876 downwards.
CCAATTTTGATGGATACATTCCTCCAGTCGCGCGCGATCCCGATGCCGCCGCGTGAGGTCGACGCGGGTGAGCGCCGCTCTCAGGGCGGCAAGCGTTTCCCTGGCATCGCCCACCAGCCGAATGGCTTCGTAGTTGCGTCCGATCTCCACCGGATCGATGTCAATGTGCACGACCGTCGCGCTGGAGGGAATTTGCCGCCAATTGTCGGTGCCGTTCTGGTTGGTACGCGTTCCGATGAGAATGACCAAGTCCGCACTTCCGACCAAAGCGGACGAGTATCGACCGAGCGATCGCGGCCCGACGAGCGAGCCTAACACTCCGGCCGAAAGCGGATGAAATTCGTCCACCGCCCCCTTCCCCATGTTCGTGGTGAGAATCGGCAGGCACGCTTCCTGCTGGAGCGCAGCGAGTTCTGCCGCGGCGCCGCCGCAATGAACGCCTCCGCCGGCGATAATGATCGGGGCTCGCGCCGCTGCGATCAGAGACGCGACCTCTGCTAGTGCTTCATCCGACGGGCGGACGCGATCCAAGGGCCAGTGGCCTAAGTTCTTTGAACGTACGACCGCCGGAGATCTCGCCCCGGCACGCAGGAGATCGGCTGGAAGCAGCAGAGCGGCTGGGCCGGCACGGCCTGACGACGCGGCCGTAAATGCCGCGTCCACATAGTCGTCGATCCGCTCCGGAACCGTGACACGCCGCACCCATTTAGTGCAGGACTGGAAGAGAGCAATCTGATCAAGATCCTGAAAGGCATTGCGGTCCATTTGGTCTCGCTCGACATCCTGCACAAGCGCCACGATCGGCACACTAGCCTTCAACGCCTCGGCCAGCGGCGGCACAAGCAAAGTTGCCGCGGGGCCGTTTTGGGCGGCAACCACAGCTACTTTGCCGGAAAGACGGGCGTAGCCGTCCGCCATCGCACCGCCCATGTTCTCCTGCCGGTACGCGATCTGGCGAATGCCGATCGCTTCCGCAGCAAGGATGACCGCGGATGGCAGGCTTTGGCCAAATATGAATTCCACATCGTGCCGGCGAAGAATCGTCGCGATACGCTGCGCAACGGTTTCGTTTGGGTTCTGTTGCGTCATTGCGCGCACTCCTTTCCGGATTGGATTTCGGCCTGAAGAAATTCGTCAAATGCACTGAGGATAAGGTCGATGTCGCTGTCGACCATTGGCGTCGAAAGGCAGGCGGCGGCTCCATAGGGGAGAAGAATGCCCGCTTCCAGTAAGTAGCGGCTCATTCTTCGCATGAGGGAGGCCTCTTCGGCGCTCAGATAGGCATCGCGATATTCGAGCGGCGCGATGCGCTTCGGATGGATGCGGAAGAGCGAGGCGGCGCCGGTCACCGAGAAGCGCGCGTCGCGCTTGGCAATGCTTGCCCTCAAGCCTGCGCGCAACCTCTCGCCCATCGCTTCGAGGTGATCGAACGCATCGGGAGTCATCGCCTCCATCGCTGCCCGGCCAGCGGCCATTGAGACCGGATTTGCGGAAAACGTGCCACCCTGCGGCAACAACGGTTTTCCATTTTCGGTGCCGAAAACGCGCATCACTTCCTCGCGGCCGCCAATGGCACCGATCGGGAAGCCGCCTCCGATGATTTTGCCGGCCGTGGTCAGATCGGGTTTCAGACCGTAGCGTGCTGAGGCCCCGGCATAGCCCTGCCGAAGATTGAGCACCTCGTCCGCGACAATCAGGATTCCGTACTTGCGCGCCGTTTCCGACAAAGCCTCGAAAAAGGCGGGCTCCGGATGCAGCAACCCCGCCCGGCTGGGCATGGGATCAATCAGTACACAGGCAACGCGGTCGCTCGCCGCACTCAAGCGCGCTTCAAGGCCCTCGACATCGTTGAAGCGCAAAAGATGGACTCCGTCGGCGACGCTTGAGGGAGTGCCGCGATAGGCCGGAGTTGCGACGGACATTGGCGCCCAGCCGCCGCCTTTGCCGGGCGAAACCTCCTGCCCAGCCTCTGCCCAGTCATAGGCGCCGTGATAGGCGCCTTCGATGCGTGCGATCGCGGGCCTGCCGGTGAAAGCGCGCGCGGCCTTGATCGCGAACATGACCGCTTCCGTTCCGCTATTGACGAAGCGGACCCGTTCCATTGCGGGAATGCGGGTCGTCAGAAGTTCCGCGAGCGCGATTTCATGCTCCGTCGGGTTGGCGAAACAGGTTCCCGAGCGCAGCAGGTCGACGACAGCCTCCGTGGCCGGAGCGAAGCCGTGCCCGTGAATGAGCGTGGTAAAATTGTTGTTCAGATCGAGGAGCCGGTTCCCGTCGACATCAACGAGATAAGCCCCCTCGCCGCGCTGGACATAGATCGGAAACGGGTTCCTCTCCACCGTGGCGCGGGTGGTTCCATCCGGGAACACGGCCTTGGCGCGGTTGAATAAATGTTTCGACCGACTACGCGCAGACGTCTGCCGCAGTCTGTTTGTTGCTTGAACGAGCATAGTTCCGGCTTCCTGAGGTGAAAAATCGACCGCTCGCTTTGCACGAGCTTCACAATTTTGTTGCAACAAAAATGCAGCCCGTCAAGTCCATGCAACAAAATCTTAAGCCAAGGAGCCCGCACCCCTCTCCAGAGAGGCGCGCTTCAGCCGTCGATATCCATCGCGAATATCATTTTCTATCGCCGCCCTGAGGCTTGCCGCGTCACGCTCCGCGAGAGCCTCCATGGCGATCTCGTGGTTGCGAACACCGTATTTCTCCTCGGCAAACTCGGGGTAGAGATTGTGCAAGGACGGCCCGATCCTCAGCCACAGGCTTTCGATCATCGAAACGAGCTGGGGAAGACCCGAGAGACGGTAGATCGTAAAGTGGAATTCCTTGTTGTGCCACAGCGCTTCCGCATAGCGGTTTTCGTCGAGGGCGGAATTGATAAGCTCTTGTAAGGCCACCAGTTCTTCCACGTCTGCCGGCGTTCCGTGCTGGGCGGCCTGTTCGGAAGCCAGCCCCTCAAGCGCCAGGCGAGTGAGCGTTATCTCTCGAAGGTCGGCCGCGTCGAGAATTGGGACGACAACCGTCTTCGGCCCGGTATAAACAAGCGCGCCTTCGCTCGTCAGACGATTGATCGCATCGCGCGCGGGCGTTGTGCTGACATCGAGGTCTTGGGCGACTGCGCGCACCGTCAACTTGTGGCCTGGCAGATAGACGCCACGGATGATGCGCTCCTTCATTTCCCGATAGGCGGCATCCCCCAGCCGTTTCGAGGCTCTCTCAAGATCTGGCGATTCGGTTGCATTGTCCGCCATTTTGCTCTCTCGATCGGTTGACACTGTGAATTTTTGATGCAACAAAAATAAAGTGTGAAGGTTTTGCAAAGCTTTTGTCGCGCCAGCGGCTATTAGCAGCTTTCACATGCTCCGTCACGCGGGCCGGCGACAAGCGGCCCGCGGGGCACCAGAAACCTCGGCAATAAGCGCATCGTCCTGACTCGTCCCGGGTCGGAGGAAGGCTTTTCATTGCGGCCGGAAGCGGCCGTATCCAGGGGAAGACGCCGAAGAGCGTCCAACAGCTGAAAGGAAAGGCGGATTTGATCGGTCAATCTCTGTCCCTTGCGGGACTTCAAAAACGATACGGCGAAGCCCTTGCGATTCGCGAGCTGTCGCTCGACGTCGCAGCCGGCGAGTTTGTCTCGCTGTTGGGGCCGTCCGGCTCCGGCAAGACAACAGCCTTGACGATGATAGCCGGCTTTGAGGCTCCGAGCGCAGGCAGGATCGCCATCGGTGGCCAGGACGTGACTTTCCTTGCGCCAAATCACCGGAACATCGGAATGGTGTTCCAGAAATACGCGCTTTTTCCGCACCTGACGATCCACCAGAACATCGCATTTCCGCTCAGGATGCGTGGGCGGATGCAGAAGACCGCGATCGTGCAGCGCGTCGAGGAGATGCTGGAACTCGTCCAGCTCTCCGGCTACGCGGAGCGCTATCCCAACCAGCTTTCCGGTGGCCAACAGCAACGGGTCGCCGTGGCGCGGGCTTTGGCCTTTGAGCCACCCGTCCTTCTGATGGATGAACCACTTGGCGCCCTCGACAAGAAATTGCGAGAGGCGATGCAATTCGAGATAAAACGTCTACAGGAGCGACTTGGTGCCACGGTCGTCTACGTAACCCATGATCAGGACGAAGCGCTGACGATGTCGGATCGCGTCGCCATAATGTCCGACGGTCGCTTGATGCAGATGGGTACACCGACGGAGCTCTACCGGCAGCCGAAGACGGAGTTCGTCGCGGACTTCATCGGCCGGATGAATTTTATTGATGGCGATTGCCTCGACTGCACGGCTGAGCGAACGGTTGTTCGTTTATCGGAGAGAACGGTGCTCAACCTCCGTTCTGCGGCAAGCGAGCGTACGCGCAAATATGATGCCGGAACGGCTCTGCGTGTGGCAATCCGTCCAGAACGGATGCGTCTTGCGAAGCGCGGCGATGGTGGCGCCGACGCGCTGCCGGGCGTCATCGATGCCGCTGTGTTCATCGGTTCGACATACATCTTTCTCGTCCGCCTAGCCGATCGCCCGGAAGCAAGCCTGCAGGTACAGGTCGCTGCTGACTGCGTCATGCCATTCCAAAGAGACGACGCCGTGGACATCGTCCTTGACGGCGCAGCCGCGCACGTCTTTTCCATAGCGGAGAGGTGCGCCGCATGACGCGTTCACTGGCATCACTCTCATCTTTATTGACATCCCGCCGGTCGAGCTCCGCGCGCATTTATTCGCCCACCGCGTCCATGGCATTGGTCACGCCCCTCCTCGCGGTCCTGCTGACTGGGTTCCTGTATCCGGTCGCGCGGCTGATCGCGCTGAGCTTTTCCGGGGGAACATACAGCCACTATCGGCGTATTTTTACCGAGTCGCTTCATCTCGACGTTCTCTTCAGCACGATCGAGGTCGCCCTTGTCGTGACGCTTGCGAGCCTGCTGTTGGGTTTTCCCGTCGCCTACATGATGGCGCGGCTGAGCAGGGGCTTGGCAATGGCGATCGCCGCCTGCGTCTTCATCCCCTTGTGGACTTCCGTCCTCATCCGCTCCTATGCGTGGGTCGTCCTTCTCCAACGCAACGGCATCATCAACAAGCTGCTCGTCGATACGGGGGTTACGGAAGGGCCGTTAAAGCTGATCTATACCCAGGGCGCGGTCATCCTCGCGATGACGCATGTGCTGATGCCCTTCATGATCCTGCCGATTTATTCGGCACTGCGCGCATTGCCCCCAGACTACGTGCGTGCCGCCCGCAATCTCGGCGCCGGGCCCATCCGTACCTTCGTCGCCGTAACGCTTCCGCTCAGTCTGCCGGGTGTTTTTGCCGGCAGCGTCATGTGTTTCGTACTGGCGCTCGGCTTCTACATCACCCCGGCGCTGGTTGGTGGGCCCGGCTCGATGCTGATGGCGACGCTCATCGGCCAGCAGACAACAGTCCTGCTCGATTGGCCGTTCGCGGCAGCACTTTCGACCGTACTCCTCGCCGTTACGCTCCTTTTTGTTCTCCTGTTCCGCAGGACGCTATCGCTCAGCAGAGGATTGAACAGTGTCTATTGATCACGCACGCATGCCGGGCCGGATTCCTGCGGCCATGGATATCTTCGCTTCTCCGACGATCCGCGGCTATTCGAGGGCGGCGGGGATCATTGCCTTCGGCGCGGGGATCGGATGTATTCTCTTCTTCCTGCTGTTGCCGACGCTGATCGTGCTACCGATGTCGCTCAGCGAAACTGACCATATTGAGTTCCCGCCCCAGGGCCTGACACTCAAATGGTACAGCGCCTATTTCAATGATCCGGACTGGATGGCAGCGACGTGGTTCAGTCTTAAGATCGCCTTGGCGACAACCGCGACAGCGACTGTCGTGGGAATCATGGCGGCGCTCGCGATTGTGCGAGGATGCCTTCCGTTCAGATCCACATTGCAGGCGCTTGCGCTCGGGCCGATGATTGTTCCCCACATCATCCTGGGCGTGGCGCTCTACCTCGCCTTCTCGCCCCTGCAGCTCACCGGCAGCTTTTTCGGATTCCTCATCGCGCACACCGTGTTGGCAATCCCCTATGTGATCATCACCGTCACGGCGTCGCTGCAGCGCGTCGATCCGACGCTCGAGCTGGCGGCGTTGAACTGCGGGGCCAACAGGCTGCAGGCATTCTTCCTCGTCGTTCTGCCGAACATCGTCCCAGGTGTCGCAGCGGCGGCCGTGTTCGCCTTTCTCGCCTCATTCGATGAAGCGACCGTCGCGTTCTTCATATCGGACATTGGTGGCAAATCGATCGGGCGCAAGATGTTCGAGGATATCGATTTCAACCTGACGCCGGTCATTGCCGCGGTCTCGACCGTGCTCGTCGCCACTTCCCTCCTGCTCATGGGCACGGTTCACCTGCTGAACGCCCGTAAGCCTCGCTCGTGAAACCGAGGACTCCCACTTCTCAGCATCTGAATTAACAAAGGATTCTTTCATGACGTCTCTCCTCTCACGTTCCACAGCAGTGATGAAGCCGACTGTCGCCGGATTTCTATCCTTGATAGCCTTGTCGCTTCCGACAATCGCCGGCGAGCAAGTCATCATCGCGTCGACCGGCGGCGCTTATGACAAGGCTCTAAGGGAGGCCTGGTTCGATCCGTTCACGAAGGCTACTGGCATCGAGGTGGTCACCGTCGCGGCGACGAACGCCGAAATGCGCGCCAAGGCTGCGGCCATGGTGAAAACGGGAAACGTCAATTGGGACCTCTATCTCGACGGCGAGATCCAGGCCGCCTCAAAGGCGCATCGCGAAGTGACAGAGGATCTGACGGATTTCTGCCGCCAATTTGCCGATCGCGAGGACCTCAGCGCCAATGCATGCTCCGCTGGCGGGGCCCTGCTGCAATCCACGGCTACGCTGTTGGCCTACAGAACCGGAAAACCCGGAGAACCAGTTCCCGCAACATGGGCCGATATGTGGGACACAGGGAAATTTCCGGGTGAACGCGCATTTCCGAACTTCGATGATCCCTGGCGCGTCATGGCGGCCGCACTGCTCGCCGATGGTGTAAAGCGCGACGAATTATTTCCGCTCGACATCGATCGCGCGTTGGCTAAGCTCGACAAGATCAAGCCTTCCGTCACGCTGTGGTGGAAGACGGGCGATCAGAGCGTGCAAGGGTTTCGCAATGGCGAGTACTCGCTCGGGCAGATCTGGTTGACGCGCGCAAAGGCGATGCAGAATGAGGGGCTGCCGATCGACTGGTCCTACAAGGCCGCCTTCCTCGTCGGCGACCGGATAGCGCTGCTGAAGGGCGCGCCGCACCGTGACAACGCGCTGAAGTTAATGGCCTTCTGGCTGGACTCTCCCGCGGCGCAGGCCAAAGCGTGCGAAGCTCTCTCCTGCACGCCCCCGAGTAGCGATGCGATCTCGATGATGTCGGATGAGGCGCGCAAGACGATGCCGCAAGGTGACGACGTCCGGGATCACGTCATTCTTCCCGACGCGGAGTGGATCAACGCCAATGCTGCGATGATGTTGCAGCGCTGGAACGAGTGGATTCGCTGACTGCACCAGCGCCCCGCGTGCATGGAGGCGAGGCGCAGCGGTCTCGGAGCGCTCCGCCTTGGGAATCGTCTGAAGGTGAAGCGGATGCTCACCCCGAGCTAAGCGTCCTCTTTGGGGGGGCCGAGGTTCATGCAAGCACCGTGTACGTCCTCGTTTGTCCAGAAGCAGTCGCACGACAGTTTCTGATCAGCGGCCGGGAGCGACCCTTCCCTCTCTTCCGCAGCAGACGCTGTGAACGGCTCGCTTGAGCCCATTGCGCACGCCCGACGATGGCGCTGAGCATTTCACCCGCAGACGGTCGAGGCGGTTGCCGGCATGATCCTCGTCGCGGTTGCCGTTCACGAGCTATTCGTGCGGTGACAAGTGCGGGCGCACCGCTTGACAGCCGTGGGCAAAGAGCGGAAAACACAGTCCATGGGGTTGCGATCACCCCACGAGGCGACAGCCGAAGAATCGCGTCCTTTTCAACCGGTCAGACGGAGGACGCGCCATGCCGTCACTTCTTGAAATTTCCCCCGACAAGCTCGCCCGCCTCATCGGTACCCCGAAATCCCCAGCTCTCATCGACGTGCGGATTGACGAGGATTTCAACGCCGACCCTCGGCTGGTCCCCGGCTCGGTCCGGCGCGATTACCGTGAGGTGCAGTTCTGGAGGGATGAGCTTTACGGCCGGTCCGCCGTCGTCATCTGCCACCGCGGCAAAAAACTGAGCTACGGCGTAGCCGCCTGGCTCCGCCAGGCCGGCGTTTCGGCCGACGTGCTCGAGGGCGGCTTCGAGAGTTGGGCAAAGGCCGGACACCCGGCAGTTCCCGCCTCCAGCTTGCCCGAGAGGGATGGGCAAGGGCGCACCGTCTGGGTGACGCGCACGCGTCCGAAGATCGACCGCATCGCCTGCCCATGGTTGATCCGCCGCTTTGTTGATCCAAATGCCGTGTTCCTGTTCGTCTCGCCGTCCGAGGTCGAAACGGTCGCCGAGCGTTTCAATGCCACGCCTTTCGACATCGACGCGCCGGTCCGCTGGAGCCACCGTGGCGAGCATTGCACCTTTGACGTCATGGTTCAGGAATTCGGGCTGGCAACGGAACCGCTGTTGCGGCTCGCAACAATCGTTCGGGCTGCCGACACGGCGCGGCTTGATCTTGCGCCGCAGGCGCCCGGCCTGTTAGCCGCCTCGCTTGGGCTGTCGCGCATGTATGCCGACGACAACGAACAGCTCGAGGCGGGTCTGCCGCTCTATGACGCGTTTTACCGCTGGTGCCGGGACGCGACCGACGAAACGCACAACTGGCCTTCTCCGAAAAAGGGAGCATGACCTTGTCCGACATCGCACGGAACGTCACGACTATGTCAGAGCCCCAAGCATTGAGGCATGGCATACCGTTCGGCGACGCACTTCGCGTCTGGGCGCGGATCGCGACCTTGAGCTTCGGCGGCCCCGCCGGGCAGATCGCGGTGATGCACCGTATCCTCGTCGACGAGAAGCGTTGGATCGGCGAGCACCGCTTCCTGCACGCGCTCAACTACTGCATGCTGCTGCCCGGCCCGGAAGCGCAGCAGCTTGCGGTCTATATTGGCTGGCTCCTGCACAGAACTGTCGGAGGACTCGTCGCCGGCATTCTGTTCGTTCTTCCGGGCTTCCTTTCAATTCTTGCTCTGAGCTACATCTACGCGGCCTTCGGCAATGTCACTGTCGTCGAGGGGCTGTTCTTCGGCCTGAAGGCGGCCGTGCTTGCGGTCGTTATTCATGCCGTCTTCCGGATTGGCAGCAGGGCGCTGAAAAACCGGCTGATGATCGGCATTGCGGCGGCCGCCTTCGTCACCATCTTCTTCTTCGGGGTGCCGTTCCCGCTGATCATTCTGGGCGCCGGCATCATCGGCTATATCGGTGGGCGCTCGGGGTCGCCGCTCTTCCGGATCGGCGGCGGCCACAAGGCGGGAACTGGACCAGTTCTCAAGGATGAAGACTCGCTTCTCGGAGAAGACATCCCTGCTCACGCGCGCCCCGACCTGGCCTGGTCACTACGAGTCTCGGCGGTTTTCCTCGCGCTGTGGCTGGTGCCGCTTGCCTTGCTTTTGATCTTTCTCGGGCCGGACAACGTCTTCACCAAGATCGGACTGTTCTTCAGCCAGATGGCGGTTGTGACCTTCGGAGGTGCCTATGCGGTGCTTGCCTATGTCGCCCAGGAAGCGGTTCAGCAATATGGTTGGCTGAAACCGGGCGAGATGCTCGACGGTCTCGGCATGGCCGAGACGACACCGGGGCCGTTGATCATGGTCACCCAGTTCGTCGGCTTCATGGGCGCCTATCGCGATCCTGGCTCGCTCAACCCGATGACTGCGGCGACGCTTGCGGCAGTGCTGACGACTTGGGTCACCTTTGTCCCCTGCTTCCTCTGGATCTTCCTCGGAGCACCCTTCATCGAGAGGCTGCGGAGCAATGTGGCGCTAACCGGCGCGATGTCGGCGATCACCGCCGCGGTCGTCGGTGTAATCCTTAATCTCGCGGTCTGGTTTGGTTTGCACACGCTGTTTGCCGAGGTGATCACGCGGAACATCGGAGGTCTCACGCTGGACGTTCCCGTACTGAGCTCCCTTGTTCTCCCTTCACTCGTTCTGACCATCACAGCCGCAACCGCAATATTCCGGTACAAGGCATCGATCATCGTCACGCTGCTCGCCTGCGCCTTGGCCGGTATGGCGTGGACGTTGGGCACGTAGGCCGCTTTGCGAAACAGAGAAATGCAACGGGGCTCCTCTATAAGGCAGCGACGTCTCCGTAGCGAGCTCTGGCTAGATGCCTGGCTTCTCGTTGGTCCCTCGCTGTCCGTGCCCGACAGGTTGAAGCCGAGACGCAGCTCGAAAGAAGGGACGTAAGTGTCAGGCATCCACCCGGGAACCTATCTGTTTGCTGCGCGTGCCTTGCGCGATTTCGGCGACGGCTTTGTCGCCATCCTCCTTCCGGTCTATCTGCACCTCCTCGGCTTTTCCCCGCCGCAAGTCGGCATCATCGCGACCGCGTCCCTCTTTGGCTCGGCGCTCTTGACGATTGCCGTCGGGTTTCTCGGCGCGCGCCACGATGTCCGTTGGTTGGTGCTCGCCGCCGCGAGCCTGATGACGGCTACAGGTGTCGCCATATCCCTGGCGCACGATTACTGGCCGCTGCTGGTGATCGCGTTCGCCGGGACCGTCAATCCGTCGGCCGGTAGCGTGAGTGTGTTCGTGCCACTGGAGCACGCGGCGCTCACCCGCGAAGTAAGCGATGCGGAGCGGACGAGGATGTTCGCGCGCTACAGCCTAGTGCCGCCGGTGCGCTTTCGGCCGCACTTCCGATTTCATCGCTGTCGTGGAGCTCGAACGATTGGCAGCCGTCAAGCTGATGTTCGTGCTCTACGCGCTAGTCGGGTTCGCCGCCGGCTTTCTTTATGCACGCATACCAAAGCGCATTGTCAGCCACGAAACCGTGGAGACCGCGGCGCTCGGCCCGTCACGCGCCATCGTCTTGAGGCTCGCGGCCCTGTTCAGCCTCGACGCCTTCGCCGAGGCTTCGTGGTCCAGTCGCTGCTCGCCCTCTGGCTGTTCGAGCGTTTCGATCTATCGCTCGCACAAGCTGGGGTATTTTTCTTCTGGTCGGGCGTGTTGTCGGCGTTGTCGTTTCCTGTCGCTGCATGGCTGTCGCGACGTATCGGTCTCATCAACACCATGGTACCCCCATACCGTCAAGCGTTGCCCTGATGCTGGCGACGTTCGCACCGACATTGCCGCTGGCGCTGGCCCTGCTACTGCTTCGGGCGGCGCTCTCGCAGATGGACGTGTCGACTCGCTCGTCCTATGTCATGGCCGTCGTCACGGAGTCGGAGCGGGCGGCGGCCGCGAGCTTCACATCCGTGCCATGCAGTCTCGCCGCCGCGGCGAGCCCAGCCCTTGCGGGCGCGCTGTTTGCAACATCCTACCGGTCTTGGCCGCTCGTCATCTGTGCGATGCAGTTCCGACACCTTAGGCCGCCGGAGGAAAGCTGAGAGTAGCGCTGTTGGCGCGCTGTTGCCGTTCAGCGCGTGTTCAAGCCATACATGAAACTGTGCCATTAAGAGATCACCGGTGGCTGGAACAACCATCGGCGTTATTCTTATCGCATTCGTGGGCATTTGCCTCCGCCGGGACTCTGCCGCGTCTGGTTCTATGACCGACCTGCTGGACACCAGCCGCCATCGACATGGTGCCGCCGGGCTGAGCGACTTGCTTATGGCGGACGGATCATCTGGGGCGGTTCGCGGGAGTAGCCCTACCGGCTACGATCCAGGTGTTCAGAGGCCTTCGGCTTCAATCGTGGTCAGAAAGCCGGAATGATCCGTGTCGAGGTCAACATCGGTTTTGCCGGTCAACCTGCAATTCGGGCCTCATTCGGCAACTGCCGCTTTCCACCCATCACGGCCCGCCCTTAGCATTTGGTCGCCGAATGGCGGAAAGTCTGGGCAACCACCTCATTCGCCACCATCTCGTTTACGATATGAGCAGTCGTATACTTGCTGAGGACCAGATTGGGGGCGATCCAGCGATAGCTCGGCCTTCCAGGAATGATAGGAGCGAAGATCGTCGGCGACGATGCGGGTGGTCGCTCCGTATCCGGTTGACCGCCGATCAGGATGAAACGCGGTTGTACCACCTGCCATGCTCGATCAAATTTGATAGGGTGGTTCGCCGCGCGCGCGATCGATGATGCGCTGCTGACGCTCCGATATGATTTGCTGGCTCGCCTGCATGCGGACGGTCTCCTGCAAGATCTTCAGCCTGTCCTGCATTGCCTCGAAGGCACGGCGGTGCGGCGGCGGGACGCGATTGATGACGTCCGTCTCGCCGCGCAGGATGGCGTTGCGGCCAAAGCGTTCATCGAGCGCCCGGCTGACCGCGGCGAACTCTCGGGCGACGGCGGGAGCAAGCGCGCCGGCGGCCACGTCGAGCTTGCCGTCCTTCTTCTTCATCTCCGCTGCCAACCGCAGCAGCGCGTCTTCGGCTGCCTGTGACAATCCTGGAATGGCGACCGCCATGCGGCGTCGTTCTTCCGTGATGGCCTGGCGCTCCGAGTCGACGGCACTGACGTGAGCCGCGCCGAGCGAGCGCAAAAAGACGGACGCCTCGGATACGGCCCGCAAAGCCTCTTTCCGTTCGCGGCCGGAGGCGAGCATGCGGTCGATCAGGCGTTCCGAACCGCGCAGCGCACCATAGGCGGCTGGGTCATTAGCCACGGCCGCGACGATCCGCTCGGCCGCAAAACCCTTGACGATCAGCGCCTCTATTCTGTCGACGGCGCCGGCCGGATCGCGCCAGATGCGCTTGGCGATCTCGGCGAGCGCAGCGCGATTGTGACGATAGTGCGGGGCGGAAAGCGCGCGTTGGCCGGCCTCCTCGTCCACCGGCGTCCTGAATTCCGTCACGGCGGCGAGCATCGGCAGCACCGCTTTATCCTCTTTCCCGAACTCGACACTTGCACCGGCAACGATCTTCGAACGGTCCTTCCTCTCGGCAAGATGCTGTTCTTCAGCGAAGCGACGGACAACCTCGAAGAGCCGCGTCAGCTTCCCGCGCCGTTCATCGGTGAAATCGTCCGGCATGCGTTCGGCGATGTTGCGTTCGACAATCGCGTCGGCCTTCGGCGTGAAGGCGCTCCAGCCGAAGCGGGCGGTCAGCGCGTCGCTCACTGCCTTCACCTCCTGCACGAGCGAGCGATCCTCGGCGGCGAAGGCAAAGGCGCTCTTCCAGGCGTCGTAACCCCCTTGCTTGCGCACCGCCTCGATTTCGGCGAGGCGCGCCGTGGCCTGTTTCGACAGCGCCGGGACCGACAGGGACATATGGACGCGCCGCGTTTGCTCGCGCTCGCGGAACCGTGCGGCATTCCTGCGGAACTCGGTCGCATGGGCGCGGGCCAAGGGCAGCAATTCGTGGAGGGACACCATGGCGACGCCGCGCTCGTCGCGAGCCGCCCGGCCGTCAACCATGTGGTCCGACCCGCGAAGTCGGCCAAGCCGGTCCGGTGCTTTGCCGAGATCGTCGGCAAGCTTGCGGGGTTCGATGGCGGCGTCCGACGCCAGTGCATTAAGCGTCGATAGCGCGCCATCAGGGTCGCGATAGATTTTCGCCAGCACCGGGCGCAGGATGGCCTCGCGCTCCTTCCAGCGTTCGGAGGAGGGCTGAGCAAGTCGTGCGTCCTCCTCGACACTGCGGAAGAATTTCGTGGTGGGCGGGATCAGATATTTCCCAACCGACGGGATTGGGGCCGAGAGAGATTCCGTCCGTTCCTCGCTGTAGGAAACGCGCCGTTGGCGCTCGATCGCAAATCCGAGCGCAACGCTCGCCCTCTCCCAGAGCTTGGACACCTGCGCCCTCTTTTCGATAAGCCAAGCCAGCCGCCGCGAAACGCCCTCCTCTATTTCCGCCGCGACCTCGGCGACCGTGTCGATGCCGCGCCGCCGCGCGAAGTCTTTTGCATGCGGCCAGTACCCGGCCTCGCTCTCGAAATCGAGCGTCGTCGTCTTGGCGCCGGATCGTCCGAGACGCTCGACAAGCTCACTGAACAGCTCCGGCCGGCGGCTCTCGCGCTCGATCCGCTCCCGGCGGGCGTCTGCGGTTTCGATCTGCCTGACGGTCCAGACATTGCGATCGACTTCCCGTTCCTCGAAACGCTTTTGGCCCGTCTCCTTATCGACGACGGGCACCCTGACCTTGACCTTCTCGACGCCGTCCTTTCGCAGCGTCACCGTATCGCCTTCAGCGACGCCCGCCGCCTCGAGCGCCTTCGGCAGGCTGACGCCCCAGAGCCGATGGACGGTTCCGTCGTCCGTCCGGATGTCGGCATAGGGACTTTCGTCCGCATCCTCGTCTGTGGATCGCAACTTCGCCATCCCTTCTTCGACCAGTTCGCCGGTGACGCCGGCGGCATGATCGACGCGCGGCTTACGACTCCATTCCGGCCTCGCCTCGAAGTCCTCTGCCGCCGCATAGAGATCGGCGCGGTCGCGATGCCTGGTCATCGCCACATAGGTCAGATGCTGGTCCATCATGCCGGTGGCGAGCACAAAGGTTCGGTCGACGGTGGCGCCCTGCGATTTATGAATGGTCGTGGCATATCCATGATCGACGTTGCGATAGCTGTCCTTGCTGATGACGATGTCACCGCCGTTGTCGAGTCGGACCGACAGCAACGCATCGCCGCGTCTGTCGCCGGTGGAAACGACCGTGCCGAGCATGCCGTTCTTGACGTATTGCGGACCAAGACGCCGCGCGCGTGGCTCCACGAAACGGGCGTTCTCTAGGAAGATGATGCGGTCGCCGGCGGCAAATTCGCGCAAGCCTCGCGCCGTCTGGAACGCGCGCGCCCCTGTCAGCGCGCCCTTCTCCACCATCACGCTCCGCAGGGCCTCGTTCAGCTTCCGGACGTCGTCGTTGGTGTGGGCGAGTACCAGAAGCTCGTCGCCGCGAAGCCGAACTTCATTTCCGCCGGAGACAGAGTTCTCGAGCGCCTGTTCGCGCGCATCGGCCCAGTCGGCAACGATGCGGTCGACGATTTCGTCACGCGTTTCCGCCGCGACAATACGGCCATGCCGCGCATAGGCATCGAGGCCCTCTTCGATCTTACCGCGGGCGAACAGTTGAGAGGCATCGCGCGCCCACGCATCGCGCTGCCGCCGCACGCCGGCCAGTTCGGCAAAGCCGACGCGCTCTGAAATCGCCCGGAACGCGGCACCCGCCTGAATCGGCTGCAGCTGCATGGCGTCGCCGACCAGCACCGCTTTCGCGCCGGCGTCTTCCACCGCTTTCAGGACGCGCGCCATCTGCTGCGACGACACCATGCCGGCCTCGTCGATGACCAGCACGTCATCACGCTGGAGCAGATCGCGCCCGCTCGCCCAGGCCAGTTCCCAAGATGCCAGCGTGCGCGACCTGATGCCAGAACTGTCCTCAATCCCTTCGGCCGCCTTGCCGGCTAGCGCCGCACCGAAGACCCGCCGGTTCCCGCTCTCCCAGGCGTGGCGTGCGGCGGCAAGCAGCGTCGACTTGCCGGCGCCGGCGAGCCCAACGACGGCGGCGATCGCATTGTCGCCGGTGACGTGGCAAACGGCATCGACCTGTTCCGCATCGAGCTTGAAAGGCTTTTCGGTATCAGCCGTTTCGATGCTTCGGACAGCTGCGGCGACCTGCGCGCTGGAGACGGCGAAGCCCCTGCGCTTTGACAACACTCGGGCGGACTCTGCCATGGCATATTCGAGACGCAGGATCTCCCGTGTCGTGAACACCGCCGGCTCCGACGCCTTGCCGGTTTCAGCGTCAAGCTGCTGCGGAGTCAGCATGACCAACTCGTCCGACGCCATCAGCCGCGCCCGGATATTGGTGAAGTCGACGGGATCGTCGACATAGCGGTGCAGCGCCTTGGCAATATCCTTCTCGTCGAAGGTGGAGCGTTCGTTGCCAAGCTGCTTGAACAGAAGCGCCGGCTCGGTCAGCAACCGGTCGGCCATCTCTTGCCGGCGGGCGAGATCGGCCGGCGCAAAATACATCGCGATGCCCTTGCGGGCGAGCGCCGCCTTCTCCGGTCCGAGATGCTTTTGCGCAATCCCATCGAGACCCTGCTCGGCATAAGAGCGGCCGTCGAGGCGGATCTCGTGGCCGGCAAGCACCAGATGCCGATTGGCGGTCTCCGCCCAGGCGATCTTCCAGGCCTTCATCGTTTCCTTGTCGCCGGCCCAGAGCTTGTAGACGATCTTGCCGTTCGGCCGCTCCGGCGTGGCGACGCGCAGCGGCTCGCCGTCCTCGCCAAGCACCGGCACCTTCTTCGGCCCGAACCCTTCTTCGGTCAGTGGACGCAGCGGGATCATAAGATGGATGTGCGGATTGCCGTCTTTTTCATGATAAACCCAATCAGCCACCATTCCCTTCGACGTCAGATTGTCGCGGACAAATTCACGGACAAGTGAGATGTTCTCCGCCCGCGTCAGCTCCTCCGGCAGGGCGATAATCAGCTCACGCGCAAGCTGGGCGTCGACCCTCGTCTCGAAGGCATCCACCGCATTCCAGAGCGCCTCAATTGCCTTGCTGACCAATTGCCCGTTGATCGCAGTCTTCAGCCAGGCCGGGACATCGTCCGGCAACGCTAGTTCCTCATGCACCAGTTCCCGCGATCCGCCGCGATAACTAAAGGACGTCCCAGCCTGCTCGTCCATCATCCGGGTGCGATGGCGATAGGCGGCGGCCGAGACGATGCTGCGTCCCGCTCCCCTGCCGATCACCTGCGCTCTGACGAACATGATCGCCACGGCTGTCTCCGATCGTCCAAGCACGTCGCGCCAGCGACGTATATTGCGCCCTCAAACCGATCGGCCCGCCAGGGCCGATGCCGCCTTCTCGGTTGCAGGCTAGCCTATTTAACTATCGTATTCTAGATAGTATAATTCGCCCCGTGAAGATTGCTCGAACCCGGAAAGGACATCGGAATGGCCGCAAAATCATCGATCGCTGACATCGACGCCCAGATCGAGAAGCTACGCGAGCGCAGACGCGCGATGATCGCAAAGTCCGCCGAACGCTTTGCGCGCGCGGCAACGAAATCGGGGCTGGCGGAAATGGAGATCGCTGACGAGGAGGTCGATCGGATTTTCGAAGAGATCGCCGCGCGATTTCGTAAGGAGGAAAAGAAGGGGACTGCCAGCGTATCTACTTCGCCGCGTCGACCAGCAGCTGGCGGGACTGGAACGTCGGCGGAGGTTTCTCATGACAGCTGATCGCAAACGCGAGGCGCGTGAGAAGTTTTTACTCGGCGGCATCGTCGTCAGGGCGGGTCTCACGAAGGCCGACCGGGCGTTTCTGCTCGGCGGTCTACTCGAACTGGCGAGGCTTGATCCGGGCTCATCGGAGCATCGGCGGTTGCGCGATATCGGCGAGGAAGCGTTCAAGGCACCGGCGCTTGACGGTCATTCGACGCGGATCCCGGAGGCGACCGAATGACCGTGCGAGCAAAACCGCATCCGAGCCTGTTGCTCGTCCTGGTGCCTATCGCAGTAACGGCTGTCGCCGTCTATGTGGTCGGCTGGCGCTGGCCAACACTCGCCGGCGGCCTATCCGGGAAAGCGGAATATTGGTTCCTACGCGCTTCTCCTGTGCCGGCGCTTCTGTTCGGACCACTGGCAGGACTGTTGAGCGTCTGGGCGCTGCCATTGCACCGGCGAAGGCCGGTCGCGATGGCGAGCCTCGTCTGCTTTCTGGCGGTCGCCGGTTTTTACGCGCTGCGGGAGTTCGGCCGGCTCGCACCGTCGGTGGAGAGCAGAGTGGTGACATGGGACCGTGCCCTTTCCTATCTCGATATGGTCGCCGTTTTCAGTGCAATCGCTGGCTTCGTGGCGGCGGCGGTGGCCGCGCGCATTTCCACCGTCGTGCCCGAGCCGGTGAAGCGCGCCAAGCGCGGCACCTTCGGCGACGCGGACTGGCTGCCAATGTCGGCCGCCGGAAAGTTGTTTTCGCCGGGGGGCGAGATCGTTGTCGGTGAGCGCTACCGAGTCGACAAGGATATCGTCCATGGACTGCCCTTCGATCCAAATGATCGCAGTACTTGGGGACAGGGGGGCAAAGCCCCTTTGCTCACTTACAAGCAGGACTTCGACTCCACCCATATGCTCTTCTTCGCCGGGTCAGGTGGCTACAAAACGACGAGCAACGTTGTTCCGACGGCGCTGCGCTATACCGGACCACTGATCTGCCTCGACCCGTCGACCGAGGTCGCGCCGATGGTAGTCGAGCACCGAAGCCGCGTCCTTGGACGCGAGGTGATGGTGCTCGATCCAACGAACCCGACTATGGGATTTAATGTACTCGACGGGATCGAGGCGTCGAAGAGACAAGAAGAGGATATTGTCGGCCTTGCGCATATGCTGCTGTCGGAAAGCGCTCGCTTCGAAAGCTCGAGCGGCGCCTACTTCCAGAACCAGGCGCACAATCTACTGACAGGCTTGCTTGCCCACGTCATACTCTCGCCGGACTTTGAAGGGCGGCGCAACTTACGCAGTCTCCGGCAAATCGTCTCGGAGCCTGAGCCCTCGGTGCTCGCCATGCTGCGCGACGTTCAGGAGCACTCGCACTCTGCCTTCATCCGCGAAACGCTCGGCGTCTTCACCAACATGACCGAGCAGACGTTCAGCGGCGTCTATTCGACCGCCTCGAAAGACACGCAGTGGCTGTCGCTCGACAGTTATGCCGCGCTCGTCTGCGGCAGCGCCTTCAAGTCGAGCGACATCGTTACAGCCAAGAAGGACGTGTTTCTGAATATTCCGGCAACGATCCTGCGCTCCTATCCAGGAATCGGCCGCGTCATCATCGGCTCGCTGATCAATGCCATGGTCCAGGCCGATGGTGCCTTCCAGCGCCGGGCACTCTTCATGCTCGATGAGGTCGATCTCCTCGGCTACATGCGCGTCCTCGAGGAGGCACGCGACCGCGGCCGCAAGTACGGCATCAGCATGATGCTGATGTACCAATCCCTGGGGCAGTTGGAGCGGCATTTCGGGAGGGATGGCGCGACGTCATGGATTGATGGCTGCGCCTTGGCCTCCTATGCCGCGATCAAGGCGTTCGACACGGCGCGCAATGTCTCGGCGCAATGCGGTGAGATGACGGTGGAGGTGAAGGGAAGCTCCCGCAATATCGGCTGGGATACGAAGAACGCCGCCTCGCGCAAATCAGAGAGCGTCAATTGCCAGCGGCGACCGCTGATCATGCCACACGAAATCACCCACTCGATGCGAAAGGACGAACAGATCATCATCGTCCAGGGGCACAGCCCGATCCGCTGCGGGCGCGCGATCTACTTCCGGCGAAAGGACATGAAGGAGGCGGCGAAGGCAAACCGCTTCGTCAAGCCGATCCCGTGATGGGCCGCCAACATGACGCCGGGAAAAAATCTCTATCGCTCGGTGCGGCAATACAGGGCGAACGGGCCCTCCGCGCCTGGCGGCGTGAACCAGTCTAGAAAGAGTGTATGGCCGAAGGAGTGAGCCCGGGCACTGTTAGACCAAACGCCCAAAAGGGCATGCCGTTGGCCGCGTCGGGATGGGCATGGACGACAATCGACATTGGCACACGACGATCGCCGTAAGCATCATGAAACCTGTGCCGGGGGGAACATGCAAAGGGTATAGAAGGCGAAATACCACGCGCTGTAAACCGCCGCCCTGAGGACGCCGAAGGCAATCGCGTACGGAGGGCTGACGATGAATCGAAGCGCGCGAAAAGCTCCGCTTCGGCTCATCGCGCCGGTTTCGCGTTAAGCGTTTTGAGGCTCTGTTGACATGACGGGCTCCTCGGTATTCGCTAGCCCAGATCGAAGCAACAAAATGGTCATACTGTTCGCACACCCAAGGGCAAGCGAGGAAGTCCTCTTGCGATAATGCGGCCGATCCGGGTCGCAACATCGAGCGAGAGGCGGGCGTGACCGCAGGCGGAGACCGCTTGCGGGACCGGTGAGCGAAGAGAATAGCAACCCGTCGGCCGTCGGCTGGCTCGCCCGAACAACGATCTCCAGTCTCGACGATCGATCACGAAAATGAATCGGTGTGGGCCGATCGATTCCTAAGTGTCGTTGGACTCAAAAGCGGGAACGGGCGTTTCTTCCGTCATGCTCACTCAGCCCTATCCGCTCTACATCGAACGCACGGATGCGACGAAAACCGTGGCGCGCTTCTACACGCTCCCGATCGAACCTACGCTGTCCGGCACGCCCTGCCTGACACGGCGTTGGAGCGCATCGGGCCATGGTGCATCACTTCGACAAGGAAGAGGGTGCTGTGCACATGATCATCGATCTGCTGCGGACCAGACAGGCGCGCGGCTAAAGACCGAAAACACGCGTTCGACGTGAACACATTGCCTGGGGTTTCCCGCAGCGAGCGCGCCCTGATCGTCGCCGGTGATCATTGGTAAAGCGGAGCTTCGCCGACGCGTCGGTCGTTTCGCGTGTCGGCCCAGGCGGGAAGGCAAACGCCGCCCTCAGAAGGGCGGCGCGGGGTCGAAGGTGCCCTCCTGTTCGGCGGTCGCCGCCAGTTCGGCCTGAGCCAATTCCAGCTCGGCTTCGATCTGGCGGCGCTCGGCGGCGTCCGCGTTCCTGAGCTCGGCGCGCAGTTCTTCAACCTGAATTTCTGTTGCAATCGTCATCGTCGTCTTCTCCTTGGATAATGTGAAGATGACGCCACGGGGTCGAGAGGATCGGGCCGGGTCAAGGATCGCGTCAGCGACCGCCGGAGGCGGCGAGCGGAGGAACCGATTTTCTGGCGGTGCCCTTAAGGCAGCGGCTGAAAATTGGAGGGGCCGCGAAGGCCTTGAGGCGGCGCGCGCCCTCATGGCAGACTTGGCTATTTGATCAGACAAGCTTTCGCCTCGTGTGGCAGGGGAGAGGAGCAAAAGCGGGTTCGATGCCCGCTTTTGTTCCCGGTGCTGCGTTTAACGATCAAACCGAGTAACGGCGAAGTCGGCCCCGATTTCTCGGGGCCGCTCGCTTGGCTCGTCAGTCCGGATTGTTCCAGAGGATCACCTTCTTGCTCGGATCGCCGCCGGGTGCCTGTGCGAGGTTGCCGAAGATCACGCCGATCTCGGGAGCCTCCAGCTTCACTGAGAGGTATTCCTCGCCGGTCTGGCGGGCGACGCGGTTCCAGCCCGCGCCGATTTCGAAGCCGGTCTTGCGGTTGATGACGCGGTAATCGGGGGCTTCTTCGCTCGACTTGCTTGCGTTCGGGACGATGGCGATCGGGGCGTTGACCCGGATGGTGGCGAAGACGCCTTCGAGGATGCCATCGGTCTTCTGCGTCAGGGTTGCGATCGTGGTGGCCATGATTCTGTCTCCTTCAGTTGCTCGGGACCATTCCCGATGTCGCACGAAGAGACGGCCGACCTGCTGCGGTCAGCTCGGCCGAAAATTTTTCCAAATTCTATTTTCCGCCAGGCGAAAGAACCGAAATCGAATTTTGCAAAAATTTCGGACGAGTCTTACCCCTTTAGGGTTGGCCGCAAAAGCAGGCGGTCGTCTATACGAGCGACACAAAACGGGAATGGTTCGGGGCAACTGAAGGACGCGACAAACCATTATGGCTGTCCGGTCCACACCGCGGGAGATCGGCCGCGCATCCCTTGATACGTTGGTCCGCGTGCCGGTCAACGCCATGCCCTCGCCCTCTCCCAGCTACTGCAGGCGGGTGAGCACGTCGCTAACGATATTACCCCTTAAGTTGATCCGAGAGTTAGACGCGGCGAATGTATCGCCGCCTGCAGCCGGCGCGGCAACACCTGATGAAGCCGTTCGCGTGAGCGATAGGTGATCGTCCCCCACTCCCCCCCGCGCCCGGCAATCTGCGCTGTTGGTGTTCTCCAGGCACATCGCGGCACGCGCCCCATCCGAGCGATCGGACCCGGCTTAGTAGCGGAACCAGGCCCGGCAGTGATCACGAGACAAAAGGAACCCAGCAAGTCGCGAACGGAATGCCATAAAGCGCGACATTCTGATCCTGGGAAACGAAATGCGCTCCCTCCGCCAAGGCCTGCCCCGACGATGCGGTTCGTGTCGGCCAAGGCCGTCAATGAGCAAGCCGCCGCCGTGTTGGCCAGCGTCCGGGAGCGTTTGATCCGCAACCGCACCCAACTCGCCGGTGCAATCCGCGGTTACACCGCTGAATTCGGCATTTCCGTCGTCAAGGAGCTGGCGCACATTCCCCTGCTGCTTGAACGGATACAGTCCGATGAGACCGTGCCTGAGCTGGCGCGGGAACTGTTCGCGAGCCAGGCGGCGGAATACGCCCAGATCGAAGAAAAGATTGGAGACGTGGGTGCCAGGATCATGGCATGGCAGCGAGCCGACGAACACAGCAAACGTCTCAATACTATTGCGGACCGGCGCTGCTGCACTGAGTCGTCCGGGCGAGCTAGCCCGGATAGACTAAGCGCCAACCCCTCCCAACTCACGTAAGATCGGCGTGCTGGAGTTTGAGGGGGATCATTATGCCGAAGAGAACTCTGTGCGCCTTAACGGCGCTGGCCTACTTGTCATGCTTCGTCACCTATTCAGGAGAACGTTCGATCCAGATCGCTGGTCACAAGTTCCGGACCGCGGAGGACTGCATGAGGAAAGCACCGGTAGGCCGCTTCGACCGCAAGTGCGATATTCCGCTCCTCGGCTGGCGTGGCGCCGAGGACATGTGGTGGTTTCCGAACGTTGTCCAGGGCGCCGGCATCTAGTTAGATAGCGCTCCTTGAACGCTAAGTGCTTCGAGTACGGCGAGACGGAGGGGGCCGTCGGCGAGCCCGGTTGCGCTAATGTCTTGCCGAGGTAGGCCATCGCCTTTTGTCGGTGCGGCCCAGATTTCTCAGATCGCCTCGACCGCTTTCTGCCGCGTCACTTTGGGCGTTTCATGCGGTATGCGACCTCATGCGCCCGTTCTGAGACGAGCTCGCGGTCACGGCCTTTCTCCTTCGGATTATCTGCATGAGCCGCACGAGCTCATCGATGTCGGGTGCGTGCCAATGAAGATGGCACGAGCATAAGGGCGCTTGTCGTAGAGGCGGTGCGCTGACCGGCAGCAAGGCCCTTATTGCTGGTCGGACCCAAGCACATCGAGGAGCCAGACGAGACCTACGTCCATGAGCGCCGGCTTCGGCACGACCGCCTGGATGCTTGACGCGCCAAGATCCAGCGGCAGCTTTGCGGTGCCGACGGCAAAGCGCGCCGCATGCATCTCGACGAACCTCTTGGGCAGGACGCAGACGAGCTCAGTCTTGGTGAGGAGATCGAGTGCCAGCAGGAAGTTCGGGACGGCCAGGGCCACGCGGCGGGAAAGGCCGCGGCTTGCGAGCAGTTCGTCAACGACGCCCGAGGGATCGCCTCGCGGTGCTACGAGCAGGTGCTGCATGCGGCAATAGTTTTCGAGCGTAGGTTTCTTTGAAAAGGGATGGCCGCTGCGCGCCGCGACCACGAACTCCTCCTCGTACAGCCTTTGCGCGGCGAAGCGGGCGGGCAGTTCGTAGAAAGGCGCGATCGCTACATCGATCAGCCGCCCGTCGAGATCGGAAAACGCCGTCTCCATCTGCATGTGCCGCACGACGAGATCAATGCCTGGCGCCTTGCGGGCGATTTCGTCAAGCAGCGGCGGCAGGAACACCGAGAAGCCATCGGACGTGCCAATTGTGAAGCGGCGGCGTGAGCGCGCCGGCTCGAAAGGTTCAGCGGTGGAGATGACGCTTCGCACCCGCGCGAGGATATCGCCGATCGGCGCCGCCAGTTCCCTGGCGCGCTCGGTCGGTACCACGCCCTTCGGGGTCTTCAGGAACAGCGGATCGTTGAGCAGCCGCCGCAAGCGGCCGAGACCGTGGCTGACGGCGGAAGCGGAAAGGTTCAGCCTTTCAGCGGCGCGGCCGACATTCCGCTCCTCAAGCACCGTCTCGAAGAGCACCAGCAGGTTAAGGTCCGCGCGCGAGAGATCAATCTCATTCAGCATAATGATGAAATCATATCACTTCATTCAGCATGAGCAAAGGCCTAGTTTTTTCGAGGTCATGGAGGCCACACGGTCTCCCGACACCCAAACGGAGGAACAGATGAGCGATTTCATCGGGTACATAGAAGCCCTGGCGCTGCGCAGCTTGCAGCGCGCAGAGGCGCAATTCCGCGCGCCGGCGCTTGCCGATCCGGCCTTCAACACACGGCTGCGCCAGGCGCTTGCCGGGGAGGATGAGGCGGCGGCCGTCATCTCCTTCTGGCGGGAGGCGGGACCTGCGCGATGGTTTGCCAAGGAGCCCGAATTCGACCGCGCCTTTTGCGAGCGCTTCCTCGCTGCCCATGAGGCTGCGGCGCGCGGCGCGCTTCTGAACTGGACAACTTCACCGGAGAAGACGCTGGCGCTCCTTCTTCTCCTCGACCAGTTCCCGCGCAACGCCTTTCGCGGCACGGCTCGCATGTATCAGACCGACTCTCTGGCGCTCGGCATCGCACGCGCCGCGGTGAACGCAGGTTATGATCTCAGAGGGCCGGCCGACCTGCAGCTCTTCTTCTATCTTCCCTTTGGCCATTCGGAGGACCTCGTTGACCAGGAGCGATCGGTCGAGCTTGCCGGACGCCTCGGCGAACCGAGTCTTTCCCACGCCAAGGGTCACCGCGACATCATCCACCGCTTCGGCCGCTTTCCGCACCGGAACGGGATCCTAGCGCGGACGATGAAGGAGGAGGAGCAGCGATTTCTAGATGAGGGTGGCTTTGCGGGGTGAGGGATGCTCTGCAGGAACGTCCCTGCGGTGGCAGATGGAGGTCACTTCCGGGGTGAAGGATCATGCCACCGTGATACAGGACGCCGTCGATGAATTCCCCGTCGGCCGTGAAGCCCGTGTCGTCCCAGAGTCGACGTAATTGCCGCGATTTCATGGCGCCCTCGATAGGCGCTTTCGCGCTTTCCGCCGCTTCGTTGTAGCGACCACCCGGCAGCAGCTCATACCGCACGTGGCCATCGGCCGCGACCCATGTGCCTACATAGGTTGGTCGTGTTGCCCCTGCGTAGATGCCTTCGAATTGTTGTCCACGTCGGCAGATGCCTTCGAGGCGATGACGAGCGGGACGATAGCGGCAACGAGTGCGAGAGTCCGGCAATAATTCATCGCGAGGGCTCGACAACCCGGCGCGCGCTGCGGCCTTGCTTAGATGCCCAGAATGCCAGTAACTACGCTGGAACCCTGGTCGCGCCGCCGATCACGCATTCATCCTCACGGAATGGATTTGTTGTGCATTTGTGGGTGATCAGCCGCCGCAACCGCTTTCGAGACAAGTTCTTGGACCAGCCATCGGTCTTCGCCTTTTGATACATAACTGCATTGTTTCGTGACGTACACATGCGAATCCACCTCCTGCTTGTGTGCTGCCGCGCGCGACAATTCAGCCATCCGCAGGCTCCAAGGCCCCTGCCCCTTACAAAGGGGCAAAGAGCGTCCATCGGCGCTCACGGACCTTTAGATTGTACGGATATTCGTTTACCCTGAACTTCAACTGGGTGGCAGTGTCGATGCGCATCGCACATCCTTCAGATCTGCATTTTGGTGGCAAGTTCAGCTTGACCCTCTGGCGAAATGTTGACGACGTATCGCGTATTTCGAACCTCAGCTGCTGGCCGTCTCCGCGACGTGGTTGATCACCTTGCCGCTGAGGGGAAAGCAGCAATTCCGCAGTGGCATTCAGGCAAGCGAATGGTGATGAATGAGGTGGGTTAGGGTACTTGCCGGCGTTGCCGTCGCGGCGGTGCTCGGTGCCGGGGCCGTGACCGTTCTTGGCATGCCTGCCGGCGTTTCGAGCGAGAGGATTCAGCGATCGGTGACGAGAACACCCGACCTTTTGCAACGGGCCTGGTCGCTACCGGTCGCGTGGACCTTTCAACATCAAGTCGTCTGGCAGTCCAATGCCTCGCGATGTGGCCCGGCGAGTATCGCCAATACATTTCGTTCGATCGGCGAAGAAGAAACGACGGAAGCGGCTGTGCTCGATGATACCGGATATTGCTGGACAGGCTTCTGTGTCATCGGACTGACGTTGGACGAACTCGCGGAGCTTACACGTTTAAAGACTAGACGCAGCGTGACGGTGCTCCGCGACCTGACCGCAGACGAGTTTCGGGAACACATGAAGCGGTCAAACGATCCAAGTCGTCGCTACATCATCAACTTCAATCGAGAAGGCATTTTCGCCGCCGGCAGTGGCCATCACTCACCGATTGGAGGGTATCTCGAAGAAGAAGACATGGTTTTCGTTCTGGACGTCAATGAACGATACAAGCCTTGGCTTGTCGAACGCGAACGCCTATTCAAAGCCATGGACACGTTTGATGGCGACCGCAAGCGCGGTCTGCTTTTGATCCAGTAGTGTCAGCCAGAAGCCCGGCGAACGTCTGTGCACAGAGCGGAACATCGCAGGAATCGCGGCTACGCCCGCGCAGGAACGGCCTCCATGACGCTTTGCGCTGTCTTTCGAACGCAAAAGATCGACCCTAAAACGAGGCCGAAGAGATCAGGCGGCTGAAGAAGGAGTTGGCTCGCGTCACCATCCAAGTGCGAAGCTTGACGCACACTCCGTGTCGAGATTTGCCCCCGGTGCATTGGTCAGCGCGAAACCTGCGCTACGGTCAGATGCTTAGGCAGAGGTATTTAATCTCCAAATAGTCATCAATGCCATACTTGGAGCCCTCGCGGCCCTGGCCGGACTGCTTGATGCCGCCGAAGGGGGCCGCCTCGGTGGAGATCAGGCCGGTGTTGATGCCGACCATGCCGTATTCCAGCGCCTCCGCTACGCGGAAGATCTTGCTCATATCCTTCGAGTAGAAGTAGGACGCCAGGCCAAACTCGGTATTGCTGGCCGCTTCAATGACCTCCTCCTCTGTCTCGAATTTGAAGAGCGGCGCAACAGGTCCAAAAGTTTCCTCGCGAGCGATCTTCATGTCGATGGTGACACCCGTCAGCACGGTTGGCTCGAAAAACAGACCGCCTCGGGCATTGCCGCCGAGAACCACTTCCGCGCCCTTTGCCACCGCGTCGCCTATATGTTCCTCGACCTTGGCGAGCGCCTTTTCCGAGATCAGTGGACCGGCGTCGATGCCCGGCTCAAACCCGTCGCCGATCTTCATCTCCCGCACCTTGGCCGCGAGCTTCGTGGCAAAGGCGTCATAGACCCCGGCCTGCACGAACAGCCGATTGGCGCAGACGCAGGTCTGGCCGTTATTGCGGTATTTGGAGATCATGGCCCCTTCGACCGCCGCGTCGAGATCGGCGTCATCGAAGACGATAAAGGGGGCATTGCCGCCGAGTTCCAGACCCAGCTTCATGATCTGGTCGGCGCCCTGGCGCATCAGGATCTTGCCGACATTGGTGGAACCGGTGAAGGTCAGCTTGCGCACCTTGTCGTTCGCACACATTTCCTTGCCAACACTGGCCGAGTCGGTCGACAGCACGACGTTGAAGAGTCCCGCCGGCAGGCCGGCGCGCTCCGACAAGACCGCGATCGCCAGCGCCGAAAGCGGCGTTTCCGCCGCCGGCTTTGAGACCATGGCGCAACCGGCTGCGAGCGCCGGCGACATCTTGCGGGCGAGCATCGCGTTCGGAAAATTCCATGGAGTGATCGCGGCAACGACCCCGACCGGTTGCTTGATCACGATGATGCGCTTGTCTGGCTGGTGTCCCGGAATGGTGTCGCCATAGACGCGCTTTGCTTCCTCGCCGAACCATTCGACGTAGGACGCCCCGTAAAGGATTTCGCCCCTCGCCTCCGCGAGCGGCTTGCCCATTTCCATGGTCAAGATGGTAGCAAGGTCGTCGGCATTGGCAACTATCAGGTCGTAGAGGTTGCGCAGCACCGCGGCGCGTTCCTTGCCGGTCTTTTTCGCCCATTCCTTTTGCGCTGCGTGCGCCGCATCGATGGCATGCGCGGTTTCGGCCCGGCCCATGTCGGGCAATGTCGCGATAGCCTCGCCTGTCGCCGGATTGGTGACGTCGAATGTCTTGCCGCTGTCGCTTCTCGCGAGCCACTCGGCGCCCACCAGCCCCTTGTCAACGGCAAGGCTGGTATCCTTCAGTTTGACGAGCAGGGTTTCCGAAATCGTCATTCGCAGGCCTCCTGGCGCAAACGTGCGCGTCTTGCTCCCGAAGAGCCAGATTTGTGTCGTCCCGATGCCGCGTCGGCTACCTTCATTGACCGAAGACGTGCGCCGATCTGGCATCAAACCTCAACCAAACGGCATCGCCGCGAGCGAGGCCCGAGATCGCCTCGTGACCGAACGGAAGGCGGACAGACAGATCGTTGCCCTTGTTGGTCTTTGTTGCGACGTGCACGTTGTTGCCGAGGAAGGTGATATCGCTAACCGTGGCGGGCAACCCGGTGTCCGATCGCGTTTTAGACAGGAGCAGGCGTTCCGGTCTCAGCATGAGGGAGGCTTTGCCTCCGGAGGAGGCAGTTCCATGCAGGGGAACGTTGGCCACTCTCATTGTGTCACAGATAGCGACCTCTGCCCGGCCGTTCGCCGTGGAAATCACATTGCAGGGCAAGAAATCGCTGTCTCCGATGAACTCGGCGACGAACCGCGTGGCGGGATTGGCGTAGAGCTCCGGCCCGGTACCGATCTGGTCGATCACGCCCTTCGAAAAAACGGCGATCCGATCGGAAAGGCGAAGCGCTTCCTCCTGGTCGTGCGTAACGTAGAGGATGGTCACTTCCGTCTGCTGGTGAATCCGGCGGATCTCGTGCTGGATCTCCTCGCGTAGCTTCTTGTCGAGTGCCGAGAGCGGCTCGTCCATCAACAACACAGGTGGGTCATATGCGAGTGCGCGCGCCAATGCGACCCGCTGCTGCTGCCCACCGGACATCTGCGCGGGCTTGCGGTCCTCGAAGCCTTCGAGCCGCACGAGCTTCAGCATCTCGCGCACCTTGGCGTCGATCTCCGCCTTCGGCAGGCGGCGGACCTTCAGCGGAAAGGCGATGTTCTCGCCGACGGACAAGTGGGGGAACAGCGTATAACGCTGGAATACCATGCCGATGTTGCGCTTGTGAGAGGGCGTCGATAGCAGAGTCTGCCCGTTGAGAAGGATGTCGCCGCGCGTCGGGTTCTCAAAGCCGGCGAGAATATAGAGCGTGGTGCTCTTGCCCGATCCCGAGGGGCCGAGAAATGTCAGGAACTCGCCCTGCGCGACATCGAGATTGACGTCTTGCACGGCGGTCACCGGCCCGTACTCTTTGCGAATACCCCGGATTTGCAGAAAAGGTTTGCTCATGATTTCAGTCCTTTGCGAACGAGAGCGACGAGCACCATCAAAAGCACGGTCAAGAGAATGAGAAGTGTGGAAGCCGCGGCAACGACCGGTGTCAGATCCTGCCGCAGCGTCGCCCAAATTTTCACGGGGAGCGTCTGGAGCGTCGGGCTCGACATGAAGATTGCGACGACCACTTCGTCCCAGGAGGTGAGAAAGGAGAAGATCGCTGCAGAGAAGATGCCGTGGCTGATGGCCGGCAGCGTCACCCGGAGCTTGGCTTCGAGCGGAGACGCGCCGCACAACACGGCGGCATCCTCGATCGATTTGTCGAAGCCTTCGAGCGCATTGGTGATCGACAGGATCGAGAAGGGAAGCGCCAGCACCAGATGCGAGATGACGAAGCCAGTTAGGGTCCCGTTGAGTCCGATCTGCAGGAAAAATGCGTAGAGCGCGACCGCAAGTACCACGACCGGCAAGATCATCGGCGTCAGGAACAGCGCCTTCAATGCTTCGCGGAGCGGGAAGCGCCCGCGGGTTAGGCCGAACGAGGTCACGAGCCCTAGCAGAACCGAGAGGACAGTGACAATGATTGCGATCTGGAAGCTCGTCCAGGCGGACTCGAGCCAACGCGGATCGGCGAGAAGCTCCTGATACCATTTGAGCGTCCAGCCGGGCGGCGGAAAGATCAGCCATTGCGACGATCCGAAGGACAGCGCCGCGATGAACAGGATCGGCAGAAGCAGAAATGCCGTCGTCAGCAGCGTGATGCCGAGGAGAACGAGCTTCCACCAGCCGAGGCGATCGAAGTTCAAAAGCATCTCAGCGCCCTCCCATCCGATCGGTGCCGAAGAAGCGGAGCTGGACGGCGTAAAGTGCAAGCGTGACGACCAGCAGCACAAGGGCTGCGGCACCACCCATGCCCCAATTGACGAGAGACTGGACGAACTGCGCAATGAGTTCGGCGAGCATCATGTTCGCGGTACCGCCGAGCAGCGCCGGCGTGACGAAGTAGCCGAGCGACATGACGAAGACCATGAGCGCGCCCGCCGCCATGCCCGGCATCGCCAGCGGCAAGAGCACGCGGACGAGCGATTGCCAGCGGTTGGCGCCACAAAGTGCGGCCGCCTGCAGGATGGCCGGGTCGATCTTCCGAATGACGCCATAGAGCGGCAGGATGATGAAGGGCAGCATGATGTAGGTCATGCCGATCGTCACACCGGTCAGATTGTTGACGAGCGGCAGCGGCTTGTCGATGAGCCCCATCCCGATCAGCAGCTTGTTGATGACACCGGTGCGCTGCAGCAGCACCATCCAGGCATAGGTGCGTGCCAGCAGATTGGTCCACATGGACAGGAGCAGAATGGCGAAGACGACCGAAGCGACGCGGCTGGGCATGATGGCGAGCGCCCAGGCGACCGGAAAACCGATCAGCAATGAGACAAACGTCACCAGGCCGGATACGATAAAGGTGTTTACAAATATGCGCAAATAGGTCGAAGAGCCCAGCAGTTCGGCGTAGTTGCCGAGGCCCGGCATTGGTTCCGTGACGCTGCGCATCAGCAGGATGGCGACCGGCAGCACGAAGAACAGGATCAGCAGGCCGAGCGCCGGCAAAGTCAGATCAAAGTCGCTCGGCCGACGGGCGCGTACGGGCACAAACGCTCTCCCGCTCTCGGTTTCGGTCTGCGTAACCATCGTCGTCTTTCCTCCCATTAAGAGGGCAATGCGCCGTCACGGGACAGCACGCAGCCCTCTGACCGCCGGAGCACCGGAAGAACGCCACAGCCGTCCTCCCAGTGGTTCCCGGTGGTTATTTCGCCTGCCAGGCGTACCAGCGCTCACCAATCGCGTCGCGGTTTTCTGCCCAGTAGTTCATGTCTGCGTTAACCTGGCTCGCCGTCTGCGCGTCCGGCAGCATTTTGGCCACTTCCGGGTCCATCATTTTTGGGGAATCCAGATTGATGGGCGCGTAGCCGGTTAAACTGGCGAGTTCAGCTTGAGCTTCGGCCGATGTGGCAAGCGCGATGAACTGCATTGCCGCTTCCTTATTCTTCGCACCCTTGGGTACGACGAGTGAATCGGCGGCGGTGATGTTCTGCTCCCAGGAGGTTTCGGCATTGATGCCACTCTGGGCAAGCGCTGTCATGCGACCGTTCCAGAGGCTGCCGAAGGGTGCCTCAGCAGACGCAAGGAGTTGTTGCGACTGCGCGCCGCCGGACCACCAGATGATGTCGCCCTTGATAGTGTCGAGCTTCTTGAAGGCGCGGTCGAGATCAAGCGGATAGAGCTTGTCGGCCGGCACGCCGTCCGCGAGAAGCGCCGCTTCGATGACGCCAGGCGCCGACCACTTGTAGAAGGTGCGCTTGCCGGGGAACTTTTCCGTATCGAAAAGGTCGGCCCACGTCTTTGGGCAGGCATCGACCACGTCCTTGTTGCAGCCAATGACGAAAGAATAATAGAAACTGCCGACCGAGTAGTCGGTGACGAAACGCGGGTCGAGTTTCGATTTGTCGATAACTGAGAAGTCGAGCTTTTCGAGCAGACCTTTCTTGCCGGCCTGCGCGGCGTAGTCGCCCTCGACGTCGACTACGTCCCAGGTGACGGCATTCGCCTCGACCATGGCCTTGAGCTTGCCGTAGTCGGTCGGCCCGTCCTGCAGCACGTTGATGCCGGTTTTCTCCGCGAACTTGTCAGCCCAAGCAGCCTTCTGCGCGTCCTGTGTCGTGCCGCCCCAGCTTGAAAAAACGAGATCGGCGGCGGATGCCGGCGCGGATGTTGCCATGGCGGCGGCGACGATCGTTAAAGCGAATATCCTCTTCATGTTCCCTTGCTCCGTTGTTCCCGGTTTTACTTGATTGGTTATTCTGGTGATGCGCCGCCGGTGGGCGAAAAGCGCGTAGCCTTCATGATCTTGTTCTCCGCGACTTCGATGAGGTCGCGTATCTTCGGAAGGAACGTCCGCCAGTCCGGGTCGTCCATCAGCGCCGCGCGACGCTTCTCCCGGTCGTCGAGGCTCGAATAGGCCCAGATATGGACGATCTCGTTGATCGGCCCGATCTCGGAGAAGAAGTAGGCGACGAGTTCGCCGAGATGCTTCTTCTGGATGGCGATCCCTTCCTCCTCCACCACCTGCAGGTAGGCGGGGATCGCGCCATTCTTCAGCCGATAGGTGCGGATCTCGTAGAACATCGCCGTCACCGCATCACGAAGGGATCCGGGATCGGATCATCCGAGGTCCTCAGCCACACGGTCTTGGTCCGAGTGTAGTCGAGCACCGCCGCCATGCCACCCTCGCGGCCGTGGCCGGAAAGCCCGAAACCGCCGAAAGGCGCGATCGGCGAGACCGCCCGATAGGTGTTGACCCAGACGACCCCGGCGCGGATGCTTTTCATCAGCCGGTGCGCACGCGTGAGATCCCGTGTGAACAGCCCGGCCGCAAGGCCGTAACGGGTGTCGTTGGCGATCGCCAGTGCCTCTTCTTCGGTCTCGAAGGAGGCGACTGAAAGGACCGGCCCGAAGAATTCCTCCTCCAGCGCGGGCGAGCGGCCGCCGTCGCAGTCGAGAATGGTCGGCCGATAGTAGAAACCGTCGCCTTCGGGAGCGCTGGCTCCAGTCACCACTTTGGCGCCGGTGGCGAGCGAGCGGGCGATCAGGGCCTCAATGTGCGCGCGCTGGCGCCGGGTTGCCAACGGCCCGACTTCCGTCGCCATGTCGAGCGGGCTGCCGAGGCGCACCGCCTCGGCCTTCGCCTTGAGAATCTCCAGGAAGCGGTCCTTGAGGGTTCGCTCGACGACGAGGCGGGAGCCGGCGACGCAGCTCTGGCCGGTCGCCGCGAAGATGCCGGCGACCTGCGCGTTTGCCGCACTTTCGAGATCGGCGTCGGCAAAGACGATGAAGGGAGACTTGCCGCCGAGCTCCAGCGAGGTCGAGGCGAGGTTCTCCGCCGAACTGCGCACCACATGACGCGCGGTCTCGGGCCCGCCGGTAAAGGCGATATGGTCGACCTTGGGATGACTGCTGAGGGCCGCCCCACAGGGCGGGCCGAAGCCGGTGATGATATTGACGACGCCGGCCGGAAAGCCGGCCTCATGAACCAGCCGGGCGAATTCGAGCAGCGGCGCCGGCCCGTCTTCCGACGCCTTCACAACCATGGTGCAGCCGGCCGCAAGCGCCGGGCCGATCTTGACCGCCGAAAGGAAAAGCTGGCTGTTCCACGGCACGACCATGGCGACGACGCCGATCGGTTCGCGGCGAAGCCACACATCCATGTCCGGCTTGTCGATCGGCAGATAGGATCCTTCGATCTTGTCGGCGATCCCGGCGTAATAGCGGTAATAGTCGGCGACATAGGCGATCTGTGCCGAGGTTTCGCGGATGATCTTGCCTGTGTCGCGCGTCTCGAGTTCCGCCAGTTTCTGGGCATTCGCGGCCACCAGATCGGCGAGCTTGTACAGCAGCTTGCCTCGCTGCGTCGCGGTCAGCCTCGGCCATGCTCCGCCATAGAGGGCATTGTGCGCCGCTCCAACGGCGCGATCGACATCGGCTTCGCGCGCCTCCGGCATCTCCGCCCAGGCACGGCCCGTCGCCGGGTCGATGCTTTCGAACCGGGCCTCGCCGTCGCCGAATTCACCATCGATGTAACACTGGAAGCGCTGCATCTGCCCTACTCCGCAAACGCCGGCATGACCTCGGCGATGAAGCGTTCAAGCGACGCCTTCTTGCGCTCGAAGCTCATACCCGTGTCGATCCAGAAGGAGTATTCATCATACCCCATCGCCTCGTAGGTCTTCAGCCGGGCGATGACCTCATCGGCCGTGCCGACGACGTTGTTGCGTCGCATCGCCTCGCCCGAGAGCATGGCGTTGGCGGCAATTTCCTCTTCCGGAATCCGTTCGATGAGGCCTTGTTTGATCGGTCGTTCGTTCTTGAACCACGCGAAAAAGTAATTGTAGTAGACGCTCATCTCATGAGCGGCTCGCGCGATATCTGCCTCGTCGGAGCCGACATAGGTGTGACGCAGCAGCATGATCTTAGGCCGCTCGGCCCCACGGCTCTTGGCGCAGGCGTCGTTGAACCGACCTATCAGGCTTCGGACCTCCTCGTCATCCTGCCAGAGCGGCGTCACTTGCACGTTGCAGCCGTTCGCGACAGCGAACTCATGGGAATTCGGATCGCGGGCAGCAACCCAGATCGGTGGATGCGGATCTTGCAGCGGCTTCGGCGCCGAGGTGGTGGCGGGGAACTTCCAGAACTCACCGTCGTGGGCGTAGTCACCGGCCCAAATCCCCTTGACGGCCGGAATGAGTTCGCGCATCCGTTGTCCGGCGCTCCAGGCATCCAGGCCCGGCAACAACCGCTCGTATTCGAAACTGTACGCGCCGCGGGCGATCCCGATATCGAGGCGGCCGTCACAGATGAGATCCGTCATCGCCGCCTCGCCCGCGAGCTTGATCGGGTGCCAGAACGGCGCAATCACTGTGCCGGTGCCGAGGCGGACATTCCTCGTGCGGCGGGCAAGGTCCGCAATCGTTACAAACGGGTTCGGCGCAATGGTGAATTCCATGCCATGGTGCTCACCCGTCCAGATCGCGTGCATGCCACCCTTGTCTGCGATCTCGCAGAGCGCGACGAATTCCTCGTAGAGCGACTTGTGGTCCTGCGAGGCATCGAGACGTTCCATGTGTACGAAAAGCGAGAATTTCATGTGCGTGCGTCCTTGTTCGCGATCGGATGAACCGTGCCGCCGGTCTCGTCGCCGAAGTACATACCGAAATTGCCGATGGAGCTTTCGAGCACGAAACGATTGATGATGTCGGCGGTCGCGGTGCTGCTGAATTTCGCCGCGGCGGCGTCCTCCGGCCTCAGGAACCGGCCTCTTTGCGGGGCACCGTCGCTGGCCAGTGCGTGATAGACGATGTGTTGCCGTCCATCGCTCTTGTCTTCATAGACTGAATAGAGAAAGCCGATGGTGACGTTCAGTCCGGTCAATTGCTCGAGATGCGCCGCCAGGGTCCGGGCGGGGTCATCGCCTTCGACGGTGCAACTCGGGATCGACAGCGTTTCATCGCCCACGAGATATACTGAGCCCTGCTGCTCGAGCACTGCGCCGAGACGAATTTCGCCCCCGACGGCCGCGGAAACGGCCTTGCCCGCCAGCCTAGGCGTGAAATAGCCGCCGCGGGCATAGCCGAGGCCATTTAGCCCGCTGTTCTCGAAGGCCGTTACGCGCCCGACCATTATCACATGATCGCCAGCCTCGATGAGGTCCTGCTTCGAACACTCGAACCAGGCCGCGACCTGGGAAAGGATCGGGCAACCATTCGGCCCTTTCCTCCAGTCGACGGACGCGAACCGATCCTCCACCGGCCGGGCGAAGGTGTTGGAGATGTCTTTTTGTGTTTCGGACAGGACGTTGACGGCGAAACGCTCCGCTCCGGTCATCGTCTCATAATTGCGCGAGGTCTTGGCAATACACACAAGCAGCAGGGGCGGATCCAACGAGACGGACGTAAAGGAATTGGCTGTAAAACCGATTGGCTGGCCCGTCGGATTGTTCGCCGTCACCACCGTCACTCCGGTCGCAAAGGCGCCAAAGGCGTCGCGCAAGGCTCTTGGATCTTCCACACTCATGCCGGCTCCTCCCGGTAATTCAGCCACTCCGCCATCAGCGCATTGACACTCTCCGGCGCGGTCAGATTGACCATATGTCTGTGACCGTCGACGACGCGAGCCCATCCGTTCGGCGTCAGCGACGCCATCTGCTCAGCCATTTCCGGCGTCGAATTCGGGTCTCCCGAACCCGTGAGGAAAAGGGCGGGGCAAGTGACGGAAGGCCAGCAATCGGCATAGGCCTCGTCGCCGTTTGCAAAGGCGGTATAAGCGATCGCGTAGCCTTCCGGATCGACCGCCTCTAACCACACGCGGGTCAATTCCCGTGCTCGCTGGCTCTGCGGATCATCGCCGAACCATCGCAGCAACGGTCCCGCCGTGTCCACGCCGCTTGTTCGGATCGCCGCTGCGCGGGCCAGAACGGCCGCCTTTGCCGCGGGATCGCGGCGGTAAACGCCGTTGAGATAAGCGACACGCGTGATGCGGTTGGCGAAGGTTGCCGCCGCGCCGCCGGAAATCAGCGCACCCATCGAGTGCCCCGCGAGATTCGCACGGTCAATACCGATATCGTCCAGAAAGCGGCCGAACCAGTCGACGAAGTCGCGCACCGTGCTGCCCGCCGCGATTTTCTCGCTCCCGCCATGCCCGGGCATGTCCACCGCGATGACGCGATGGGTCTTGGCGAAGGCTTCGATCTGCGGCGCCCAGGCCTCGAGGCGCATGCCGACGCCGTGAATGAGGATCAACGGCTCGCCCTCACCGGCTTCGAGGTAGGCGGCTCCGCGCACAGTCATCTTGCGCGGCAGCGCAGTGCCGCCCTCCCCGGACGTATTTGATGTGACCGTCTGCATCGAAGTGCCTGCCGTTTACACGCCGGCCGGATTGGCGGCGTCCTGGCCGAGGTCCTTCAGATCCTGATAGCGGTCGCCTATCCGATGGTGCGGGCGTCCGCCAACCGATGCGCCAAGAGCCACGACGATTTCATCGGCGGCCGGCGCATCAGGCATCGCCGTCTGAATCGTCAGGTAGTGAGAACGGCGACCCTCATCGTTCTTGTCCATCAGTGGGATCATGACGGTGGCGTTGGCGGGGCCGCGCGTATTGCAGAAGGCGAGGTACGACTTGGCGCCGACCGCTTGGCGATAGTGATTGCCGAAGCGCAGCGTATGGATGAGTGCCGAGGCATGCTCGATCTCACCGTCAAGCCCCACAACGGCGGCCTTGCCGTAGCCTTCGACCGCTTCGCCTGAGCCCACGGCGTCGATAATCATTCTGGTCAGGAGCTCCCCAAGCACAGGTGCTGCCGCATGGATCTCCGGCTTGAGGTCTTCCACGAAACCCCGCCCCGCCCATGGATTTTTCACCACCGCCAGCGCCGAAAACAGCTTCAACGGCTGCGGGGTGGCCTTGCCTCCTTCGATCAAGGTCGTTTCGATCTGGAGCAGCGTCTTGCGGATCTGAACGGACATTGGAAACTCCTCCCTATCATTATCTATTACGTCTTATGGTATACCATAATATTACGGTGTCAAGCATCCCCTGAGGCCGAGCCAGAAACGTCGGAAGCAACGGATGGCATTGACGAAAATCGCCTTGGGTCGGCGACTTGCGGGAGAGGAGCCAACCTCATGTCGCGGTGCGGGTGCGCGAGGCCTGCCAGACGTACCCAGGGCCGAACGCCACACTGGTCGCGCCGGCCGCTGCCTAGGCGTCCGATGTGTGTGGGGCGCTATTGCAGGAAAAGGAGGTGCGCGGGCTCAATTACAATGCCGTCGCCTTGGCAGAAGCGATCGGTGACCAGCTCCCGGATAACCGGAGTGGGCCAGGTCGACAGCATCGTCTCGGGAAGGCAGGGCCATTCTGCCTTCCACCGTAACTATTCACTCGCCCGTCTGCTGAGCGGCGATGAGCGTTTCCGCGATGGCAGCGGCGCGGGCGACATGGTCAAGGGCGGCTCTGCAGGCCGCTTCGCCGTCGCCCCTTCTGATCGCATCGACGATTTTTTCCATTTGCGCAGGTCCTTCGACGTCGCGATTGTTGGTCTTGATCGTCATGGAGCGCAGATGGTTGATCCGGACGGTCAGAAGATTCACGACGCCCCAGGCGACGTGCCGATCAACCCGGGTGAACAATGTTTGATAGAAAGCGGAAGTCTGGTTGAGAACGCCATGCATGTCCTTGGCCGCATAGCTCTCGCGGATGCCCTTCAACGACGCTTCGAGAGCCTCCGCGATGGCCGGGTCGCGGCGTTCCGCGCACAGGCGCGCAGCCATTCCTTCGAGGGCGCCACGGATTTCATAAATCTGCTTTGCCTCATCCAAGTCGAGGAGCGCGACGATCGGTCCCTTGTTCGGTAAGCTCGCTACGAGCCCCTCGGATTCGAGATGACGTAGCACCTCACGGACGACCGTGCGGCTCACGCCCAGTTGACCGCAGAGATCACGCTCGACGAGGCGTTCGCCAGGTTTGAAATAGCCGTCTACAATTGCATCCCGAACCTTTTCGAGTGCTAGTTCCCTCAATGTCTTGGCCGGACGCTCTACTCGGATGTCGGTCTCCCGCAAATCAGCGTTCATCCTCTTACCTCAATATCGGTTCGTCTGCCGATGCTAGTGATATTACGGTGTACCATAATACTCGTATACCTAAATTCTTCAATGGCGATCAACCGAGCGATATCTCTAGCCACCTGCGCGTAAGATCTGGCGGGGCCACCCGGCTCCGAGATCACTTCAACGACGGGACTGAGCGCGTGAGGACAACACGGGCAGCAAACATTTCGCATTAGTTTGCGCCCCGGTGATAAGGTTCCCGAGCCTGGCTCAGTGCGCAACATCAGGGAAGGCCGAGAAACGCCAAGGCACTAAGCGACCATTAGAGCTCTGATCGCGCCGCTTCTGTTGGCGCGGACGGCCCCGAACGGCATCGAATGTGCCAACGCCTGCCCTGCCCTATTGATTGAGAGGATGAGGGTTCCTGCCACTCGCCACCGACATTAGCGGCGCTCGAACTGACTTGTGGGACGATAACCGGCGACTGTCGCGGACAGCAATTCAGAGATTAAATATCGAGGTTGTGAAATGGGCGACTTGGCGTCACAAGATGAACTACTCACCTGTAAATTTGCGGCCGAGACTTCAATGCTCGTAGCTATCAGAGGTCAGCCAAAGGCGAGACGGCGGGCCCATTTAGGGCCGTGCCGTCGACCGCGAAATGCGAGCCGTGGCAAGGACAGTCCCAGCAACGTTCAAGGGAATTCCAATGCACGTGGCAGCCAATATGCGTGCAGGACTCGGATCGTTTGTATAACGTCCCGTCCTCGGCGCGGAAGGCGGCAACCTTGGTCAAGCCCTCGCGGACGATGGCACCCTGTCCTGGCTGGAGCTTATCGACGGAGTCGACCTCGCCAGGCGCAACATACTCCGCGAAGTTCTTAACCGCCGTTGCGTTCTCCACGAGATAGTCCACAATCGCTCCCGTGGTTTTGCGAGACGGCTCGTAAAGGTCCCGCCACGGACTGCTGCCTTTAGAGATCAGGTCCCGGATCAATAGCGAAGCGACAACTCCATGCGTCATGCCTTCGCCGGAGTCGCCGGTGATCACAAACACACGCTCGTTCCCCGGATTGCGGCCAAGGAAACCAGTGTAGTCGATGGCTTCCATTACTTGGCCGGACCAGCGATGGGTTTCAGCGCCGAGATTGGGCACCAGGCGCTTGATCCAGGCCGTCAAAGCGGCGAACCGCCGTTCAGCATCGTCAGCCGCACCCGTTTTGTGGTCCTCGCCGCCTACCAGGAGAAAGTCGCTCGCGCCCTCACCGGGTTGCAGGCGGACATAGTGATACGGATCTTCCATGTCCCAGTAGAGCCCATCCGGAACGGCTCCGCGGTCGATTTCGAACGACATCGCGTAGGTCCGATATGGCGCTTGTTTGGTGTGGATGGCGACACGGTCATTGATCGGCGAATTAGTTGCGACAACGGCCCATCTTCCGGTGACGCTGAGCCCAGAGCTCGTTGACACGCGGACGCCGTCTTCGGCTTCCTCGACCTTTTCGACAACTGTATCACAGTATAACCTGCCGCCACGTGCGCAAATGCTGGTAGCCAGCCCACGTAGATACTTGAGCGGATGGAACGTCGCCTGACGGCCATAGCGGAGGGCTGGCGCCGCTGAAAACTCAACAAACGGCAAACCAACGATTTTTTCTACCGCGACCCCGATTTGGAGCGCTGCGTCGAGCTCGCGCTCGAGACTGGCATCCTCCGCTCCGGATGACGGAAATAAAAAGCCGTCGACACGTCTGAAGTCGCAGGCTATGCCCTCGCTCTCCTGGATCGCTTCGATACGGTCAATTGCGGCTGATTGGCTTTGCCACCTCGCGCCCCCGCAGCTCGATCAGCTGGGAGAAATAGTCATCGCATATCGATGAAAGGTGAGCGGTTGTCCGCGCGGTCATCCCGCTGCCGATTTCGCCGCGATCGATTACAGCGACTTTCTGCCCACACACGGCGAACTCGTAGGCTACCGACAAACCGGCGATTCCGGCGCCGATGACGATCACGTCGGCCTGATCGTTTTCCATGAGTGGAACCGCGTCAGGCGCAGCCTTGACCGTCGCCCACAGCGAGACGGTTCTTTCGTCGCTTACGTTCATGACGGGCCTTTCGGAAACGAGCATTGGCTAAATTTAAAACGAGCGCAAAAGTTCCGCGGAGACGCTGCCCAGCCGGCTTCCTCTCGGGTTCCGCAATCATCGGCGAGGCGGGATCAAGGTGTCGCTTGGCGTTTAATTGGGGTCTTCCTCACTTTGTCTGGTGGCGATTTTGGTCGAGTGGCAGAGCTGGCCCTGAGCAGCTCCGGGCCAGCTCTGCCATCGCACGCTTGATTGTCTTCAGGCGGTGGATTTGACCCTCCGCCTGGCCGTTGCTCCACGGCAGTTCGATGGCGTTGTAGACGGCGTGAAGCTGGCGGTGCAGGAAAGGTCTCGCAGACCACGTTTTATCATCAGCCCGAAGCGCAGCACCTCTCTTCACCCACCACAGATGCAGCGTATGCTGAATACCGCATTTAAGACTAGTCCTATGACGATGCATCAGATTGAGGTGATCACGTCGGTCGAGCGGCGTCGGCGCTGGTCTCGCGAGGAGAAGGAACGGTTCGACGCCGCGACAGTCATGCCGGAGGCGCGCGTTTCCGAGATCGCGCGAACGGCCGGTATCCATGTGAGCCAGCTTTTTCGCTGGCGCAAGGAACTCTGTCAGGTATCCGCGGCCGTCCGTCCCGCAGCTCATTCCGGGAGAGATCGTCGAGCCGCCTTCGTCGCCAGCGGAGCCGCCGGTCTCCCGACCGCGCAAAAGGGCAAGTATCGTCACGACCGAGCTTGGCCGAGGCCGTCGCCTGCGGGTCGAGAGTGACGTCGACCCCGAAGCGCTCGGTCGGATTTCTGATGTGCTGGAGCGGCGATGATCCCGGTCGCGAGCGGTGTGAAGGTCTGGTTGGCGAGGGGCTATACGGACATCCGGAGAGGCTTTCCCAGCCTGTCCTAATGGTACAGGAGACCTTGAAGCGCGATCCGATAAGCGGCCCTCTTTTCGTCTTCCGGGGATTTGGCAGATGGCCAGGGAGCGAAGGATGCGTCGGCGGTAATTGTCCTCGTAGTGGGAGGCTCCCGGATCGCTGTATTCCATACCGTGCCGCAGGGCGTTGTAGAACAAGACGGCGATTTTGCGAGCCGTGGCAGTGACCGCCTTGGCCTTGCCGACACGAGCCGACAGACGCCGATAGAATGCCCCCAACGCGGTCTGCGTGCGCCCGACCGCAACCGCAGCAAGCCGCAGTGGCGCCGCGGCCCGGCTACCAGATCGTCGGGTCCGTGACGACAACACTTTGCCGCCGGAGATTTTGTTGCTTGGTGAGAGGCATAACCAGGAGGTGAAGTGCTTGGCACTCGGCCAGGCCGAGAGGTTGGTCCCGCACTCTCCGACCAATTTGAGCGTCAGATAAGGCCCGAGCCCGTGAATCTGAGTGACATCGCAGCCGAGCAAGCCGTACAGGGCGGCGCGAACATCGAAGGCTGGGTCATTGGACTGCTTCTGCGTTGTCCGTACGGGCGGCGGTTTGCCTACCGGGGTGGACGAGACCTGCCGCAGCCGTTTCAATACAGCCTCGATGCGCACGTCGCAGAGCGCCACTTTGGCTTGGTAGACGTCGTACAACTCCAGCGCCTGGGTCAGGGCAAAGATGTGCTCTTCGCGATCATTGCCGACGAGCGCGTGACGGATCGTCTCCGCAGACGCATGGCAGCGTGGGTCGCGATAGGACGCCAGAACCATCGGATCGCGCTCACCGGCGACAATCGCACGGATGATGGCCATGCCGGTGACACCGGTGATGTCTGCCACCACGTGGTGGAGCTGCAGATTCATTTGCGTCAGCGCTTTTTGCATGTGCTGGATGTGCGAGGCAGCGTAATCGAGCAAACGTTCACGCTGACGTAGATAGGCGCGCATGACCGCCACTTCGCCCTTCAGCCCGAAGCTGGCCCTGAGCAATCCATATTCATGCAAACGCTGCAGCCATTGGGCGTCGCTGATATCGGTCTTGCGGCCTGGCACGTGCTTGGCATCGCGGGCGTTGACCACTATGACCTCAAAGCCACGCTGATCGAGTATCTCGAAGACCGGAATCCAGTAGACCCCCGTGGACTCCATCGCGACCGTGCGCACGCCACACGTCGTGAACCAGTCCGCCAACCGATGCAGATCGCCGGTGAAGGTGCCAAAACTGCGCACCGGCTCGGAAGCTTGGTCGGGCCCGACTGCGGCCACGTGCATCGTCGCACCGATGTCGATTGCAGCAGCATTCAAGTGAGTAGGGGAAATATCCCGCCTGCTGCGAGACTTCTTTGTTCGAGACATGGCAGGCTCTCCTATCCGGTTGTCGAACGGAGGGGCTGGGCTGTGCTAAAAGATCAAATTCCTAACCGGGATCGCCGACAACGGCGTCACCACTCTCAAGTGCGCAGCAGCCCATGGACCACGTTAGGTAACGGGGTGAAATGCCACCAAAATGCCGACGGCCACTCCCCTCCAGCGCTGACACTAGCACACCGTTTCTATCCCCGCAGGCGGGGCACCCCCCGCGAAAGGTTAGGTAGCAAAAACCACCAGACCTGAAATGGTATCCCGACTAACCCTGGTTTCCGATAAAAACGGAGCCTCGAATGAGTGTAGTGTACGAGTTGAAGCAGAAGCGAGCCGCCTTAATTGACAGGCTGCAGCAGCTTGAAAGGGAGCGGGTAGACATTCAGGAACTGATGAGAGCGCTGGAGCGCGTGATCCTGAGCTATGAGCCAGACTTCCAGGCATCGTCACAGCCGGGGTCAGGTGCGGTGATCGACCTCGTAAGGCAAAGCCGTCGTCGTCCGAGGTAAAAGCGGCCATGAATGGCATAAACAAGCCCCAAGCCGTCTTGGAGGTCCTGCGCGAAGCAGGAGAACCGATCTCGGTACCGACTGCGCTACGAAACTCTTTCTGCCCACGAGAGATCAACTGCCGGGTTTCAAAGGGAATAGGCTTGCCCTGGTGCCTGAGGAAAAATCGACAATCTGGAGAAGGTTTGAAGAGTCCGCAGCGCGCAGAACTTGACAAAGGAATCGCCACTAAGAAATTCAGGATTAAGGTAATCACGATTAAGGTAATTACGTTTACCAAAAGGCAGGCATATGCAGTTTCTCGGGCGCGAACGTGAACTCAAGCTGGTGCGGACCGAATTGGATTCGCAACGACCTTCCCTCATCATCGTATTTGGCCGACGGCGGATCGGCAAATCGCGGTTCCTTCGGGAGGCCGCCAAGAATCACCCGGAATCTACTTTCAAGCGACCCGCGTCTCATCACTTTTGAACCTAGAGCAGTTCAAATCCGATGTCGGAAAGGCAATCGGATCAAAGCCACAGCTCGAAGCCCTGTCAAGCTGGGAGGGGGTACTGCACTATGTTGCCGAGCGTGCCGGCGAGCATCCGGGATTGATCGTCACGATCGACGAATTTCCCTATCTGCTTGATAACGAGCCAGCACTGCGATCGATCGTGCGAAATTCTGGGATTCCGGCGCGCTTGCAGATGGGGCGATGAAACTGATCCTTTGCGGCTCTGCCATTTCTCAAATGGAAGACCTGTTGGCGGAACGGAACCCGCTTTACGGGCGAAAAACCCTGTCGATCGACATGAAGGCCTTGCCACTTGTCGATGTCGCCAAGTTTTTCCCGGAGTACACGGCCGACGACATTATCAGAACCTATGCGATGTTCGGCGGCATTCCCTACTATCTTCAGCTTTGCGACGCTCAGGAACCGCTCCGCAACAACGTCATCAAACTCTTGCTCACAGAGACAGGCACGCTGATCGACGAACCGAACACGCTGCTGCAGACCGAACTCAGAGAGCCGTCCTTTTACTCAAGCGTGGTTGCGGCTGTATCTGACGGTTGCAACACTAAGTCGGAGATCGCAAACCGACTGGGTGTCAAAGCAGACGGTATTGGACCGTACCTGGCAAAACTGCTCGCGCTCGATTTGATCGATAATTCGAAATCGCTGGATGCCGACGAGAAGGGCCGAAACCGCCGCTATCGCGTTACAGACAGCCTGATGTCGTTCTGGCATCGTTTCGTGCGACCAAACCTGAGCGCGATCAGCAGCGGGTTTGGCGAGGAGGTTTACGACCGCGTCGTGGAGCCTCCGTTCTCCGACTATATGGGTATTGCGTTCGAACCGATCGCCCTTCAATTTGCAAGGCTTCATCTGCAGGAGGTCCTTGCGGTTCCGACGCAGGAGGTTGGCCAGATTTGGGGTCACGCCGATTTCGACATCGATGTCGCGGGGCGATTGTTGGATGGTGCATTTTTTTATGGCGAATGCAAATGGCGATCGCGCGTGATCGACATTGGCCACGTCCGATTGTTGCGTGAGCGATCCGAGAAAACGACTTACGGGGAAGGAGCGACGGGCAAGCACTACCTGTTTTTCAGTAGAAGTGGTTTTTCAAGCGATGTCGAGAGTTTGGCGAAAGAAGGAAAGA
Organism: Sinorhizobium sp. 22678; assembly: GCF_052044265.1. Classification (NCBI taxonomy): domain Bacteria; kingdom Pseudomonadati; phylum Pseudomonadota; class Alphaproteobacteria; order Hyphomicrobiales; family Rhizobiaceae; genus Sinorhizobium; species Sinorhizobium sp. 22678. The sequence continues at coordinate 883 of NZ_JBQEMS010000005.1, read as the reverse complement.
AGACGAGCGGCTGCATCTGATAACCCCAGAAACACTGGTAAAACCGCGTCGGTAGAGGCGACAACCTCCTAACGCGCCGCCTGACGCATGTGGCACTTGCTCCATAACGCCGCATTCTCCTCTAAGATGTGCCATCCAACAATGGGATCGGGCGATGGCCTTTTCCGTCCTAATTCCGGATAATTGCACTGTTCCCAACGTCAGATGATCCGGGGAAACTTTTGCTGCTTGGATGCTTGTTCGCATCGATCGAGTAAGATCGCGGCGGGAGGACGAGCTCACTCCATTGCGCAGCGAGAGCCGATTGGGCTAGGCGCAGGCAAGCCCAAGGGCGCCGCGGACGGTTGCGCACGGCACGTCTGATCGAGCGTGCCCTTCCCTCTGTGGTCACCGGCTTGCGAACGGCGCGCAGCAGACCTCGCGATCCATTTCACGAGCCAGCCGAATCCTTCCCATTCGGCACCGTCGAGTGGATCGGCGAACGCGTCGCAGCGTTTTTTGCGCTGTTGGCTTACCAGCTCCCTATATAGGATCGTCCATTCAAGTAGCATCTCGTTTCTCCGGGCATCTGGCGTTACCCGGAAAATGGTTCGAGAGGCCATGCAACTGTAGAGGCGCGAACGAAAGCCATCTTTCATGGATGAAAGTCGAACCGGATGAAAGTCGAAAACTGGGAAGATCTTCGTCTCTTTTTGCACGTCGCCGAGCAAGGCGGGCTTGCGGGTGCCGCTGAGAAGACGGGGATCAGCGCGCCGACCATTGGGCGACGGATGCTGGCGCTGGAACGTGCCACGGGACGAGCGCTGTTCGTCAGGGCGCGGACGGGATACGAGCTCGCACCGGACGGGCAGATATTGCTGGACCGCGTGAGGGCGATGCAGGA